>NZ_CP034752.1:3075000-3382500 GCF_004295645.1 Limnobaculum zhutongyuii
TCGATATATCTCATCAACTATTACCGGATGTATTTACTCTGCCACTAATCTGGAGTGGACTGATTTTTGCGCTGTTTGGTTTATCACCATTGTCGTTATCAGAATCTGTGACAGGAACACTCATTGGATACATATTTCTTTGGATACCCGGAACGCTATTTCGGTTATGGAAAGGTCAGCATGGGTTGGGTGGCGGCGATATAAAGCTCATGGCAGGACTTGGTGGCTGGGTTGGAATAAACGCTTTGCCAATAATAATGCTCACTGCCAGCCTGAGTGGACTCATTTATTTTCTGCTGATTAATCAGAATAAGAAAACTAAAAACAACACAATTGCCTTTGGTCCTTTCCTTGCTATTGCCGGATGGCTTGCACTTCTGTGAGATCCCTTTATTATTGAGCTATCAATACTGTTACAGGCTTTTATATGAGTTATATCGTGGCACTTACCGGCGGAATTGGTAGCGGAAAATCAACCGTATCCAATGAGTTTTCCCGTTTGGGCGTTCCTGTCATCGATGCTGATATCATTGCCCGCCAGGTGGTAGAACCGGGTCGTGATGCTCTCCAACAGATTGCACATCATTTCGGTCATTCAATACTTCTGGCCGATGGTAGTTTAAACCGTAAAAAATTACGCGAACGTATTTTTAGTCATTCTGCTGATAAACAGTGGTTAAATAATCTGCTCCACCCACTGATTCAACAGGAAACCCAACGTCAATTTGCAGATATAACTGCACCTTATCTGCTTTGGGTTGTCCCATTATTGATAGAGAATAATCTATGTTCCCGAGCTAACCGCGTGTTAGTGGTGGATGTTAGCAGAGAGACACAATTAGACAGAATAATGACCCGCGATGGAAGCAGCTTACAGTTGGCAGAACAAATCTTATCTGCCCAAACTTCCCGCGCTGAGCGTCTGTCTCATGCAGATGATGTGCTAAATAATGACAGGGAACCAGAAGCGTTAATACCGCAAATCGCCCTGTTGCACCAAAAGTATTTAGCCTTAGCCAACCAATTCAACAAGCAGGATTTGTCGATATGAGTGATTTATCCCAGAACATACTTTTTGAACATCCGCTTAATGAAAAAGTCCGTACCTGGTTACGCCTTGAATTCCTGCTACAACAATTACAACACAACCGTTCCCTGACCAATTTAACCAACACGTTAAGTTTTTTCCGTACGGTCAGTGAACTGCTGGACATCATGGATCGTGGCGATGTTCGTACTGAACTGGTTAAAGAGTTAGATCGTCAACAGCATAAGCTATTGCAATGGATTGATGTTCCAGGTGTTGATAGCGAACGTTTAAGTACTTTACGCCATAGCTTAAAAGAGCTGGCTAATACATTACTGGCAGCACCTCGCCTTGGGCAGGAACTGAAAGACGACCGCCTGATTAGTATGGTTCGTCAACGTTTAAGTATTCCTGGTGGCTGTTGTAGCTTTGATTTACCCGTATTGCATATGTGGTTACATAATCCTAAATTACAGCGGGATGAGCAGGTAGCGCAATGGATTGAAACCACAACACCGCTCAGTAATGCGCTTAATGCCTGCCTCGATTTAGTTCGGCAGTCCGGTGTCTTTCAAAAACAAACCAGTCTGAATGGTTTCTATCAGGATAATGCTGAAGACTGTGATATTTTGCGTATTAGAGTAGATTCAGCTTATCAACTGTATCCACAAGTTTCCGGTCATAAATCTCGCTTCGCTATTCGATTTATGCCATTTGATAGCGATATTGGTGATACACCGGAAAGGTTTAATTTTGAGATTGCCTGCTGTTAACTATTATTTGCTGGTGTCACTGACATCAGCAATGCCAGATTATTGACGCTAAGTAGGTAACCTTTTGGTTTTGCTATTGATTATGTTATTTGGGAGTATTTCATGAGTGACACCCCCCTTCAGGTAAACTGCCCTACCTGCGGAAAGCCCGTTATCTGGAATGAACAAAGCACTTACCGACCATTTTGCAGTAAGCGCTGCCAGTTAATTGATTTAGGTGAATGGGCCGATGAAGAGAAACGAATTCCAAGCTCTGGCGATCAATCCGATAGCGATGAATGGAGCGAAGAGGAGAAGTAATCTCCACCAACTCATCCTTTAAAAGCTACCGCATAGCCAGTCAATTACGCCGTGCGGTAACGCTGCTTCAGTTCAGCAATCACTGGCTGATTTGCTTGCGGAAACTCAGCAACATTCAGCTGTGAAACATCAATCCAGCGAGATATCTGACCTTCACGCCCTTCCGGCTGACCTTCCCAACTATCTACAATAAAGAAATGCAACGTTAACTGGCGGTCGGGATAGTCATACTCCAACGTTGTTAACAGGCTGGAGTGAGTCATCTCAATACCGACCTCCTCCTGAAGTTCACGTCTTAGCGCCTGTTCTGCATCTTCCCCTGCTTCAACTTTCCCACCGGGAAATTCCCAATAACCGGCAAGATGGCTATCTTTAAGCCTTTGGGTAACAAATATAGCCTGCTTAATATCAATTATTATTCCAACAGCTATTTCGATTCGCTTCATAGGGATACTCATAGGTCAGTTATTATTGTGTAGATAAAAGGAGAGCGCCAACAGGCGCTCTCGATTAATGACAAAGTAGTTTTATGTCTTAACATGGCTAATTGTCGGGAGGGGCTGCCGTGGGGGTCGACTTGGCGTAAGCCAACGAAGTGCCCGTAGGCAGACCAGGCCCGACATGCGCTGAGGCCAAGTACAGACGGTTTTCCGGTCGAGCACAAAGTTAATATAAGCACTTTAGTTTTTACGACCGGAATGTTTATTGAAGCTAATTCATCTGGTTTGTCATCAGTCTGAGAGCGCCTACCGGCGCTCTCATCTCTTAACAAACTTACTGCAAACTACCATGACACTGCTTGTATTTCTTACCGGAACCACAAGGGCACGGGTCGTTACGACCAATCTTACGCTCTTCACGTACCATCGGCTGATTAGGCGCAGGCTCTTCTTCCAACGCATTCTCTTCCTGATGGCTAAACTGTTGCTGACGAGCTAAGCGTTCTGCCTCTTCACGACGCTGCTGCTCTACCGCCTCAACTTCTTCCGGCATACGCACCTGAACTTTGCTCAGTACGCTGATAACTTCATATTTCAACGCTTCAAGCATGCTGGCGAACATAGAGAACGACTCACGCTTATACTCCTGCTTAGGATCTTTCTGTGCATAACCACGCAGATGAATACCCTGACGCAGATAATCCATAGCAGCCAGGTGCTCTTTCCACATGGTGTCCAGCGTTTGCAGCATTACGCCTTTCTCAAAGTTACGCATCATCTCATCACCAACAACCTCTTCTTTCTGGTGATAGACTTTAGCGGCTTCTTCAACAATACGTTCACGCAGCGTCTCTTCATGCAGTTCATGTTCGGTATCCAGCCATTGAGCAATCGGCAGATCGAGATCGAAGTCGTTCTTCAGACGCGCTTCCAGCCCCGGAACATCCCACATTTCTTCCAAAGATTGAGGTGGAATATAGTTATCAATCACGGTGGTAAACACATCCTGACGGATACTGTCGATAGTTTCACTGATGTCGCTGATATCCAACAGTTCATTACGCTGAGCATAAATAGCACGGCGCTGATCGTTAGCAACGTCATCAAATTCCAGCAGTTGCTTACGAATATCAAAGTTGCGGCTTTCTACTTTACGCTGAGCGTTAGCGATAGCTTTGGTTACCCATGGGTGTTCAATCGCTTCTCCCGGTTTCATACCCAGCTTACGCATCATTCCGGCTACGCGGTCAGAAGCGAAGATGCGCATCAGGGCATCTTCCATCGACAGATAAAAACGTGATGAACCTGGGTCACCCTGACGACCAGAACGACCACGCAGCTGATTATCAATACGACGAGATTCATGACGCTCAGTACCGATAATATGCAAACCGCCGGCAGCCAGTACGCGATCGTGGCGCTCTTGCCATGCGGCTTTAACCGCCTGAATCTGCTCTTCAGTTGGATTTTCCAGCTCAGCAAGTTCGCTCTGCCAGCTGCCACCCAACACGATATCGGTACCACGACCCGCCATGTTGGTAGCGATAGTTACCGCACCTTCCTGACCTGCGTTGGCCACGATTTCTGCTTCCATTTCATGGAATTTGGCGTTCAAAACTTTATGAGCAATACCGGCTTTTTTCAGTTCATTAGAGACCACTTCCGATTTTTCGATGGAAATGGTACCCACAAGAATTGGCTGCCCCTTGGTGCTGCGATCTTTAATGTCTTCAATGATGGCATCGATCTTCTCTTTCTCGGTCATATAGACCAGATCGGGCATATCATCACGAACCATGGGGCGGTTGGTTGGCACAACAATGGTATCTAAACGGTAAATCTGACGGAATTCGAATGCTTCAGTATCCGCAGTACCGGTCATACCGGCCAGTTTTTCATACAGACGGAAGTAGTTCTGGAAGGTAATAGAAGCCAGAGTTTGGTTCTCATTCTGAATCTCAACCCTTTCTTTTGCTTCTACTGCCTGATGTAAACCATCTGACCAGCGGCGGCCTTCCATGGTACGGCCGGTGTGCTCATCAACAATAATGACTTCACCATCTTTAACGATATAGTCAACATCGCGAGTAAACAGCGCGTGGGCGCGCAGTGCTGCGGTTACGTGATGCATTAATACGATGTTACCAGGAGAATAGAGCGACTCGCCCTCTTCCATCATTCCTGCTTCCATCAACAATTGCTCAATCAGTACCAGACCACGCTCAGTAAGGTTAACCTGGCGACTCTTCTCATCAACGGAGAAGTGACCTTCACCTTCAAAGGTATCGGAATCTTCTTTTTCCTGACGCAGCAGCTTAGGAATAATTTTATCAACTTTTCTGTATAGCTCTGAGCTGTCTTCCGCAGGACCAGAGATAATCAGTGGGGTACGTGCTTCATCGATTAAGATGGAGTCAACCTCATCCACCAACGCATAGTAAAGCTTACGCTGAACGCGTTCTTCAGGGCTGAATGCCATGTTGTCACGCAGATAGTCAAAGCCAAATTCGTTGTTGGTACCGTAGGTGATATCCGCCGCATAGGCTTCGCGTTTTGCCGGAGGCGGCATACCCGGCAGGTTGATACCTACGGTTAAGCCCAAGAATTCAAACAGTGGGCGGTTATTTTCCGCATCGCGTCGTGCCAGGTAGTCGTTCACGGTTACTACGTGTACACCTCGGCCAGTGATGGCATTCAGATAGGCTGGCAGCGTTGCGGTTAAGGTTTTACCTTCACCAGTACGCATCTCTGCAATACAGCGATCGTTCAACACCATACCGCCGATCATCTGTACATCAAAGTGACGCATACCAAATACACGCTTACTGGCTTCACGCACTACGGCAAATGCCTCTGGCATGATTGATTCCAGCGACTCGCCCTTAGCCAGACGTTCACGAAAGGCCTCAGTTTTAGCCTTCAGTTCATCATCAGATAATGCTTCATATTCTGGTTCAAGGCGGTTAATAGATTCAACGCTTTTACGCATACGGCGCAGTGTCCGGTCATTACGGCTACCGAAAACTTTTGTCATTAATTTAGTTAACATAGGTCTAAATGTCTCTTTAGTACTGCCTTGTCCGGCAGTATGAATTCAAAGAAAAAAATCAGAAAAAATGCGCCCAAAGTAACAAGGATACCCTCATTACCGGGATGATTATGCGTATGAAGAAGGACCTGCGCGGATACCCTGCACCTTGCTCAACCAAAATCTGACAGGGTGAAGGATAAAAGTCGACTCAAGGGGAATTAGACGCGATACTGTCGAAGGCAGCGTTACTTCAATAGCCGCTTGTATCGATAATGAATCCAAAAGAGCAAGATGGCTAAGCGTTAGCTTATCATCATTGACCTTCACCTCATCGGAGGGTACTTCATCCTGAGGGAAGGAAACAGCAAGACGGGTAAGATAATTACGAATCGCGAAATGCTGCCACGGATTAAGATTTTGCAGCGGGCGCGTGTTAATTTCGCTGGATAACGCCAACTGCCCAACGCCCGGAACCGCCGGATTAATTGGATTGACGTTTGAAAAGGCCGCAGATAATGAAACTTGTTGAGGTAAACCGTTCAGGCTTGCAGGCGCACCAATGCTGGCTGCCACAACCCCCAATAAGAGGTGCGGCCAAAAATAACGCATACCAAATTGTCGCCAACGATTTAAAATACCCATTATCAACTAACTATTACCTGCCGGAATCTGCTTATGCGCGATAGTCGCCCATTATTATTAGATACGCTATTTGATGATACAGACCTGTTGCGAAACGTCCAGCAGCGGGCCATAGCGCTGATAAAACTTAATAAGGCAGTTAAGGCTCTGTTACCTAAACAACTGCACGAATTCTGTCGAGTTGCTAACTACCGTCAAGGTATTTTAGTCCTTGAGGTGGCAAATGCCAGTTGGTTGACACTTTTACGTTATGAACAACAAACATTATTAAGCACACTCAGGAGTGAAATATTACCATCTTTAGTGTCAATCGACATAAAGATTAATCCAAAGTTAAGCACAAATAAGCAGACTGCTGAAAATTTAGTCCATCGCTACATTCCGGAAAGCACAAAAGATGATATGCCTATGCGCCAGCTTAGTGAACAGAGTGCAAAACAGTTGAAGGAATTGGCAGCGAGGAGCCCAAAAAGGCTGAAAGAGAAACTAGAACGACTTGCTGCACTAGCTGGAGAGAGAGTAACCAGCGCAACAAGCCGTAATAATTTAAATCGTACTAAAAAACCGTAATATTACCCGGCAATTAAGCCAGTACAGTTCTCGACGTTTTGAATGCCAGTGGCATTTCAGCTTCGTCTTCAAAGGTAACGTATTCCCAGGCTTCCTGTTTCGCTAATACAGCTTGCAGAAGCTTGTTGTTTAATGCGTGACCAGATTTGAACGCAGTAAATGCGCCAATAATGTTGTGACCACACATAAACAGATCACCGATAGCATCCAACATTTTATGACGAACAAATTCGTCTTCAAAACGCAAACCATCTTCGTTCAGCACACGGTAATCATCTACTACGATAGCACAATCGAAGCTGCCACCCAGGCACAGGCCCTTAGACTGTAAATACTCGATATCACGCATGAACCCAAAGGTACGTGCACGACTGATCTGACGAACAAACGCATCAGCAGAGAAATTCATGCGATAGCGTTGTGAACCGGAATCAATCGCCGGGTGATTAAAATCGATAGTAAAGTCTAAGCTGAAACCGTTAAAAGGTGTCAGTTCAGCCCACTTGTCGCCGTCTTCGACGCGAACAGGCTGAGTAATACGCAGGAATTTCTTCGGTGCGTTTAGTTCTTCAATTCCGCCGTCTAACAGTAAGTAGACGAAAGGTGCCGCACTACCATCCATAATTGGAATTTCTGGTGCGTCAACTTCAATAATAATGTTGTCGATGCCTAATCCTGCTAACGCAGCATTAAGGTGTTCCACAGTAGAAATACGTACGTCATCTTCATTAACCAGGCAAGTACACAGCATGGTATCACGCACGGATTTTGCATCTGCCGGAAAATCAACCGGTGGATTCAAGTCAGTACGACGATAGATGACACCCGTATTAGCTGCGGCCGGGCGCAGAGTCAGGCTAACCTTGCGTCCGGTATGAAGACCGACGCCTGTAGCTTGAATGATGCGTTTTAGTGTCCGCTGTTTAATCATCGTATTATCTCGCATTGTTGATCCAACTTACCGTAGTTTACACCACGGTCTCCGCGCCAGTTTAGCATAAAGAGCGGAGAATCCAAATCATTCAGCGTTAACAGCCTAATTAATCCGCTTGTTTGCGTAAGAAGGCTGGAATATCTAAATAATCAGGCTCTTTGTTCGGCTGAACGCCCTGGTCATTTACCACTTTCGCTGCAGCAGGTTTGCTCTCTTGCGGTTGCAGAGGAGCTAAGCCATGTTGAGCATAGCGATGATCGACAGGTTGAGTGGCCGGTGATTTAGAGACCAGCGTAATTTCAGGACGCTTATCCATACCGATACCTGTTGCAACAACAGTTACACGCAGCTCATCGCTCATATCCGGGTCCAGAGAAGTACCGATAACCACGGTGGCATTATCCGATGCAAATGCACGGATGGTGTTACCAACGGTTTCGAACTCATCCAAACGTAAGTCAAAGCCAGCCGTGATGTTAACCAGAACACCGCGGGCACCAGACAGATCGATATCTTCCAGTAACGGACTGGAGATAGCCATTTCAGCCGCTTCTTCAGCACGATCTTCACCGCGAGCAATACCAGAACCCATCATGGCATAACCCATTTCAGACATCACAGTACGTACGTCCGCAAAGTCAACGTTCATTAAGCCCGGACGAGTAATCAGTTCTGCAATACCCTGCACCGCGCCTTTTAATACATCATTGGCTGCACCGAAAGCATCCAGCAGTGAAATACCGCGACCTAATACTTTCAGTAGCTTGTCATTAGGAATAGTAATCAGCGAGTCAACATGCTTGGAGAGTTCGGCAATGCCTTGCTCTGCAAACGTCATACGCTTTTTACCTTCGAAGTTAAACGGTTTGGTTACCACGGCAACGGTCAGAATACCTAAGTCTTTTGCTACTTCAGCAACCACTGGCGCAGCACCGGTTCCGGTACCACCACCCATGCCGGCAGCAATAAACACCATGTCCGCACCTTCCAGTGCAGTACGCAGTTGTTCACGGTCTTCTTCTGCAGAATTGCGACCCACTTCAGGGTTAGCACCTGCGCCTAAACCTTTAGTTACGCCACTGCCGATCTGGATAGTTTGGCCAACGGCCGTTTTCCGCAACGCTTGAGCATCGGTATTGATGGCGAAGAATTCAACGCCTTCAATGTGCTCACGCACCATATGTTCGACAGCATTACCGCCGCCGCCGCCAACGCCGATGACTTTAATCACCGCATCGTTGGTTAGCTCCATTGGTTCAAACATAATTTCTCTCTCCGTTTTAACTCTTACGCAATGAATTATCGCTTAAAATACGTTAATTGCACTACTGATTAAAATTCTTTACGTAACCAACCGGTCAAACGCTGTGCCCAGCTACGCATAGATGTTCTTTTTTCTACATCAGTCTCGCCTCTGAGGTGAGACTCTTTACCGTAGTGCAACAGACCTACTGCCGTTGAGTAGTAAGGCTCTTGCGCATAATCCGTTAGTCCAGTGATATTCAGTGGCTGTCCAATACGCACCTGGGTATGGAACACTCTTTGAGCACACTCAGCTAAACCATCAATCTGAGCTGCTCCCCCTGTTAACACGATACCGGCGGCTAAGTGATGCTTAACCCCTTGTTGACGCAGTTGTTCCTGCACCTGCAAAATTTCATCGTTTACCAGATTAAGCAGCTCGGTATAACGCGGCTCAATCACATCAGCTAACGTCTGACGCTGTAAACTACGCGGTGGTCTGCCACCAACGCTAGGGACTTCCACGTTCTCATCTTTGCTGACGATAGAACCCAAAGCACATCCATGACGCACTTTTATTGCTTCGGCATCCGTTGGAGGCGTCCCGAAGGCATAAGCGATATCACTGGTAACCACATTACCTGCGTAAGGAATAACTTTAGTATGACGCAGAGCACCGCCAGTATAAATAGCGATATCCATGGTCCCGCCGCCAATATCAATGACGCAGACACCCAGTTCACGTTCATCTTCTGTCAAAACGGCATAGCTTGAGGCTAAACCGGCAAAAATAAGTTGATCTACCTTAAGTCCGCAGCGTTCTACCGCTTTAACAATGTTTTTAGCCATATCATTATGGCAAGTAATCAGATGCACTTTTGCCTGCATCCGCACACCGGAAAGTCCTACCGGATTTTTAATCCCTTCCTGATAGTCGATAGCATATTCCTGAGGGATCACATGCAGGATCCGGTGCTCATCACGAACCCGCACCGATTTAGCGGTATGAACCACACTCTCCACATCTTCCTGTGTGACTTCTTCTTCAGAGATAGGCACCATACCTATCTCGTTCTGACAGCTGATATGTTTACCTGACAGCGCCAGATAAACAGAAGCAATCTGACAATCTGCCATCAGTTCGGCCTGATCAATAGCTCGTTGTACTGATTTAACCACTGACTCTAAATCGTTAACTCCGCCTTTATCCATTCCGCGCGATGGGCAGCTTCCTACGCCAATAATATTAACCATACCGTCAGGCAGTACTTCTCCAACCAGCGCAGCGACTTTTGCTGTGCCAATTTCCAGTCCAACCACCAGTTTTCTGTCTGTCGATTTGATCATTATTTATTGCCTGACTCTAGTTGTTGTTTCACTCAATCAGAAAAAATTGCCTGACTGTCAATAAATGCGGGTGCCCAACCAACCGCTGCACCGGTGTCATAGCGCATATCCAGCGAGGCAATGCGCTTATCCGCAGGTACTTGCTGCAACAGCGTAGGATAAAGAGCGATAAAGCGATCTAAACGCTTGGTTCGGTTTTCTCTTCCCAGCTCGATGCGCACATCGTTATCTAACACTAACTGCCATGAGCGACGTTCACTCATTGACACGGTCTTCAGCTTAAACTTTGCAGCGGCCAGCGCCTGGTTCATGCTGTTGTATCCTTCCAGAACCTCTTTTTCTCCATCTTCCGGACCATACAACAGAGGGAGATTCTTATCGCTTACTCTCTCTGCCGGTATGCTGAATACATTGCCATCTTTATCTAACAGCTGGAGATCATTCCAGCGAGCGTAAGGGACATACTCCACAATATGAATCTTAAGCTCATCAGGCCATTGCTTACGTACGCTGGCCTGTTTAATCCATTTCAGGTGCAGAATCTGCTGTTGCAGTACATCCACATCCTGAGACATAAAGGTACCCGGTGCACCCGACGACAAAATGGTCTGCCGAATATCATCGTTGGTCGTAATATGCCGCTCACCGGTAACCACTAAGCGGGAAAGCGGTAAGCGTTCGGCGTCATTCATCCAATGAATAACTGCCCAGCATCCCCATACCACGGTACCTATCACCATCAGCAGAAAGATTAGACCAATGAGCTGAGTTCCGTTACTACGTCCGGCGCTCTTTCTTTCCTGCTCATCACGAACGTTTCTTGCTGCCTGGGACATATCAATCAGCCAACGCCAAAATCTTAACGACTAGCTGAGAAAAACTTAAACCATGCTGGCGTGCCGCCATTGGTACCAGACTATGGTTAGTCATACCTGGTGCTGTATTGACTTCCAGCAGATAAAACTGACCATCGCTATCCTGCATCACATCGACACGTCCCCAACCCCGGCAACCCACAGCCTTATAAGCAGCGGCTGCTAACGCCCGAATTTGGCTCTCCAGCTCATCACTTAAGCCGCTTGGACAGAAGTATTGAGTATCATCAGAGATATATTTTGCCTGATAGTCATAAAACACACCGGCTGGTTGAATACGGATAGAAGGCAGTACTTCATCCCCTAAAATCGCCACGGTAAATTCCGGGCCACTCAACCACTTCTCAATCAGTACGCTGGTATCATGCTTAAAGGCTTCTTTTAACGCCGGCAATAAATCTGCTGCCGTATTAACCTTGCTCATACCCACGCTTGAACCTTCACTGCTTGGCTTCACAATCAGCGGTAATCCCAGCTGTTTGATGATGGCATCGCTATCAACCTGCGCCAGTTGATCGGCGCTCAGAGCCACATAAGGTGACACCGGAAGGTTAGAGCCTTGCCATAGCAATTTAGTTCTCAATTTATCCATCGTTAATGCAGAAGCCATTACGCCACTGCCGGTATAAGGCAGACCAAGGAACTCCAGTAGCCCTTGCAAGGTACCGTCTTCACCGCCACGACCATGTAACGCAATAAATACTTTATCGAATCCATCAGCCTTTAACTGGGCGACAGGATAAGTTTTTGGGTCAATCGGATGAGCGTCAACGCCCGCCTCGCGTAAGCCTGCTAACACAGCAGCACCAGAGTTCAGTGATACATCACGCTCTGCTGATGTCCCGCCAAGAAGGACTGCCACTTTCTCAGTCATGATTTCCCTCGTTTGTATTTATTGTTTGTAATTTTAATTCAGCTAACCGACGGGCTACGCGCCCAATATTACCGGCCCCCTGAGTCAGAACCAGATCGCCACTCTGCAACACCTGCTGCAACATATCCGGTAGCGCATCTACATCTGACACAAAAATTGGATCTAATTTGCCGCGTCCACGAATAGTACGACAGAGTGAACGGCTGTCTGCTCCCGGAATTGGCGCTTCTCCCGCCGGATAAACATCCAGCATAAACAGCACATCAACCTGAGACAATACGTTAGCAAAATCATCGTACAGGTCACGGGTACGTGAATAGCGATGCGGTTGGAAAATCATGACTAAACGACGCTCTTCCCAACCGGCTCTGGCTGCTTTAATGGTGACATCCACTTCACTTGGGTGATGACCATAATCATCAACCAGCATAATGTCGCCACCCTCTTCACGTTCAAATTTACCCAGAAAGTCAAAACGACGACCGGTTCCCTGGAAGTTAGCCAACGCCTGAACAATAGCATCGTCACCAATGCCCTCTTCCGTCGCGGTCGCTACTGCCGCTGCCGCATTCAGTGCGTTATGACGACCCGGTGCGTTCAACATTACCTTTAAATCGCTCTTATCATGACGACAAAGGGTAAAGAAACCCTGAGAGCGTATTTGTTCATAATCTTTAATACGGACATCAGCATCTTCACTGAAACCGTAAGTAATCACCTGACGACCAACCTGTGGGATAAGCTCGCGTACCACGGGATCATCAACACACATCACTGCCCGACCATAAAACGGCAAATTGTGCAGGAAATTAATAAACGTCTGCTTTAAGTTTTCGAAGTCGCCCTGATAAGTATCCATATGGTCGGCTTCAATATTCGTCACAATGGCAACCATTGGCTGTAAATGCAGGAACGACGCATCGCTCTCATCAGCTTCGGCAATCAGATAACGGCTACAGCCCAATGCGGCATGAGTTCCTGCTGCTTTAACCAGACCACCATTAACAAACGTTGGATCTAATCCTGCCGCAGCATAGATACCGGTTACTAATGCGGTAGTTGTAGTTTTGCCATGAGTACCGGCGATAGCAATGCCATGACGAAAACGCATCAGCTCTGCCAGCATTTCTGCACGACGGATAACCGGAATACGTGCCTCACGTGCTGCAACCACCTCTGCATTATCCGCAGGAACCGCGGTTGAAACGACAACTACGCTGGCTCCCTTAACGTTTTCTGCCCGGTGATTGAAGTAAATTTCTGCACCCAGCGCGATTAATTGTTGCGTGACAGCATTTGGCGCCAAATCGGAACCACTGATCTGGTAACCTTCGTTAGCCAGAACTTCAGCGATGCCTCCCATGCCTGCTCCACCAATACCTACAAAGTGGATATGCCGGACGCGTCGCATTTCCGGCACCATGGTGCGAAGTTTCGCCAATCGTTGTATATCTACATGCTCATTCACGGTTTTCTGTTTGCTCTTGTCATATTTAAAGTTCACTTCAAAACTACAGGGCGACGCTTTTAACTACCGCAGAAACGCGTTCAGTTGCGTCCGGTATGGCTGTCGCTCTGGCTTCCATCGCCATTGCCAGTAGTTTTGATCGATTCAATTCTTCCAACGCTTCAGTTAATGAATCTGCATTAAACTGAGGTTGTTCAATAATTTTGGCCGCTCCTGCTTTTTCCAACGGCAACGCATTCCAGTATTGCTGGCGATCCTTGTGCATAAATGGCACAAAAATAGCCGGTAAACCTGCGGCAGCAATTTCGCTTACCGTCAAAGCACCAGAACGACAGACCACCACATCGGCCCACGCATAGGCTGACGCCATGTCGTCAATAAATTCAGTGATATTGTGCCCGTCCAGACCGCGTTGCTGATAATCCTGCTGTACGCTTTCCAGTGCACCTTTACCAACCTGATGCCAGAGAATGATTTTATTCCCCAAACGTTCAGCCGCTTGCGGAACGGTCTGATTGAGTATTCGCGCACCCTGACTGCCACCAACAACCAGCACCCGGATAGCGCCACTGCGCTCAGATAAACGAACTTCCGGCAGAGGCAGCGCCAGAACATCGGTACGAACCGGATTACCTACCACCTCGGCATTAGGAAACGCGCCGGGAAATGCCTGCAACACACGTTTAGCGATTTTGGCCAACCAGCGATTAGTTAATCCTGCAATGCCATTTTGTTCGTGTAATACCACCGGAATGCCACACATCCAGGCGGCCAGACCACCCGGACCAGAAACATAACCGCCCATACCCAGTACCACATCGGGTTTATAATTACGCATGATGGCTTTAGCCTGGCGTACAGCACGGAAAATTCTGAATGGCGCACATAATAACGCAATGATACCTTTGCCACGAAGTCCGGAAATGTTAATAAAATCGATTTCTATTCCGTGTTTCGGCACTAAATCGGCTTCCATTCTATCCGCAGTTCCCAGCCAGCGAACTTCCCAGCCTTGCGCCATCAGGTCATGGGCAACAGCCAGCCCCGGGAAGACGTGTCCTCCGGTTCCACCTGCCATCACCATTAAACGCTTCTGCTTCATCGGGTACCTCTTACATGCGCCTGACAGTTGGCCTGACGCGTTTCATAGTCAATTCTAAGTAGTAAAACCAGCGCGGTAGACATCACCAGTAAACTGGAACCACCATAGCTGATTAGCGGTAGAGTCAAACCTTTGGTCGGTAGAATACCAGCTGCAGCACCAACGTTAACTAACGTCTGGAAGCTAAACCACAAACCAATCTCACAGGCGAGAAAACCGGAGAAACGCTGCCCGGCTTCTAAAGCGCGGCGACCAATCAGCATTGCTCTAAAAGCGACGAAGAATACCATTAAGAGGATCAAAACCACACCAAAATAGCCTAATTCTTCACCGATAATGGCAAAAATAAAGTCAGTATGGGCCTCAGGCAGGTATTCCAGTTTCTGAATTGAGTTACCTAAACCCTGTCCCCAAAGCTCTCCACGGCCAAATGCCATCAGCGATTGCGTTAGCTGATAACCCGCGCCAAATGGATCAGCCCATGGATCCCAGAATGAAGTCACCCGGCGTAAACGATAAGGCTCTGCAACGATCAATAAGCCTACGGCAAATACACCGGACCCGATAATCGCCAAAAATTGCCAAAGTTTAGCCCCGGCTAAAAACAGCATGCCCAGCGTAGTAATAAACAGTACCACTACGGTTCCCAAATCGGGCTGAGCCAGCAGTAAAACGGCCAGAATCACCATAACGCCCATCGGCTTACAAAAGCCCCAGAAGTTATTACGAACCTCATCGACCTTACGTACCAGATAGCTGGCCAGATAGAAAAACAGCGCCAGTTTAGAAAGCTCTGCTGGCTGAATACGAACCGGACCAAAAGCAATCCAGCGGGATGCACCATTAACCGAGCTACCAACCGCCAACACAATTAACAACATCACGATGGCAATCAACAGAATAATCGGGCTATAGCGTTGCCACATTTCCATCGGAATACGCAGCGTTACCAGTGCAGCAGCGACAGCCAACAGAATGTAAATAGCATCACGTTTAGCAAATAAAAACGGGTCGTCAGTATATCGTTGGGCAACCGGCATTGATGCCGATGTCACCATGACAAAACCAACAATAGTTAAACCAATCGCCATCCACAGCAAGGTGCGATCGTACATAACGTCATAATCGACCGCCTCACTGCTTTGACGAGATCCAGTTACCCATTGGGTAAACGACTGGAAAGGCCTAACTAAACTAAATACGCTCATCAGCCAAGCTCCTGAGCCAGACGGGCAAACTCCAGCCCACGCTGTTCATAATTTTTAAACTGATCCAGACTGGCACAGGCCGGTGACAGTAACACCATATCCCCGGGTTTGATGCGCTGTGCAATATGAACCATTGCCTGCTCCATGGTATCGGTCATTTCCGCCACGTCAGGGCGCAAATCGTATAGCGGCTGCTTATCACGACCAAAACAGTACAGACGAATGTTGTCACCTTTCAGATAGGTCGACAGCGGTGAAAAATCAGCCGATTTGCCATCACCGCCCAGCAGCAGATGTAAAACGCCATCAACGCGAATACCATTTAATGCCGCTTCAGTACTGCCCACGTTAGTGGCTTTAGAATCATTAATCCAACGAACGCCTTTATTATCCCATACCAGTTGGAAGCGATGGGCCAAACCGGTGAACTGAGTCAGCGCCTGCAGACTGGAAGCGCGCGGTAGCGAAACTGCGTCAGCCAACGCCAATGCAGCCAGTGCGTTCAGGTAGTTATGCTGACCAACAATTTTCATTTCTGCGGCATTCAGTACTTTCTCGCCGTGGACTCGTAGCCAGGTTTCACCCTGTTGATAGCTGAGGTGATAATCACCCACATCGACGCCAAAGCTCACGCAGCGGCTATCTGCCCCTTGCAGTGGCATGGTCAGCGCATCATCGGCATTAACCACACAAACGCTGGCATTGTTATAAATACGCAACTTAGCTTCACGATACTGCTCCATCCCCTGCGGATAGCGATCCATATGATCTTCAGTAACGTTCAAAATGGTTGCAGCGGCGGCATGAAGGCTGGATGTAGTTTCCAGTTGAAAACTGGACAGCTCCATAACATACAGCTGGCATTCAGGATCCAGCAGTGATAGCGCTGTCTGTCCCAGATTACCGCCCATGGCAACATTCCAACCGGCGGCTTTTCCCATTTCACCCACCAGCGTGGTAACGGTACTTTTTCCGTTGGAGCCCGTGATTGCCACAATTGGCGCTTTGGCTTCACGACAGAACAACTCAATATCACCAACAATTTCGATGCCTGCGGCTGCCGCTTCTTGTAAAACTGGCGTTGCCAGAGCAATACCCGGGCTAACCACTAATAGATCTGCAGCCAGAATCCAGTCGCGGTTAAAACCACCGGTATGGCTTTCTACGCTTTCCGGCAGTTTATCCAACCCCGGAGGGGCTGCACGCGTATCAATAACTTTAGGGGAAACGCCCCGGGCAATAAAATAATCGACACAGGACAACCCTGTGGAACCTAATCCAATGATAACAACCTGTTTATCCTGATAGTCGATTGTCATGATTACCGCACCTTCAAGGTTGCCAAGCCAATCAGCACCAGCATTAATGAGATAATCCAGAAGCGCACGATCACGCGTGGCTCCGGCCAGCCTTTCAATTCATAGTGGTGGTGAATCGGTGCCATACGGAAAATACGTTGGCCGCGAAGTTTGAACGATCCCACCTGCAGAATTACCGACAGAGTTTCAACCACAAACACCCCGCCCATAATCACCAGTAAAAACTCCTGACGCAGCAGTACGGCAATCACACCTAAAGTACCACCCAACGCCAGTGAACCAACATCACCCATAAAGACCTGAGCTGGATAAGTGTTAAACCAGAGGAATCCCAATCCTGCACCGACAATTGCAGTACAGAAAATCACTAACTCACCGGCATGGCGGATATAAGGAATATGCAGATAGCTGGCGAAATTGACGTTACCCGTTGCCCAGGCAACCAGACCAAAACCAGCGGCAACAAAGACGGTTGGCATGATGGCCAGACCATCCAGGCCATCGGTCAGGTTAACTGCGTTACTGGTACCAACAATAACAAAGTAGGCCAGCAGAATATAAAGCACACCTAACTGTGGCATGACGTCTTTAAAAAACGGCACCACCAGCTGAGTCGCTGGTGTGTCTTTACCGATGGCATACATGCTAAATGCAACAATCAGGGCAATAACTGATTGCCAGAAATACTTCCAACGGGCAATTAATCCTTTGGTGTCTTTACGCACCACTTTACGGTAGTCATCTACAAAGCCAACGGCGCCATAACCCAACAGCACAAACAGTGAACACCAGATATAAGGGTTGCTCAGATTAGCCCACAGCAGTACCGAAATGGTAATAGAAGCCAGAATCATGATGCCGCCCATGGTTGGCGTACCACGTTTACTGAAGTGAGACTCAGGACCGTCGTTACGAACCACCTGACCAATCTGCAAACGCTGTAAGAAAGCAATCAGACGCGGTCCCATCCACAAAGAGATAAACAGCGCGGTCAGCAGGCTGACGATGGCGCGAAACGTCAAATAAGAAAAGACGTTAAAGCCTGAAAAAATTGAGACCAGATGTTCCGCCAGCCATACTAACATTGTGCTATCTCCTGTACTCTGCGTACTACCTGCTCCATCGCGGCACTACGTGAACCTTTAACTAAAATTGTTATGATCGCATGTTCAGATAGCAACTCGCCCAGACGTTGGGCTACTGCCTCTTTATCCCTAAAGTGCTCGCCATTGCCACTTGCGTTACTAATCATTTCACTTAAATGACCAACGCTTAATACTTTATCCACACCCGCTTCGCGGGCTGCTTCACCAACCTGACGATGGCACTGTTCGGCCTCATCACCTAACTCACCCATATCACCAACAACCATCACCCGATAACCAGGCATAGAAGCAAGTACCTGAGCAGCTGCTGTCATCGACCCCACGTTAGCGTTATAGGTATCATCCAACAGCAGTTTTTCTGCGCACAGTTGAACCGGAAACAAACGCCCTGGAACCGCTTTAAGTTGCGACAATCCTGATGCAACATTCTCTAAAGATGCACCCACCGACATGGCTAACGCCGTAGCCGCCAGCGCATTGGCAATGTTGTGCTTACCCGGTAGAGGAAGTAAAACTTCCGTTTTTCCTACCGGCGTATGCAAGACAAAGCGAGTACCCTGTGGTTTTACCGCCACATCCGTGGCATAAAACTCAACCTGTTCTGTGTGGCTGGCAGAAAAACGCCATACGATTTTATCGGCCAGCAAGCTTTGCCAACCGGACAAATCATTACTATCCATATTGATGATAGCGACACCGTGGGAAGGCAAACCCTGAAAGATTTCGCCTTTAGCTTTAGCGACGCCAGCCAGTGAACCAAATCCTTCCAGATGCGCAGCCGCCAGGTTATTTACCAGAGCGCTTTCCGGATGCGTCAACGCAGTCGTATAGGCAATCTCACCAGCATGGTTAGCGCCTAATTCAACCACGGCAAACTGATGACGCTTCGTCAGGCGTAATAACGTTAGTGGAACGCCAATATCGTTATTTAAATTGCCCGCGGTATACAGGACTTCACCACATTGCTGCAAAATGGTAGCGGTCATCTCTTTCACGCTGGTTTTGCCGGACGAACCGGTTAATGCGACTATCCGTGCAGGTACCTGTTGTCTTACCCATCCACCCAGTTTACCCAGTGCAATACGGGTATCGGCGACAATCACCTGAGCCACATCCAACGGTAAGTGCTGACTAACTAATAAAGCACTGGCCCCCTGATTGATTGCCTCTGCGGCAAAATCATGCGCATCAAAACGCTCGCCCTTCAGGGCAATAAACAAACAGCCAGCGACAATTTTACGGGTGTCAGTAACAACATCAACAATTTGCTGCCCGGTAATATCTGCCGTAGAGGCGATAAGTTTACCACCGACCACCTCGGCCAGCTGTTTCAGGGTAATGGGAATCATACTAATACCCCTGCCGCCATACCCAGTAAATTCGCTACTGTGGTACGGTCAGAATAATCTAATCGACGATTGCCAATCAGTTGGTAATCTTCATGGCCTTTACCGGCAATCACCACCACATCATCAGGAGCGGCCTGCATAACCACACTGGTTACAGCCTCTGCCCGACCGTGAATCACATTGGCACGTTTGGTATCGGTAAATCCGGTCAGGATATCGGCTACAATCGCCTGAGGATCTTCACTACGAGGGTTATCATCAGTAACAATAACGCGATCGGCAAACTGTTCAGCAACACCGCCCATTAGCGGGCGCTTACCACGGTCACGATCCCCGCCGCAGCCGAACACACACCACAATTCACCCTTACAGTGCAGTCTTGCCGCTTCCAGAGCTTTTTCCAGCGCATCTGGCGTATGGGCATAATCAACCACCACCGTCGGTCGACCTGGTGCAGTAAACACTTCCATACGACCACAAACAGGCTGTAAATTCGGCGCAGATTCTACCAGATGATTCAGTGAATAACCTAGTGACAACAGCGTGGTCAAAGCAACCAGTAGATTGCTAACGTTAAATGCACCCAGCAAGCGGCTTTCCACCACACCACCGCCCCAGCTGGAGTCAAACTTCACCGTCGCGCCATTATCGTGATAAGAAATCTCACTGGCTTTTAACCAACGTCCCTGCCAGCCCTGAGGAAGGTTATCTTCCATCGTGACTGCAATTGCATTTGGCATTGCCGCTATACGACGAGCACCTACCGCGTCATCCACATTGATGATAGCTTCACCAACCTGATGACGTTCGAACAGTCGCCATTTAGCCGCTTCGTACCCTTCCATGCTGCCATGGTAATCAAGGTGGTCACGACTCAGGTTAGTAAAGGCCGCAGCGGCAAAATTCAGCGCAGCAACCCGCTCCTGAACTAAACCGTGGGAAGAGACTTCCATTGCGGTAAAGGTCGCACCGCTTTTCACCAGTTCATTCAGCTCACGCTGTACGTCAACTGCCGAGCCGGTGGTATTCTCTGTTGGTACCACATGACCTAACAAACCATTTCCTACGGTACCCATCACCGCGCTTCTTTCTCCCAGAAGCTGGCTCCACTGCGCTAACAGTTGAGTGGTGGTGGTTTTACCGTTGGTTCCGGTTACCCCAACTAAACGCATTTTTTCTGACGGCTGCTGGTAAAAACGACCCGCAATAGCCGACAAATGTAAATTCAGATGTTCAATATAGATAACGGGAACACCGTGAGACATCACAACCGTGCCGTTAGGTGCTTCCCCTTCCGCTTCGGCAATGACTGCCGCCACGCCCTGAGCAATCGCCTGAGAAATATAGCGACGCCCATCCACTTTATGGCCCACAATGGCAATAAACAGATCGCCAGAGGCCGCCACGCGACTATCCAGCGTCATCTCTTTTAACTTGCGCTCAGGAACCTGAATATTCCACGGAGCGAGCAGATCGCTTAAATTAAGATCGGCCACCGGAAGCTCCTTTCTGATTAATCACTAATTCGTTTTTATCCGTTACGGGCAATGCATCAGGCTCGATATTCATTGTCCGTAAAACCCCGCCCATAATTGCGCCAAAAACCGGCGCAGAAACGGCACCACCATAATACTGACCAGCACCAGGATCGTTAATGACCACCACCAGCGCATAACGCGGCTTACTGGCTGGTGCCAGACCGGCCGTATAGGCGATATATTTATTAATATAACCACCGTTAGGCCCCACTTTCTTCGCGGTACCGGTTTTGATTGCTATACGATAACCTTTCACTGCGGCTTTAGTACCACCGCCTCCGGGTAAGGCTACTGATTCCATCATATGAACCACGGTACGAACGGTACTCTCCGGAAAAATGCGTTTTCCCTGTACCGGCGGGTCAATTTTGGTAATAGAAAGCGGACGATAAACGCCAAAGCTTCCCATGGTTGCATAAGCTCGCGCTAACTGTAATGGCGTTACCATTAGCCCGTAGCCAAATGAGAAGGTGGCCCTCTCTATGTCAGACCACCGTTTTTTTTGTAAAAACAAGCCACTGCTTTCTCCGACCAATCCCAAATTGGTAGGTTGTCCCAGCCCAAAGCGCGAGTAAGTATCAACTAACGCATCGGCGGGCATATCCAACGCCAGATGAGAAACACCGACGTTACTGGATTTTTGTAAAATACCGGTAACGGTCAGTTCAGGATAAAGCGCAACGTCTTTTATCTCATGACCATTTACCCGATACGGTCTGGTATTCAATACTGAATTTTCTTTGATGATGCCGCGATCTAACGCCGTCATAACCACCATCGGTTTAACGGTTGAGCCCGGTTCAAAAATGTCAGTTATCGCCCGATTACGGAAGAAATCTTCCGGTGAGCCAACCCGGTTATTTGGGTTATAGGAAGGGCTGTTAACCATGGCCAGAATTTCGCCGGTGTTCACATCTACCAGCACCGCGGTACCCGATTCCGCTTTGTTAGCGGCAACCGCATTACTCAACTCGCGGTAAACCAACGCCTGAAGACGCTCATCAATACTTAGCGTCAGGTTGTGAGCAGCCTGGCTATCCACGGAAGAGATATCTTCAATCACCCGACCATAACGATCTTTACGTACCGTACGCTCGCCAGATTTACCCACCAGCTTATCTTCAAAGCTTTTTTCAATACCTTCCAGACCGTTATCATCAATATTGGTAAAACCCACAATGTGGGCAGTTACCGGGCCTGCAGGATAGAAACGACGAGATTCACGCTTTAGGTAGATACCCGGAAGTTTAAGCTTACGAACATACTCCGCGGTTTCTGAATTGATTTGGCGCGCTAAATAGACAAAGCGTCCTTTAGGATTAGCATTAATTTTCTCTGACAGCTTATCCAGAGGCAAACCGACAACATCAGCCAGCGCTTTCCAATGCATGTCTTGTGAAATACCGCCGCGCTCATTCAGCTCTTTTGGATCGGCCCAAATTGCATTTACCGGAACGCTAACCGCCAATGGACGACCAAAGCGATCGGAGATCATGCCGCGAACGGTGGGAACTTCCTGCACCCGTAAAGAGCGCATATCCCCTTCTTTAACCAGTTTGTCTGGCTCGATAACCTGTAACCATGCAGCGCGAGCAATTAACCCAAACATGGCTAATACAATGAACAAACAGAGCAAACCAAAACGCCAGCTTACAAAGCCGGCCTCATTTTCAGGACGTTTTACTTTAATCTTATTGGTTCGTGCTGCTTTCATCTCATTTCATTAGCCATGGTAAGTTCATCAATCCATTAATTTGTAACGTGCTCCGCACGTCGACTGTTTTACCAGTACTTTTATTGCTTCTGGATAACTATTTGTTCCTGATCCGGTGTTACATGCAGCATTTGCAGCTTTTCATTAGCCAGACGTTCAATACGGCTATGGTCAGCCAGCGCATTTTCTTCCAGAATCAGGTTACGCCACTCAATTTCCAGCGCTTCACGTTCTAAAATCAGTTGTTCACGCTCTGCGGTTAGCAAACGTGTCCGGTGGCTGGATAACACCACCGCAATCGCTGATACCAGAACCAACACAGTCAGCAACAGTGGTAACTTTGCGTTACGCAGCAAATCATCACCGATGATGCTGGCTAAACTGTGGCGCTCATTCGATATCATTCAGCGGTCCTTTGGGCAATACGCAACACCGAGCTACGCGCCCGTGCGTTATCGGCCACTTCCTGCTCAGACGGCATCATTTTTCCCAGCGCTTTTAATTTTCTTGCGCCATGTTGTCTTAACTGCTCTTCAGTCAACGGAATTCCCGCCGGAACCTGTGGCCCTTTGCTATGTTGGCGGATAAAACGTTTAACAATACGGTCTTCCAGTGAATGAAAACTGATAACGGAAAGGCGTCCACCTTCCGTCAATGCTTCCAGAGAACCATCCAGCGCGCGCTCAATCTCTTCCAGTTCACTGTTGATATAAATTCTGATCGCCTGAAAGCTACGAGTCGCCGGATGCTTATGTTTGTCACGAATCGGGGTTGCCGTTGCAATAACTTCTGCCAACTCATGAGTGCGCGTCATTGGCTCGGTACGATTACGCTCAACGATGCCCCGGGCAATACGCTTGGCAAACCGCTCTTCACCAAAGGTTTTTAGTACCCAGGCAATGTCTTCTTCTTCCGCTTTTAGCAGCCACTGTGCCGCTGACAGACCACGTGTCGGGTCCATACGCATATCCAGTGGCCCATCACGCATAAATGAGAAACCGCGTTCAGCATCATCCAACTGTGGGGAAGAGACGCCTAAATCCAGCAGAATGCCGTCTATCTTGCCTTCTAAGCCAAGGTCGCGGACATAGCTGGCCAGCTCGGAAAAAGGACCATGAATAATGGAGAAACGAGAGTCTGAAATTGCAGATGCGGCTTCAATCGCCTGAGGGTCGCGGTCTATTGCAATCAGACGCCCCTGAGGTCCCAACTGGGATAGGATCAGGCGCGAGTGTCCACCACGGCCAAAAGTACCGTCAATATAGATACCATCCTGTCGAATGCTTAAGGCATTAACTGCTTCATCCAAAAGCACCGTGGTGTGCTGATAATTATTCAACATAGCTTATAATGAAAAATCCTGTAACCGCTCTGAGAGAGGTGACTTAGCAGACTGCTCAGCCTCGATGTCTTCCTTAACTTGTTGATACCAGGCCTCTTCACTCCACAGTTCAAATTTATTGAACTGCCCGACCAGCATCACTTCTTTTACTAAAAGCGCATGTTGCCGCAATGTATTCGCTATCAATACACGACCAGCGCTATCCAACTGACATTCACTGGCATGGCCTAATAACAGGCGCTGTACTCTGCGCTCTGCCGGATTCATGCTGGATAGCCGGGATAGCTTCTGTTCAATTTTTTCCCATTCAGGGAGGGGGTAAAGCAACAGGCACGGCTGATGGAGGTCAATGGTACATACCAATTGTCCTTCACATTCATCCAGCAGTGAATCCCGATAGCGAGTGGGGATAGCTAATCGCCCCTTACTATCAAGATTTATTGTTGTTGCTCCACGAAACATGGGCGGGTCACTCCTTCGCGACAAGTTTTACCACTTTACCCCACAAATTCCCACTTGAATAGAGTTTACGGAGGGTATTAAAAGCTTGTCAAGACGAAGAACCGCGACTTTACACTAAATAGAGGGGCTATTTAGCTTTCTGAAAATAGAATAAATGCGTGTTAAGTTTAAAGAAATCAAACTAACAATATGAATAATAATAATTATTTAATTAATTCAATATCAGAGTAGCTGGCGGTTAACAGCGTTGGCAATCAATCAATAAAAAATCCGTTAATATAAAAAAAATGTTTCTATAACCACTACAGCATAAATCTGACACGATCTGATGTGAATGGAAGGGAATAGATGTGGTTGGCTATTTTACTCGTCAATCTTACCGATACTTTAGCGCGTAATAGTAACATAACGTAACGCTTTGGAGTAAGCTCAATACCGCTTACTGACAACAAAAATAAGGGGCCAATTGCAGGCCCCTTATGGTTTTCTCAGATTATCAAAGTGATACTCTTAAATACTTTACAAACTATACGCGGCTCAAACTGCCGCGACGGAACAAGCTGCGTCGAATGCGTGTCAGTCCTGGTTTTGGTTTCTGAGTTTCATCAATACTTGCCAGTACTAACTCCAATACTCGTTCTGCAACTTCTCTGTGACGTTGAGCAACGGATAATACCGGACACTCAAGGAAATCCAACAGTTCGTTATCACCAAAAGTGGCAATCGCCAGATCGGCAGGCAGGCGCCCTTGCTTCTGCAAGATCACATCCATCACACCCTGTAGCAATGAGAATGATGTGGTATAAATTGCCTGAGGAATCGGATTCGATTCCAGCCAGTTTTTAAACACTTCTGCTGCTGATTCACGCTCATAACTGTTGGCATAAATATAGCTAACCTGACGCTTGTCCCCTTTCCACGCCTGACGGAACCCCTGCTCACGCAACTGGCTGACGGATAATTCAGGTAATGCACCAAGATAGGCCACGCTATCTGCTTTAAAATTACGTAACTCTGACGCCAGCATTTCTGCATCTTCGTAGTCAGCCCCAACAACGCTGATAAAATGCTCACGATCCAACGCACGGTCCAGAGCGATAATCGGTAGAGAACTGTTTACCCAACGCTGATAGAACGGATGCTCCGGCGGCAACGCGGTGGAGATAATCAGGGCATCCACTTTGCGTTGCAATAAGTGCTCAACGCAGCGCATTTCATTATCCGGCTGGTCTTCAGAACAGGCTATAAGCAACTGATAGCCCCGCTGGCGCGCCTGACGTTCAAGATAGTTAGCAATTCTTGTATAGCTGGTGTTTTCTAAATCAGGAATAACCAGCCCGATAGAACGTGTACGACCGGCACGTAAGCCAGCAGCAACCGCATTAGGTTGATAATTATGTTCCCGGACTACCGCCATGACTTTCTCAACTGTTTTATCGCTCACACGATATTGCTTGGCTTTGCCATTAATGACATAGCTGGCCGTCGTGCGTGAAACACCAGCGAGACGCGCAATTTCATCCAGTTTCACGTTAACCCCTTAAGTATCAATTCGCCCCGTCATTGGTGGCATAATAACCATAATAATATAAATGGCTTTAAGTAATGTAGATCTAACCCAAGATATGACGATTCAGCAACTGCTTAATCCATTCAGTCAGTGTAATACAAAATAAAAAGCCCTACGCCACCGGCAGAGCCCCTGTTTTTGTCTGAAAAATGGTTAACGCATAATCCGCTCACCGCGTCCAACACCAACGATTCCTGAACGGGCAACTTCAACAATTTCACCGGCTTCACGAATAGCGGCTAAAAACGCATCCAGTTTACTGCTGGTGCCTACCAGCTGAACAGTATACAACGAGGATGTAACATCCACGATCTGCCCACGGAAAATGTCTGCACAGCGCTTAACCTCTTCCCTACCGTCACCGGAAGTACGCAATTTCACCAGCATGATTTCACGTTCAACACAGTCACCATCGGTCAGTTCGGATACCCGCAGAACATCAACCAACTTATGCAGCTGTTTTTCTATCTGCTCCAATACTTTCGCATCACCTTTAGTGTGAATCGTCATACGCGAAAGAGTCGGATCGTCCGTTGGCGCGACGGTCAGGCTTTCAATGTTATATCCCCGTTGAGAAAACAGGCCAATCACCCGCGACAGAGCGCCGGATTCATTCTCCAGTAGTACTGATAATATACGGCGCATAATCAGCTCCTCTCCGTTCTGCTTAGCCACATTTCGTCCATTGCACCGCCGCGAATTTGCATCGGGTAGACGTGTTCTCTTTCATCAACGGCAACATCAACAAACACCAGACGATTTTTAATCGCCAGTGCTTCCGCCAGTTTGCTTTCCAGCTCTTCCGGTTTACTGATGGAGATCCCTACATGACCATAGGCTTCCGCCAGTTTGACAAAGTCAGGCAGCGAGTCCATATAGGAATGAGAATGACGGCCTGCATAAATCAGGTCCTGCCACTGTTTTACCATGCCGAGGAATTTGTTATTCAAGTTAAGCACCACAACAGGCAAATCATATTGCAGCGCGGTAGATAGCTCCTGAATATTCATTTGAATACTGCCATCCCCGGTTACGCAAACCACAGTTTCTCTTGGTAATGCCAGCTTAACGCCCAGCGCAGCGGGTAGACCAAAGCCCATGGTGCCAAGACCACCAGAGTTAATCCAGCGGCGAGGCTTATCAAACGGATAGTACAGCGCAGCAAACATCTGATGCTGACCCACGTCAGAAGCTACATAAGCATTACCCTGAGTTAAACGGTACAGGGTTTCAATCACTGCCTGTGGCTTGATGCGATCACCGCTGTGATCGTAAGCCAGCGACTTTTTACAGCGCCATTCTTCAATGCTCTGCCACCAGCTATCCAGATTCTCAAACCCTTGCTCAGGATCTCGCTGTTTTAGCAGCTCCAGCATCTGAGTCAGCACCTGCTTAGCATCACCAACGATTGGTACATCGGCATTCACTGTTTTAGAAATTGAGGTGGGATCAATATCAATATGCAATACCGTTGCCCCCGGGCAATACTTCGCCAGATTGTTGGTAGTACGGTCATCAAAACGCACACCAACCGCAAAGATCAGGTCAGAGTGGTGCATAGTCATATTGGCTTCATAGGTGCCGTGCATCCCCAACATACCAACAAAATGTTTATTCGTTGAAGGAAAAGCACCCAGCCCCATTAATGAACTGGCTACCGGTAGATTCAACGTTTCTACCAGTGTCTTTAATTCCGCATCACAGCCAGAAGTAATGGCGCCACCGCCCACATATACCACCGGATTTTTTGCCTCCAGCAGGATTTGTAGAGCGCGTTTAATTTGTCCCCGATGTCCATGCACCGTTGGATTATAGGAACGCATCGAGATTTGATCGGGATAAGAATAGGGGATCTTAATCGCTGGGTTGAGAATATCCTTGGGTAAATCAACCACTACCGGACCCGGACGACCGGTGCTGGCAACGTAGAATGCCTTTTTCAGCACCATAGGGATATCTTCTACATGCTTAACTAAAAAGCTATGTTTTACCACTGGGCGGGAAATTCCCACCATATCGCATTCCTGAAAGGCGTCGTTACCTATCAAGGTAGTCGCTACCTGACCGGAAAGTACCACCAGCGGAATGGAATCCATATAGGCGGTAGCAATACCGGTAATGGCATTGGTTGCCCCCGGCCCCGAAGTCACCAGCACCACCCCCACTTCGCCAGTTGCCCGAGCAAAACCATCAGCCATATGTACAGCCGCTTGTTCATGGCGCACTAACACATGGTCAATACCGCCTACCGTGTGCAATGCATCATAGATATCCAGCACGGCTCCACCCGGATAACCAAATACATGCTTAACCCCCTGATCAATCAACGATCGGACAACGATCTCAGCTCCGGATAACGTTTCCATGGGTTTCCTCCAGGTTATTGTTGTTGTGCACTCAGGCGATAATAAGCCATAAGGCGGAATACAGGGTTTTCCCCATGTTATTGATCTTGTCTGACCTGCTTGTGTATCACTGCCCTCGGATCATCGCACTATCAAAAGACATCACATAAAAGATAGTCAAGGGTTAGCTTATTACCATACCGCCGTCTATCCATACTGGCAAAAGCATTCTTTCATGATTAAAAAGAAAGTTTTTCAAGCCATTAAGCCGATAACCGGCAGAATAATCGGTTATTCTCCACCTGACTATTCCGATTTAAAAACCACACATTTAGCAAAAGCCAGAAAAAAAGGCGCACAACGTACGCCTCAGATTGCTAACAAAGTTTGATGGGTTTATGTCTGGCAGCCAATCGGAGGGAGAGGCCGCCGTTGGGGTCTACTTGGCGTAAGCCAACGAAGTGCCCCTGGGCGGACTAGGCCCGGAGCTATCGGAACTAAAGTACAGATGGTCTTCCGGCCGAGCACAACGGTAATATGAACAACTTCGTTTTTACAGCCGGAATATTCATTGAAGCCAATTTATCTGGTTTTTCAGCAGTGTCAGGCGCACTACGTGCGCCTTTATAAATCGGCAATACCTACCGCTATTCCCTATACATCAACTCAATCTCATTTTGATAACGATTAAGTATCACCTTACGCCGCAGTTTAAGCGTCGGAGTCAGTTCACCTAACTCCATACTGAAAGCATCAGGCAACAGCGTAAAACGCTTCACCTGCTCAAAACGCGCCAGCTCCTTTTGCAGCTCATTCAGACGCTGTTCAAACAGCTCTACAATATGGCTATTGCGCAATAGTTCCATCCGATCTTTATAAATCAGATTCATGGAACGGGCGTACTCTTCCAGACTGACAAAACAGGGAACAATCAGTGCAGAAACAAATTTACGAGCATCGGCGACTACTGCGATCTGATCGATAAAGCGATCCTGACCTAATGCTCCTTCAATCACCTGTGGGGCAATATATTTGCCGCACGAAGTCTTCATTAAATCTTTAATACGTTCGGTAATAAACAGATTGCCAGACTCATCCAGCGTACCGGCGTCACCAGTTTTTAACCAGCCATCCGCCGTGAATGCCGCGGCGCTCTCTTCCGGACGATTATAGTAACCACGCATAACAATCGGGCCACGTACCTGAATTTCATTTTCGTCACCAATGCGCACGTCAACACCCGGTAATGGACGACCAATAGAGCCAAAACGAAAACCGGTTTCTTCCCAACAGGATACTGTGGCACAGGTTTCAGTCATACCGTAACCGTAGGTAATGTGCAGTCCTACCGCATGGAAGAACAGAATAATGTTGTCGTCCAGCTTGGCACCCGCCGCAGGTAAAAAGCGAATATTTCCACCCAATACGCCACGTAATTTTTTCAACACCAACTTATCGGCCAGACGATGAGCCGCAGCCATCAATGGATTAAGTTTTTTGCCCTGATGAGCAGACCAAAATTTACGCTTACCACACCACAGTGCGCTATGGAATAAGGCACGACGATGCCATGGAGCCAGAGCGACCTTGTCATAAATCGCTGAGAAGACTTTTTCATAAAACCGCGGCACCGCACACATCACGGTAGGTTTCACGTCTGACATGGCTTCACGTACTAAAGCGGTATCACGTAAATAGACGTTTTGAGCACCTGCATGCATCACATACAGGCTCCAGGCACGCTCAAAAACATGAGATAACGGCAAGAAACTAAGAGAAATATCATCCGCACTGACGGTTAAACGCTCGTCGTGAAGGCAAAATTGAGTCGCCAGATTTCGGTAATCCAGCATCACCCCTTTAGGCTCACCGGTAGTGCCGGAGGTGTAGATCAGCGTAAACAAATCATCAATATCGCGAGCGCTAATGCGTGCCTGAAATTCAGCCATGTGGCTATCATCAGCTCGTTGACAAAAATCATCCAAATGAATGGCAATATCACATCCGCGTAAATCTATGTTGTTATCAAACGCAATAATTCTTTCAAGCTGAGGGCAAAGCTCACAAATAGTTAATGCCGCATCCATTTGAGCCTGAGCGCCAACAAACAGCGTTCTGACCTGTGCGTCATTAATCACAAAAGCAGACTGTACCGGTGTATTAGTCGAATAAATAGGGACCGCAATAGCACGTAAATGAAGAATCGATAAATCAGTAATCGCCCAGTTAATACTGTTATTAGCAAAAATGGCAATACGATCCTGAACCTGTACACCGGTGCTTAATAACGCTCTGGCGGTTTGGGAAATACGCTCACCAATTTGCTGCCAGCTTAATGACTTTTCCTGATGTTGATCCCACTCTCTGAATGCAATTCTGCCTGGGTTTTGCTGGATACGATCTTGCACACGCCCAACCGGGTGAAATTGCCTGAGTGTTTGGTTCATAAATGACTCTCATTTTCAGCTTACAGCTGTTCGCTATTTTTATGTTGGGAAGTCTACATTTTCTCGAGTGCGGGTCAATGAGAATTAACTAAATATGCGTGAATGGTTACAAACTTTAAGCTGAAAATCCCTTAGAAACAGCGATCTAAAGGATGAATATTTATAGAAGAAAAGGAAGTGTCGCAGAGGCGTGTTTAACGTCTGCCCGGTAACATAGCAACAATCAAATTGCGCTTAAGCCAAACAGAAAGGGTCACTACCGCCAAAATATGTAAAATAACCAAGATAGTCACTAAATTAACCAGCCAGTAGTGCCATTCATCCACCGGCCAGCGATCCATTAAAGCGGTACCCTGAGCCCATCCGGTGAACGCCACTAATGGTAGCAATAACCAAAATAGCCAAATGCTGATAGCGCCAATAGGATTGTGCCCCAGAGTTCGGTGAGCCGAGCGCTGACGCACCTCCTCCAGATGCTGACGTATTGCCGTGCAGGTTGGGACAATAGCCGAAAGACGAGCCGGTCCTTTTGCGCCCGTCATTCCCCATATCAAACGTACAATTACCAATGTAGCAACGCTCAACCCCACGATTTGATGTAGTGTTTTTCCCGGCTCAGTAATATGCAGTCGATTGATCAAAAAACCTAACGCCACACACCAGTGTGTGGTTCTGACCAGCCAATCCCAACGTTGAATCATTTACTTATACTTCTTATGGTATTGGTCACGGGTTTGCTTGAACTGTTCTGCCGCCTGTTTGGCTTGGTCAAACTTACCGGAATCGGCTAAAGCGGTAGCCCCATCAATCTCACCGATTAATGTGTCCAGACCGTGGCGAAAATCTTTCATGCTGGCGCTGTCTTTCTCCTGCCCTTCCAGTTTATCAGGTGTACCCTGCTGCGCTTTTTGTGCCGCCTGCTTCATGGCGACTAAACCCTGTTTAAACTCATCGGGTGAATTGGTATTCAATACGGTACGATAATTTTTGGCAATCAGCTTCATCTGATCTTCGACGTCATTCGCCTGAGCAAGAGCGCTGGTTGCCAGTACCGTCAGACCCATCGCTGCAACTAACCATTTCCTCATACATCCCCATAATAACGCTAAGAAAGTTCAATAAATCACACAACTTTAGTAAGTGTAGTTGCTGTAAAGAGAAAGGGGTAATCAGAGGGGAAAAAGAATCTGTTAATCATCACATCGTTTTTTTTGCTTACCGCTATCGAACATTTTTTTAGTTAAAACACAAAACAACCGTTGACAACAACTCAGCAATCCAGTATCAATTTACCCCACTACTTAATTTTTTATAAAGAGTACTGAATCGCATGTTTGCATCTATTCGTTTTCTCAGCCTCCTCCTCCTCGCATCTTGTTGCGCGGCTGGCTTGTGGAAGACGAACTGATTAGATTCAGAAAAAACACAAGAAACCCGCGCTACCTGCGCGGGTTTTTTTTTGGCCTCGCAGGAAGTTTTAACCCGATTAAACGATTTCAAAACAGAAGGTACGGAATATGAGCCAGCAAGTAATTATCTTTGATACCACCCTGCGAGACGGCGAACAGGCTTTACAGGCAAGCCTGAGCGTAAAAGAAAAAATGCAAATCGCCATGGCGTTAGAGCGTATGGGCGTAGACGTAATGGAAGTTGGCTTTCCGGTCTCTTCTCCTGGTGATTTTGAATCGGTGCAAAGCATTGCCCGACAGATCAAAAATAGCCGGGTGTGTGCATTAGCGCGCTGCGTCGATAAAGATATCGATGTTGCAGCAGAAGCATTGCGCGTAGCCGAAGCTTTCCGTATTCACGTCTTTTTAGCCACCTCCACCCTGCATATCGAATCCAAACTGAAGCGCTCTTTTGAAGATGTCATGGAAATGGCCGTTCGTTCCGTTAAAAGAGCCCGTAACTACACCGATGACGTTGAATTCTCCTGTGAAGATGCTGGCCGTACCCCAATTGATAACCTGTGTCGCGTGGTAGAAGCCGCCATTAACGCCGGTGCTACCACCATTAATATTCCGGACACCGTGGGTTATACCGTACCTCGCCAGTTTGGCAACATTATCGAAACCCTGTATCAGCGCGTACCTAATATTGATAAAGCAATCCTGTCCGTTCACTGCCACGATGATTTAGGCATGTCGGTAGCTAACTCGATTACTGCCGTTCAGGCGGGTGCCCGTCAGGTGGAAGGAACCATCAATGGTATTGGTGAACGTGCGGGTAACTGTGCACTGGAAGAAGTCATTATGGCGATTAAAGTACGTCAGGACATCATGGGCGTACACACCAACATCAACCATCAGGAAATTTATCGCACCAGCCAGCTGGTTAGCCAGTTGTGTAATATGCCTGTTCCGGCCAATAAGGCGGTGGTTGGTTCTAATGCCTACGCTCACTCCTCCGGTATTCATCAGGATGGCGTGCTGAAAAACCGCGAAACCTATGAAATCATGACGCCGGAATCTATTGGCTTCAGTCAGGTGCAACTGAACCTGACCTCCCGCTCCGGTCGCGCAGCAGTGAAACACCGTATGGAAGCCATGGGTTATAGCGAAAATGATTACTCTCTGGACGATTTGTATGCTGCCTTCCTGAAACTGGCGGATAAAAAAGGTCAGGTATTTGATTACGATTTAGAAGCGCTGGTATTCATTCGTAAGCAGCAGGAAGAACAGGACCATTTCGCACTGGATTACTTCAGCGTGCAGTCAGGTACTAATTTGATGGCAACCGCCTCTGTGCGCCTGGCCTGCGGTGGTGAAATCAAATCTGAAGCGGCAACGGGTAACGGCCCGGTAGATGCGGTCTATCAGGCAATTAACCGTATTGCTGACTACCCTATTTCTATTGTGAAGTACCAATTAACTGCGAAAGGTCAGGGAAAAGATGCTTTAGGTCAGGTAGATATTGTTGCTGAGTATGAAGGGCGTCGTTTCCACGGCGTTGGTCTGGCAACGGACATCGTTGAATCTTCTGCTCAGGCACTGGTTCACGTACTGAATCATATCTGGCGCGCTCAACAGGTGGAAGTGCAAAAACAACGCCTGGCGCAAACTGCCGAGTAATATTTACCTTTTATTTTTAAGCAAACATTAGCTACAACAACATTTGTTGCAACAAAACAACCATAAAGTATGGAGCAATTATGACGCGTTCTTACCACATTGCAGTATTGCCCGGAGATGGCATTGGCCCGGAAGTGATGCAGCAGGCAATCAAAGTACTGGATGCTGTTCGCCAGCGCTTTAATATCAAGATTACCACCAATGAATATGATGTAGGTGGTGCTGCCATCGATCGTCACGGCATGCCATTACCCGCTGCAACCGTAGCCGGTTGCGAGCAGGCAGATGCGATTTTGTTTGGTTCCGTAGGTGGGCCAAAATGGGAACATCTGCCACCGGCAGAGCAACCAGAACGCGGTGCATTGTTGCCTTTACGTAAACACTTTCAGTTATTCAGTAATTTACGCCCTGCCCGTTTGTATCAGGGTTTAGAAGACTTTAGTCCGTTAAGAAGCGATATTTCCCATAAAGGTTTCGATATTTTGTGTGTCCGCGAGTTAACCGGCGGTATTTATTTCGGTCAACCTAAAGGTCGTGAAGGTTCTGGCCCACAAGAAAAAGCCTTTGATACTGAGGTTTACCATCGTTTTGAAATTGAACGCATTGCCCATATCGCTTTTGAAGCTGCCCGTAAGCGTCGCGCCAAAGTCACCTCTATTGATAAATCTAACGTATTACAAAGCTCTATTTTATGGCGTGAAGTGGTCACTGAAATTGCTAAACAGTACCCGGATATCGCGTTAAACCATATGTATATTGATAACGCCACCATGCAGATGGTGAAAGAACCCTCTCAATTTGATGTGGTGCTGTGTTCCAATCTGTTTGGTGACATTCTGTCAGACGAATGCGCCATGATTACCGGTTCAATGGGAATGCTGCCATCAGCCAGCCTGAACGAAAAAGGCTTTGGTTTATATGAGCCAGCAGGTGGTTCTGCACCGGATATTGCCGGAAAAAATATCGCCAACCCGATAGCTCAAATCCTTTCGCTGTCATTATTGTTGCGCTACAGCCTGAATGCTGATGATGCCGCTAATGCCATCGAAAAAGCCATCAATCAGGCATTAGAGCAAGGTTACCGTACTTCAGATTTAGCCGGTAACGGCAAGTCTGTCAGCACCAGTCAGATGGGCGATATCATCGCTCAGTTCGTCGCTCAGGGGGCATAAAATGGCTAAAACACTGTATCAAAAATTGTACGACGCCCACGTTGTTTATGAAGCGCCGAACGAAACACCATTATTGTATATCGATCGCCATCTGGTGCATGAAGTCACCTCACCACAGGCTTTTGATGGTTTACGGGCAATGAACCGTCCGGTACGCCAACCGGAAAAAACCTTTGCCACCATGGACCATAACGTCTCCACGCAAACCAAAGACATTAACGCCTGTGGCGAGATGGCTCGCATCCAAATGCAGGAACTGATTAAGAACTGTAAAGAGTTCAACGTTTCTTTATACGATTTGAACCATCCTTATCAGGGCATTGTTCACGTTATCGGACCGGAGCAAGGCATGACGTTGCCGGGCATGACCATTGTGTGCGGCGATTCTCATACTGCGACCCACGGTGCTTTCGGTTCGCTGGCTTTTGGGATTGGTACTTCTGAAGTTGAGCATGTTTTAGCGACTCAAACCCTGAAACAGGCTCGGGCTAAGACCATGAAGATTGAAGTTCAGGGTGATACCGCCGAAGGCATTACGGCTAAAGATATTGTATTGGCTATTATCGGTAAAATTGGTCATGCCGGTAGTACCGGTTATGTGGTGGAATTCTGCGGTAAAGCCATAGAAGCGCTGTCGATGGAAGGCCGTATGACCCTGTGTAATATGGCGATTGAAATGGGTGCTAAAGCCGGTCTGGTTGCTCCGGATGACACTACATTTAACTATGTTAAAGGTCGTCAATTTGCCCCTAAAGCAGAACAATGGGATGCCGCCGTCGATTACTGGCGCACCTTGAAATCTGATGACGGTGCTAAATTTGATGCCGTCGTTACCCTGAATGCCGCCGACATCGCACCACAAGTAACCTGGGGAACCAATCCGGGTCAGGTCATGGCTATCGATCAAAGCATTCCCGATCCAACGTCTTTCAGCGATCCTGTTGAACGTACATCAGCAGAAAAAGCGCTGGCCTATATGGATTTAAAAGCGGGAACTAAACTGACCGATGTCGCTATTGATAAAGTCTTTATCGGGTCATGCACTAACTCTCGTATTGAAGATCTGCGTGCTGCTGCCGCTATCGCCAAAGGCCACAAAGTTGCCGCTGGTGTAGTAGCAATGGTCGTGCCTGGCTCAGGTCCGGTCAAAGCTCAGGCTGAAGCAGAAGGTCTGGATAAGATCTTTATTGATGCGGGTTTTGAATGGCGTTTACCAGGTTGTTCCATGTGTTTAGCGATGAATAATGACCGGTTAGAACCGGGAGAGCGCTGTGCATCAACCAGTAACCGTAATTTTGAAGGCCGTCAAGGCCGCGGTGGACGTACTCATCTGGTGAGTCCGGCAATGGCCGCAGCGGCAGCAATTGCTGGTCACTTTGCCGATATTCGCAAGCTGAGCTAAGGAGACTACAACATGACTAAATTTACTCAACATACCGGCATTGTAGTTCCGTTAGATGCAGCAAACGTCGATACCGATGCCATTATTCCTAAACAGTTTTTGCAAAAAGTAACCCGTACCGGTTTTGGTCAGCATCTGTTTAACGACTGGCGTTTTCTGGACGATGCAGGTCAAAAGCCGAATCCTGATTTTGTTTTAAATAAGCCGCGTTATAAGGGTGCCTCAATTTTGTTGGCCCGTGAAAACTTTGGCTGTGGTTCTTCGCGAGAGCATGCCCCCTGGGCTTTGACCGATTACGGCTTCAAAGTGGTTATTGCCCCCAGTTTTGCTGATATCTTTTACGGAAACTCATTCAATAACCAGCTGTTACCGGTTATTTTAACTGAAGCTGAAGTCGATGAGCTGTTTAAGCTGGTCGCCAACCAGGAAGGCGTTGAATTTACCGTCGATCTGGAAAACCAGCAGGTGATTGCCGGTGGTAAACGCTATGAGTTCAATATCGACGCTTTCCGTAAACATTGCATGATTAATGGGCTGGATAGTATCGGTCTGACACTACAGCATAATGACGCTATCAGCGATTATGAGGCTAAACAGCCGGTATTTTTACGGTAATTGGTGGAATTAAACCAAAAACAAACAGGCCAGCAATATGCTGGCCTGTTTGAACAGTGCTCACGCTCCACAGCAGAGTACCGGTGGTCTTCCGGCCGAGTACAACGGTGATATGAGCAATATCATTTTTACGGACGGAATATTCACAGTTGCTGATTTATCAGCAGCGACAAAACACCCAATAACAACTACTGATAGAAGAAACGTCTGATTTTTTCAGATATCTTCTTATTTATCTGACAAATACGCGCCTCGGTTAATTCCATAACCAGCGCAATTTCCTTCAGGTTCATATCTTCCTGATAGTACAGGCGCAAAATAATTTGCTCCTTTTCATCCAGCGAACGAATGGCGTCAACAAACATTCTTCGCGTGACTTCCTGATCTTCAATAGAGCGGCTTTGTAGCGCATCACAATGCGATTCCGGCATTAATAGTTCATCCAGACTCTCCATTGCTCTTGCGCCTTCCAGCAGTTGATATTCCAGATACTCCTTCGCTGAAATACCTAAAGCACTTGAGATCTCTTCAAAATCTGGCTGTTTGCCCAGTTTTTTAGCCAATTCTCTAATGGCGTCATTAAATCGATGAGTTTTCTGGCGTAAACTGCGTGGTCGCCAGTCTAGCTGGCGAAGCTCATCTAAAATTGCGCCTCTGACCCGATGTACCGCATAAGCCGCGAATTGTTCATCGGGGCGGCCATAACGTCTCAGGCTTTCTAACAGTCCCATCAGTGCGATTTGTTCCATATCCTGACGGTCCATAACGCTATTTGCCTGATAAGCTAGCTGATTGACGATTCGTTTTACCAAAGGCAAATAGCATTGCAAATATTGCCCTTCTTCCTGAGAACTCATTGAAACAGGGGCTTTAATGTCTACTATATTGCGTGCTGTGGTTTGCATGTGGTCTGTTACTCCCTATCAAAAGCTGCTGTTACCTGGTAGTAACATGTCCTTTTGCTTATCCATTTTTTAGGCCAGCAAGCCCGCTGGCATGTGAATGCTCATGTATCCTTTGTTTTGGATGGTCATGACGCTAATGCTTTAAAAATTTCCTGATTTTTCTCAGGCTATTCCCTAAGCTTTCTATAGCAATTCACATGCCAAAAGTTATTGTTTTAAAAAACAATGAAATAGATAAATAGAGGAAGCAACACTTCCGGAAAACAGGAAAATCACCACCTTCCGCATTTCCGAAAGATTAGCTACGTGATGAAATAATTAGGAAAAATAATAGTATGAATAAATTTTATAAATTAATTATGAGCACTTATAAAAACGCATCTAAAAAAATGAAATTATTTATTAAATAATACCCGCTATAAATTAGTGGGTATTTCAATCAACCTCCTATAAAATCTCAGCATAAAACATTATTTTATAGCACCACTTAGCACTGATTAATGATGTATATTTTTTAATACTATTCAAAATTAAAAACAGTAATTATTATCATTAAGAAACTCAATAAACCAATATCATACATGTATCAAATCACACTTTAAAATTAACAAAACAAAATAATAAAACAACAAATAGTCAACAATAAAAACATTATTAGCACAGAGATAAATTCTTCAACTCAACGCCTGTAGACATAATTAACAAAAACAATTAATGAAAATAAAACAAATAAAATCAATAAATTAAATAATCAAAAAACAAGAAAATCTCATTTTGTTACAACTATTAATATCAGTATTATTTCAAAACAATTGAATGCTTATAAGTATTCGCGTAAAAATATAGCCATCGAATATACGATAATTAGGTAAAGGTTAAAATAAACGTTATACAACTGTCTGAAATCTCCGCTTGAGGATTAATAATTAACCAGACATTTTTAACACCCTTTCGTTTCTCCTGCCTGAATGGAACTCTTCATTGTTTTAATGATAAAACACTTATTGAAACGGAATAACTATTCCTTCACCTCTCTATATCAAATTACCTATAGCATCACTTACTTAAAACACAACTTGAAAAGGCTAGATTTCATTCAAATGAACGTAACTAACACACACTGTTTCATCGACGGTTGGTTAATCGATTTCCAACAAGGATCGATTAACCACAGAGAAACAAAGGAAGTTAAACGCCTTGGTGAATATCAGTTAAAGCTACTGGACGTCCTGGCACAACATGCAGGGACCGTACTTTCAAGAGAGCAACTCACTAATCTGGTTTGGGAAAATCGAGTTATTGGTAATAACAGTTTACCGAATGCTATTCATGCTCTGAGATCTGCACTGGATGATAACGGCAAACATCAGCGTATTATTAAAACTATTCCCAAAAAAGGCTATTTGCTGGAGAAAGAGTATTGCCAGTATGAAACCTGTGAAATCATTAACGAGGAAGCTCCTTTTGATACTGATATCAAAGATACCGAACTGATTGAATATCAATCAGCAGAGCATCAAACAGGAACTGAAATTATTGCTGAAGAAGCCTATCTGGTTGACGACTTTAAACAGGAAGAAATTCCAGCTAAGACACGTAAAGTCACCGCTATTCTGGCAAAAAAACAGAAATATCTTTTTGCAATAGCAGCAATAATACTGATCGCCCTGATTTCTAACAAAATATTATTAAGCTCTCCCAAACCTATTTCCCCTCCGGATGGAATGAGTGTATTAAGAGACCAGGTTCAGCCTTATGACCATATAATACTTCACCATGTAACAAAGAAATCTACACCAAACCAGCAAGAGCCTTATAGCGTGCCTGAAAGGCTAAAAGAGTCGCTGAATAAAATTAACCAGCATTTGAGTAACTCAAAAACCATTATTCATGCTTACTACCGGGCTACCGATGCAATGCTGCATTACACCTTCTCAATTCAGTCAGCCTGTGAAAGTAAAGAACTTAGCATGAACATTTTTCACTGGCGGGTTAACAGCCAAAAATTGAATACCTTGGTTTATCGGGAAACAGAGAGAAAATTAAATGAATTGGTTACTTGTCATAGCTAATAAATTAAAAATACTATTATTTCTGACAGTTACGACTGGGTTATGTATTGGAACCGTATCTGCCGGGCCATATACTGTGCCAGAATGTGTCAGGGTACCCTCGCTAACCGATATCAATCTCAACACACAAATTGGTTTTTATGATCTGCTGTCTGAAAAAGACGAAATCTATAACATTCGTCTCTATTCTGGTATTGAGAATCTGTTAGTCAGCATAACCAACCCAACGGATGATCGATTCATTTTTAAAGGCAAAATGATACTGGATGAAGAAAATCATTACGATAAATATCCTGATTTCAAATTCACACCGCTCTATTATTACAATCCAGAGCACGACGAATTGATCAATAGTGTAATAGATATTAATAAGCAACGTAGCCTGGCGCTCAGTAGCTATGCGGTAGGAACCGACCAGCTAATCGTTTCTCAGAACGGATTACTATTTGTTTATCCCAATAGTGCGGTTGAAGGTAAGATATCCAATATTGATGGTTCACCGGTCAGTATGATACCGGACCCTAATAATACGACGGCAAAAAAATCCTTTTGGTCATTCTGACAGAGCTCGAAGTCACCTTAAATAAAATTCCTGATAAAACGATTAAAGTTTTAGCCAGGCACAACCGCTTAACCTGAGTATGACAAAACCGGCACTCACCTGAATAAAATCAGGTAAGTGCCCGTTTACCAGGGAACGTAACTCTATACGTTCGATGATAACAGCAGATGGCTTGCGTCTGATGAAGCAAGCCAAAGGAAGCGTTATGAAAGCGACTCATACTCAAGAAACTCACCCACATCTATTTGTATATCACAGTAAAAACCAGTCAACCTTAGCTAAACCATTGCAAGGAAGTCATGATATACAAACAGAGGAAGCATCACCTTCACATCTGAAAGAAGCCTTGCGAATACTCGCAATTTTGCCGGAAATCGATATTCAAAAAGTCACAACGATTAAAACAGCACTCAAACTTGGAAGAATAGGCGTCAATCCAGAGCACATTGCCAACGCAATCCTGGAATATTATCGGGGCACAGACAAGTGAAAATGCTACAAGAGCAAGTTATGGAATTGCTGACGGAACTTCAGCTGGATCGAAGATCTTATATCAAGCTTATTTTATTACTAAAACAACAACAGACTATGATTACCGCACGGAAAACAGATGCAATAGATGAGCTCAATCAACGTATTAGTCATATTTATCATCAGTTGACCAAGTCCGCACAGAAACGCATTTCAACACTAAAAAACTTGTGCATTCCTCCTCATGACGAAGGCATTCTGTTTCTATTTTCTCGCTTGCCTGCAAATCATCATATTCAGGCGAAAGAATTATGGAACGATATCATGCAGCGAATGCATGAATGCAGTACGCTTAGCGCACATAACCATCAGATATTATCTACCCGGATATAATAAGTTAGTAGATATACAGCACTATGACGAAATACACTCCACATCAATACCCAGCTTACGCATAGAGGCAAGTCGATAGCGCAACGCCCGAGGCGTAATACCAAGAAATTGTGCTGTTTTAGACTTGCTCCCTTTATGCCGCTTCAACAAGTCCATAATGTATTGATGTTCGGCCAAACGTCCGTGAGTTTTTAAATTTTTTATTGATGGTTCTGATAAATCTGAAGCACGAGATATCTCGAAGACAAGACCACTATTTAGCCCTAAATCCATATGCTGAATTAGCCCGCCATTACTCATAATAATGCCTCGCTGAATAACATTTTCCAGCTCCCGTACATTACCTGGCCAAGCATGGCGTAAAAGCGCCTGTTCTGCACACTCATCCAAATGAAGAACATCATCCGAGAAAGAACTATATTTACGAATAAAACGCTTAGCTAACGGTAAAATATCTTCCGGACGTTCCCGCAATGGCAATATATGAATAGGAACAACCGATAAACGATAGAATAAATCCTGTCGGAAACGCCCTTGCTCAATCTCCGTTTCCAGTATTTTATTGGTAGAGGCAATAAGACGAATATTTAAAGCAATCTTCTTGTGGCTCCCCAATCGCTCCACTTCTTGCTCTTGTAAAACGCGTAATAATTTGGCCTGAAGCGATAACGGCATATCGCCAATTTCGTCCAGAAGTAGTGTTCCACCATTCGCTAATTCAAACTTTCCCGGCATACTGCTTACCGCACCAGTAAAGGCGCCTTTTTCATAACCAAACAACATGGCTTCCAGCATATCTTCCGGAATAGCTGCACAGTTTACGCCAACATAAGGGGCAGTATCCTTGCCAAAAGCATGCTGGTGAATATATCGGGCAATACACTCTTTCCCCGTGCCTGTCTCCCCGGTAATCAACACCGGAACATGGTATTTAGCGATCTTTTGGGCTTGAGAAAACAAATTTACAGAGGCAGGAGAAATAGCAACGAAAGTGCTGTTACTTGCAGAAGAAACTAGTTTTGGATGCATAATATTTCACCTGACTAAGATAATTTCCTATCATTCGTTAATCAAGTGACACACTTTAAATTATATAATTGACCTGTTAACGAATTTTCTTTTTTGAATCCAGGCAAGTATACGCACCTTAAAAGCGTTGAATCATATTAATCAATTATTAATAAATTAATTTTTATAAATCATAGCGTTGAGCAATTAGTTAGCTTTGCAGGCTAATTGTTTTTGATCATTATCGTACGGAAGGAGACTAATTAGATGGCAGCCAGTGATATTTAAAAGTACCTTTTCATTTTAAAATCATTATAGCCAGAAACGAAAAACAGAGAGCCAGGCTCTCTGTTTTAAACACAAGTTATAATCTAAAAACAGATTAACGAGTGAACGCGTCGCGGTAGTCTTTAGCGATAGATTTGATTTCATCTTTACCTAAAGCAAAACCACCGATTGTGCCGTAAACGCCGCCAACAACTGGACCAACGAAAGCACCAACCAGAGAACCGATCAGACCAAAGCCTAATACGCCGCCACCTGAACCACCAACTTTAGTGCCTAAACCCAGGCCAGTTGAGAAGCCTTCGCCGAAACCAACTAAAGCACCTTCCAGAGCATCAGTAAAGTTTGCAGCCCAAGCACCGCTTACTTGTTCAATTTCACTGTTTTGTAATTCACGCATGATAATTCCCTTTTATAGATATATTAACCAATCAAAAGCTGATGGTCGAAATAAAAGCCTCAAAGTTTTAAGGCGTGATTATTTTTATCACAAATGATTTTTTTATTTCTATTGATTTAAACTAATTTTATATCCTATATAAGACCTGATGATTAATGCATTAAAATGGCGCAAATAATACTTATCGATTAAATAAAGATTAAATTAAAAATAAGTAAAATACCTAGAAAATACTTATTTTTACAAATATATGAATATTATTTCAGCTATAAAGCAGAATATATTAACGTCAGTTTCTGATAAATATATTTTTTATAAATAGCTAATAAAAACAAGATTATCCTGACAAGCATCAAAAGCCACTGGTTCTGTCTCGTCATTCCGTATAATCACTCTGGTTTTCTATTACATCTCCCGTCACTTTTGATTTACACGCTACGTGATATAAATTTACCCACAATAAGCAAAAACAATTCAGATAAAATGAGATATCATCTACATTACTCTTTGTTGTTGAATCTGTACCTTCTGGCAACAACAAACCCCATATACGCCCATCCTCAAGCCCTTATTGGTACTGATAGCCATGCTATCCCCAAAGTAACAGGATGACGTTGCCTGTAAAAAAACAAAAGTAGGAAGAAATTATGGTTGGTCCATTACTGAACAGCGCAGCCGTTTTTGTCGGCGGAGGATTAGGTCTTTTTTTAGCACCACTGATGCCTAAACGTTTGCAGGATGGCCTGCCCGCTGCATTTGCCATGATATCCATTGCCATGGGTGTAGTAATGACCATTAAAGTTCAGCAATTGCCTGCTGTTGCACTTGCATTGATCGTGGGGCTGGCCATCGGTGAAATATGCTACATGGAGAAAGGCGTACAAAAATTCGGCTCCCTGATACAGCGTGGATTGGCTCGAATTATTCCCGTACGTAACCATAGTATGACGCCGGAACTTTACACCCAAAACTTTACCGCATTAATCGTTCTGTTTTGTGCTGGTGGCACAGGTATCGTCGGTGCGCTCACCGAAGGGATGACGGGTAACTACCAACTGCTGGTGGTTAAATCCATTCTGGATATCTTCACCGCCATGATTTTTGCCACCTCCATGGGGGCGGCCGTCATGTCTATCGCGATTCCTCAGCTTTTGGTTCAGGGTGGGCTCTATTTTTCTGCTCGCTTAATTATGCCGTATATGACAGAGATTACGCTGGGGGATTTCTCCGCCTGCGGAGGTATTATTATGATTGCGGTTGGATTACGCATCGCTCAGATAAAAACCTTTGCCGTCGTCAATTTCTTACCCGCTTTAATCATTATTATCCCTATATCTTTGTACTGGCATAAATTTATGGGCTAATAACAGACATCACCGGAAGGAGGGTAATAAACCGCTCTCTCCGGGTTCTGTATTTATGATTTTTTCACTCACCAACGGATAGTCGATAATCGTAATAAATAAGTTAGTATTCACTCCCAATCATAATCCCCTTCCCCATGGGCAAAACAGACTCTACAATGTGCCCTTCTCAACGGGGTGCAGTAAAGCTGAGAATGTGTTTATCGTGTGCAATCACACCAGACCATACCCGTCGAACCTGATCCGGTTAATCCCGGCGGAGGGATTTGAGAGTCTGTTCAGTTTTTTCATCTGCCCACTGAATAGCTTAAATTACTCAAAGACCTTTGTTTCCGACTGATATTTTTTAGGGGAGTACAAAGTGTTTAAAAAACTCATTACCGCAATCGGACTTCTTGTCATCTGTCCGCTACTGGCCAATGGGGCGGAAAACCGCCCAACGCTGACGGTTTATACCTATGACTCTTTTGCCTCTGACTGGGGCCCTGGCCCAAAGATTAAAAAAGCCTTCGAAGCACAGTGTCAATGTGAATTAAAGCTGGTTCCGCTGGCTGATGGCGTCTCATTGCTTAACCGCTTAAAGATGGAAGGTAAAAAAAGTACCGCAGATATGGTTCTGGGTTTAGATAACAACTTGCTGGTTGCCGCAAAGCAATCAGGCCTGTTCGTCCCGCACAAGCTGGATGTAAATGCCCACTCACTCACCTTACCGGGCGGCTGGAAAGACGATACGTTTATCCCTTATGACTATGGCTATTTCGCCTTTGTCTACAATACAGAAAAGCTAAAGACGCCGCCTAAAAGCCTGAATGAGTTAATTGAAAGCCCGGAAAAATGGCGAGTCATCTATCAGGATCCACGCACCAGCACACCGGGACTTGGTCTACTGTTGTGGATGCAAAAAGTCTACGGCGATAAGGCTCCACAGGCCTGGCAAAAACTGGCGAAGAAAACGGTTACCGTAACCAAAGGCTGGAGTGATGCCTATGGTCTGTTCCTTAAAGGCGAGGCGGATTTAGTCCTCAGCTATACCACTTCTCCGGCCTACCACGTGATTGAAGAGAAAGATAATCGCTATGTCGCAGCCAGCTTTAGTGAAGGTCACTATATGCAGGTTGAAGTTGCCGGTCTGCTGGCGAATAGCAAACAGCCTGAATTGGCGGCTAAATTTATGGCCTTTATGATGACGCCTGCATTCCAACAGGAAATTCCAACCACTAACTGGATGTATCCGGTTATCGATATCCCACTACCGGAAGCGTTTACTCAAACAGCGAAACCAACAGCAACGCTGGAGTTTAGCCCAGAAGATGTAGCACAACACCGCAGTTCATGGATTCAGGCATGGCAAAACGCCGTCAGCCGCTAATTCCCTGCTGGCTCTGGCCGGGTTTGATTGCCGCAACGCTGATCCTCAGCGTTGCGTTCGCGGCGTTTGCGGCGCTGTGGTTTTACTCTCCCACCGGAGATATCCGACAACTATTGAACGATAGCTACCTGTGGCATGTGGTACGCTTCACCTTCTGGCAGGCATTTCTGTCAGTATTGGTATCATTAATACCGGCTATTTTTGTTGCCCGGGCACTCTATCGCCGACGTTTTGTTGGCAGAACGCTGATGTTACGCCTGTGCGCAATGACGCTGGTATTACCGGTGCTGGTCGCCGTGTTTGGTTTACTTAGCGTATATGGCCAACGAGGCTGGCTGGCTAATTTACTAAGCTCTCTGGGGTTCGACTATGGTTTTTCGCCCTATGGATTACAGGGCATTTTGCTGGCGCATACGTTCTTCAATTTACCCTTAGCAACCCGACTTCTTCTCCAGTCGCTGGAGGGTATTGCGGTTGAACAACGCCAACTCGCAGCACAATTAGGTATGAACACATGGCAACGTTTTCGGTTTGTTGAATGGCCCGCCCTGAAGCGCCAAATCCTGCCAACTGGTGCGCTGGTGTTTATGTTATGTTTTGCCAGTTTTGCTACTGTACTCTCCCTCGGTGGCGGCCCTAAAGCAACCACCGTTGAACTGGCTATTTATCAGGCGCTGCATTATGACTTCGATCCACAGCGCGCCGCTTTATTAGGGTTAATTCAACTGATTTGCTGCCTGTCGATTGTGCTGCTCTGCCAACGTCTCAATCCGTCGTTACCCGTGGGAAATACCTATGGTCAACAGTGGAGGGACAGGCAAGACTCCCGGTTAAGTAAAATAATCGATGGCCTGCTTATTTTCCTGACGTTATGTTTGCTGGTTCCTCCGCTGGCGGCCGTAGTATTGGATGGTATTAACAGTGCGGCGTTTGAAGTGCTGCAACAAAGCGCCATGTGGCAATCATTATTCACCTCATTGCGCATTGCTGTGGGTTCCGGATTACTCAGCCTGACGCTAACCATGATGCTATTGTGGAGCAGCAGAGAACTTCGCTTACGCCACAGCCTCTGGGGGGCCCGACTCGAAATCAGCGGCATGGTCATTTTAGCTATGCCGGCCATTGTGTTAGCCACCGGTTTCTTTTTGCTGCTGAACAGTACTACAGGGCTACCTGACTCCGCTGATGGCATCGTAATACTGGTTAATGCGCTGATGGCAATTCCTTATGCGTTAAAAGTCCTGGAAAACCCAATGCGCGATCTGGGAGAGCGCTACACTTTACTTAACTTATCCTTAGGATTAACAGGCTGGAATCGACTGCGGTGGATCGAATTAAAAGCGCTGAAGCGGCCTCTTGCTCAGGCATTAGCCTTTGCCAGCGTGTTGTCCATCGGTGATTTTGGCGTTATCGCGCTGTTCGGCAATGAACAATTCCGCACCTTACCCTATTATCTCTATCAACAGTTGGGAAACTATCGCAGTGAATCGGGTGCCGTAACGGCATTACTGTTATTACTGCTGTGCTTTTTCCTGTTCACTTTGATTGAACGACTTCCCGGACGTAGCCATGATCGCCCTGAATAAATTAAGCTATCTTTATCCACCGCTATCCATGTGTTTTAACCTGAATATTCAGGCTGGTGAGCGAGTTGCGGTTCTTGGCCCCAGTGGAGCCGGAAAAAGCACCTTATTGCATCTGATTGCCGGGTTCGTTATGCCTGAAAGCGGCAGTTTATGGCTAAACAATATTGAGCACAGCCATACGCCTCCGGCTCAACGTCCGGTTTCTATGTTATTTCAGGAAAATAATCTGTTTGCTCATCTTACCGTTGAGCAAAATATCGGTTTGGGGCTTAATCCAGGCCTTAAACTAACGCCAGAGCAACAACAGAAACGGCTGGAAATTTGCCGTCGGGTAGGACTCATTGATTATCTTGACCGCTTGCCCTCTCAGCTTTCCGGTGGACAGCGTCAGCGTACCGCTCTGGCCCGTTGTCTGGTCAGAGATAAACCCATTCTGCTTTTAGATGAGCCTTTCTCTGCTCTGGATCCCGCTTTACGCTATGACATGCTATCCCTGTTGGAAAGCGTATGTGACGAACAACAACTCACATTGATGATGGTTTCGCATAATCTGGATGATGCAGCGCGTATCGCACCAAGAACGCTATTGGTCGTCGAAGGTAATATCGTTTATGACGACTCAACACAGGACCTTCTCCGTGGAAAATCCGATGCGGCACGCATATTGGGTGTGACTATCTAAATCTCAGTTATTGATATTGAGTAAGCTTCCGCAAACACCCAATATTTTTCCGGCCCAAATGCCCACGGCCGGAAAAATATCTGTCAGATAATAATCAATAACAAATATCATCAGAACAAGATGGTCCTTGTGACGCGTTATCCAGTTGAATCAGACGCGCCTTTTCTTCCTGCACTTTTACCAGAATTTCGCTAAATACACTGGCAGGTTGAGCCCCGGATACCGCATATTTATTATCAAAAACAAAGAAAGGTACCGAGGTTATCTTTAGCTGCCGGGCAAAAGACTCATCAGCATGGACACTCTCTGCATAACGATCGGAATTCAATACTGCTTTAACTTCGGATGATTCCAGTCCAACTTCATTTGCCAGATTAATCAACGTATCAATATCCGCCAGATTAAGCCCATTGGTAAACATGCCTTTGAACAGGGCCTCACTCGTCGCGTCCATCACGCCCTGCTCTGCGGCGTAATGCAATAATCGATGTGCATCAAACGTGTTAGTTGGTATCAGTTTATCAAAATGAAAATCAAGTCCGGTCTGTTTTGCCTGCTGAGCAATGTTCGCCGTCATTTCGTTGGCTTCGGGTATGCTCATGTCATATTTTTCAGAAAGATGGGTATAAATATCTTTTTGTTTGGATTTTGGCGCACTGGGATCCAGCTCAAAGCTACGCAACACAATCTCAACGCTCTCTTTTTCCGTAAAAGAGGCCAGCGCTTGATTAAGATGATGTTTGCCGATGTAACAAAACGGGCAGGAGAAATCAGACCATATTTGTATTTTCATAATACTTTTGTCCTTCACGATAATTCTGAGCCAACCGTTGAATAAAAGCGGGAGCAACGAAGCCAATACCCGATAAATATGTTTAGCGTAGCGTTGTTACCTATTATTTCTGATTAAACGCCCTAACCCAATGGATACATCTAAAAATCAGGTCACAAAGAATATATCGTAGGTCATTATGGCAATTAAAAAGAAGATCTCTGCTATTTAAAGATAGAACAAAACGATTTCATTCCCAATAAAAATGAAAACAGATAATAGCTGTATGGATATACATATTAGAATATACTTCCAATAGCTCGGTTCTTTACTGCATTAAACGACTAAAGGTAAGCATACGTGAATTCAGTTCAACAAGGTTTTATCCTGACGCGTCACTGGCGGGATACCCCTTCAGGCATTGAAATTGACTACTGGCTGGCAACAGACAGTGGCCCACAGCGTATACGTTTACCATTACAGCAAGCCGTTGCTTTTTCTCCCGCATCCAGCAATGCCCGTATCACCACACTGCTCTCCTCTGAACGAGGATGGAGTTTACGTCCGCTGGAAATGCAGGATTTTAGCTGCCAGCCGGTAGATGGATTGTACTGTCGCCAGTATCGTCAACTGCAACGCATAGAAAAGAGTTTGAACGAATCCGGTATTACGCTGTATGAAGCCGATATTCGCCCGCCGGAACGCTACCTGATGGAGCGCTTTATTACGGCGCCGGTCTGGTTTCAGGGAGAGCAAGCCGCCGATGGCAGCCTGATTAATGTCCGGATAAAAGCCGCGCCTGACTATCGCCCCAACTTAACTACCGTTTCTCTGGATATTGAAACCACAGAACATGGGGAGCTCTACTCTATTGGTCTGTATGGCTGTGGGCAAAAGCAAGTCTATATACTCGGCCCGGAGAATGGCACGCCTCACCAGAGTGACTTTAATCTTGAGTATGTTGCCAGCCGCCCCTTGCTGCTGCAAAAGTTAAATCAATGGATAGCTGAGTACGACCCCGATGCCATTATTGGCTGGAATCTGGTGCAGTTTGATTTGCGGGTGTTACAGAAACATGCGGAACGCTATCAGATACCCCTCACATTTGGCCGGGATAATAGTCCACTGGAATGGCGAGAACATGGCTTCAAACAAGGACATTTCTTTGCTTCTGCCAGCGGCAGATTAATTATTGATGGTATTGAAGCGTTGAAAAGCGCCACCTGGAACTTTGCTTCCTTTAGTCTGGAAAATGTTTCCCGGGAACTATTGAACGAAGGAAAAGCCATCGATAACCCCTACCAGCGAATGGATGAAATCAATCGCATGTTCAGGGAAGATAAACCTGCTCTGGCCTACTACAACCTGATGGACTGCGTGCTGGTAACTCGCATTTTTGATAAAACCCAGTTGATGACCTTCCTGTTAGAACGGGCAACGGTGACGGGTTTAGCAGCCGATCGCAGCGGCGGCTCGGTTGCGGCGTTTACCCATCTCTATCTTCCTCGTATGCATCGCATTGGCTATGTGGCACCTAATTTAGGCACTTTACCGGAAGAACACAGCCCCGGTGGCTATGTAATGTCTTCCACTCCCGGGCTATATGACTCAGTACTGGTTCTGGATTATAAAAGCCTGTATCCCTCAATTATTCGTACTTTTCTCATTGATCCCGTCGGTCTGATTGCCGGAACGTTAAAAGAAGATCAACAGCAAACGGTACCCGGTTTCCGTCATGCCCGTTTTTCCCGCACTACCCACTGTTTGCCCAACATTGTTGAGCAAATCTGGCACGGGCGTGAAGAAGCTAAACGTTCTGAGAATAAACCACTGTCTCAGGCGCTGAAAATTATCATGAATGCCTTTTATGGCGTGTTGGGTTCCAGCGGCTGTCGTTTTTTCGATCCTCGTCTTGCGTCGTCAATTACTCTGCGGGGGCATGAGATTATGCTAAAAACCCGGGAACTGATTGAACAACAGGGATATCAGGTGATCTACGGAGACACGGACTCAACGTTTGTCTGGCTAAAAAAGGCGCATACCAATCAACAGGCTAACCAAATAGGACGAGAGCTGGTTAAGCATGTTAATCAGTGGTGGCAAACCATGCTAAAAGAGGAGATGGGCCTTGAGTCAGCGCTGGAACTGGAGTTTGAAACTCACTTTAACCGCTTCTTAATGCCAACCATCCGCGGAGCCGAACAGGGCAGTAAAAAACGCTATGCAGGGCTGATTTTAAGCGATAATGGTGATGATGAGATAATTTATAAAGGCATGGAAACGGTACGAACCGACTGGACTCCGCTGGCGCAACATTTCCAGCAACAGTTGTACTCGTTGATATTTCATAATCAACCTTATCAGGAATTTATCCGCGATTATGTGGCAAAAACCCTTAATGGCGAATTTGATTCACAGCTGATCTACAGTAAACGGCTGCGCCGCCGTCTGTCGGAATACCAGAAAAATGTGCCGCCACATGCCAGAGCCGCAAAACTGGCCGATGAGTATAATCAGGCCCATGGTCGCCCCCTGCAGTATCAAAATGGGGGAACCATTCGCTATTTAATTACCCTACAGGGCCCGCAGCCGCTGGAAAACCTACAGTCACCCATTGACTATCAACACTATATTTCTCGTCAGTTAGAACCGATTGCTGATGCAATATTGCCGTTTATGCACGATAATTTTGATTCACTGGTTACTGGTCAAATGGGGTTGTTTTAACGCCCGCCGATCATTACCATAGCGCCCTTGCTCCATACCCCTAAAAATCATCATAAATAAGTGACTACGTTGTGTTCCATCGCTCCCCGATGGCAACCTTGGGGTAAATGTTAATTAATGAGAAGCCGATAAATATATGCCCTTTACTTTAGGTCAACGCTGGATTAGCGATACGGAAAGTGATTTAGGACTAGGAACAGTCGTTGCGCAGGATGCCCGAACCGTAACTTTATTGTTTCCTGCCATTGGGGAGAATCGGCTGTATGCTAAAGCTGACTCTCCGATAACCCGCGTCATGTTTAATCCGGGAGATACCATAACCAGCCACGAAGGTTGGCAGTTACTGGTTGACAGCGTTAAAGAAGAAAATGGCGTACTGACCTATATCGGTCGTCGTCTTGATACCAATGAAGAAAATAGCACTCTGCGGGAAGTGATGCTGGACAGCAAACTGACGTTCAGCAAACCCCAGGATCGCCTGTTTGCCGGCCAGCTCGATCGTATGGACCGTTTCAGTCTGCGCTATCGGGCAAGAAAATATCAAAGCGAACAGTACCGTATGCCGTGGAGCGGCCTGACCGGCATACGCGCCAGCTTAATTCCCCACCAATTACACATTGCCAATGAAGTTGGCCATCGCCACGCACCGCGTGTTTTACTGGCGGATGAAGTGGGTCTGGGAAAAACCATTGAAGCCGGAATGATTATCCACCAGCAATTACTGGCGGGTCGGGTTGAGCGGGTACTGATTGTGGTACCAGAAACCCTGCAACATCAATGGCTGGTTGAAATGCTGCGTCGCTTTAACCTGCATTTTTCTTTGTTTGATGAAGAGCGCTATGCAGAAAGTCGTCAGGACTTCGACAACCCATTTGAAACCGAACAGTTGGTTATCTGCTCCCTGAATTTCGTTTGCCAAAGCAAACAGCGCCTGAACGATCTGGTTGAAGCTAACTGGGATCTGCTGGTGGTTGATGAAGCCCACCATCTGGCCTGGAGCGAAGAAGCACCAAGCCGCAACTATCTGGCCATTGAACAGTTGGCTCAGCATACGCCCGGCGTGTTGTTGCTGACGGCAACCCCGGAACAGCTGGGACAAGAAAGCCATTTTGCTCGTCTGCGCCTGCTGGATCCGGATCGTTTCCATGATTATCAGGAGTTTGTCGACGAACAACAGAAATATCGCCCGGTTGCTGACGCAGTAAGTCTATTAGTCAGCGGCGAAAAGCTGGACGATCAGGCGAAAAATTCCCTGAGTGAATTAATCAGTGAACAGGATATTGAGCCATTATTAAAGGCGGCGAATCTTGACAGTGAAGAGAATGAATCAGCCCGTACAGAACTGGTTAATATGCTCATGGATCGCCACGGCACCAGTCGCGTTCTGTTCCGTAATACCCGTCAGGGTGTGAAAGGTTTCCCTATTCGCTATTTGCATCAGATAAAACTGCCTCTGCCAACTCAGTATCAAACCGCATTTAAAGTCGCCAAAATAATGAATGGCAAAAAGCCAATTGGTACTCAGGCGCATGACATGCTTTATCCTGAGCAAATCTTCCAGAATTTTGAAGGGGATAGCGTTAGCTGGCTGAATTTTGATCCGCGCGTTGAATGGCTGATGGAGTATTTGAAGCAAAATCGCAACGAAAAAATTCTGGTGATTTGTGCACAGGCCGCAACCGCTTTACAACTTGAACAGACGCTGCGCGAGCGTGAAGGTATTCATGCGGCCGTATTCCATGAAGGTTTATCCATCATAGAACGTGACCGGGCTGCTGCCTGGTTTGCCGCTGAAGAGAATGGCGCTCAGGTTCTGCTGTGTTCTGAAATTGGCTCTGAAGGCCGTAACTTCCAGTTTGCCAGCCGGTTAGTGATGTTTGACCTACCGTTTAATCCGGACCTGTTAGAACAGCGAATTGGTCGTCTGGACCGTATCGGCCAAACCCGCGATATCCAAATTATCGTGCCTTATCTGGAAAATACCGCTCAGGCTATTCTAATTCGTTGGTTCCATGAAGGGCTGGATGCCTTTGAGCACACCTGCCCAACCGGACGCCCGGTCTATGATGCAGTGCATGATGAACTGATGACTTATCTTGCCGAACCGGCTGAACAAGCTGGCTTTGATGATTTTATCCAGCGCTGTCGTGCGAAGCATCTTAGCCTGAAGGCTCAGTTAGAAAATGGCCGTGACCGCCTGCTGGAGATGAACTCCAACGGCGGAGAACGTGCTCAGGCGCTGGTTCAGGCGATTGCCGAGCAGGATAATAATGTTGACCTGATCGGCTTCACCATCAACCTGTTTGATATTATTGGTATCAATCAGGAAGATGACAGCGATAACCTGATGATCCTTACCCCTTCTGACCATATGTTGGTACCTGATTTTCCGGGAATTCCACAGGATGGCTGTACCATCACCTTTGACCGGGAAAAGGCACTGTCGCGGGAAGATGCGCAATTTATCAGTTGGGAGCATCCGATTGTACGTAATGGTCTGGATTTAATTCTGTCAGGGGACACCGGAAGTTGTGCCGTTTCCCTACTAAAAAATAAGGCTCTGCCCGTTGGTACCATGCTAATGGAGCTGATTTATGTGGTTGAAGCTCAGGCACCCAAAAACTTGCAGCTTACTCGTTTCCTGCCGCCAACACCGATTCGCCTGATGATGGATCGCAAAGGAACCAACCTTGCTGCACAAGTTGGCTTTGAAAGCTTTAACCGCCAGCTCAGCGCGGTAAATCGCCATACCGGCAGCAAACTGGTTAACGCAGTACAGAAAGATATTCATGAAGTACTGCAAATGGCAGAAACAGAAATCGCCAAACAGGCACAGGCATTGATTGATGGTGCCAAGCAGGAAGCGGATGATACCCTGACGCTGGAATTTAATCGTCTGAATGCGCTGAAAGCCGTCAATCCAACGATTCGTGATGACGAACTGCAAGCCATTGAAGATAACCGTCAACAAATTCTCGACTGCCTGCAGCAAGCCAGTTGGCGACTGGATGCCATACGTATGATAGTCGTTTCTCATCAATAACGATGGTTCAGGATACCGGTTGCTACTCTGTGTACAACCGGTATCAGTACTGACTCAGACCTGATATCACCGGAGATTCCCCAACATGATGGAAGCCTATCATCCTTCACAAGACCCCTGGTTATACATTCTGTATCAGGATGAACATATCATGGTGGTGAATAAACCCAGTGGCCTGCTCTCCGTTCCCGGCAAAGCACCGGAACACCACGACAGCATCATGGCGCGAATTCAACGTGATTTCCCCGCCGCCGAATCGGTCCATCGATTGGATATGGCGACCAGCGGTGTGATGGTAGTAGCGTTAAACAAAGCAGCAGAGCGAGAATTAAAACGGCAATTTCGTGAACGTGAGCCAAAAAAATCCTATATTGCCCGCGTCTGGGGACATCTGGAAAAAGATGAGGGATTAATTGATTTACCGCTGATTTGTGACTGGCCGAATCGACCAAAACAAAAAGTCTGTTATGACACGGGCAAAAGTGCCCAAACAGAATATCAGGTGATGAGTCGTGATGATGATGGCTCCACACGGGTAAAACTGATGCCAATTACCGGACGTTCTCACCAGCTGCGTGTACATATGCTGGAGATGGGCCATCCAATATTAGGCGATAAGTTTTATGCCCACCCGGAGGCTAAAGCGATGGCGTCACGGTTACAACTGCACGCACAGGAGCTATGCATCCATCACCCTGCGTTTGATGGTCCAATGCATTTTAAATGTGAACCGGACTTTTAATCTATTCAACTCAGGATTGCTTCAGGTACACACCTGAAGATGGTTCAGAATCTCGTCCACACAGCCTTCCACATCCTTACCCGCGCTATCAACTACAATGCGCGGACGTTTCCACTCCTGATACTCTTTTTCTACAATTTGCTGCCAGACGGGCAGAACCAGATGAGGAATATCGCTCTGGCGGGATTCGACCCGCAGGCGATGTTCATCAATATCACTACAGATAATCTCAATATCCACACCAGGAACGTCTGCATCAGAAGCAACCTGCATCCAGTTATCCCGCGACCAGCTAACCGGATTCACACAGTCAGCAATCACTGTTTGCCCTAACAACAGGTTATCCTTTGCCAGCATATAGCTGGTGTCGTATCCGGAGGTTCCCACATCTTTCAGCAGCACTCCAGCGTTACGAATGGCCTGTTCAATAGAGTCTATTCGAAGGTAAACACCGCCCATCTTTTTTGTTAGTGCTTTGGCTATTGAAGTTTTACCGACACCTGGTAACCCGCTAAATACGATTAACATCTAAGCCTCCAGTCAATTAAGATGAGTCATTTCTGACTTGTGCAAATCTTTACTTCTGGTTTATCTCCAGTTTGAACGGATGGCTTTAAACGGATAGGTTTGAAAGATGACGCTCTCCGTTTCAAAGATCCGGACAACTGATACTGCTTTGGCTGTTGCCTTGAGCTTTTTTATAAAAGCTCAAGGCAATGAATATATGAAAAAATTAATCTACAGCAACATACCAAGATTTGACTTAATTACACACGCTTTTTAACTGATACTGTTCAATCAATCGCACAAAAGGAGGATTAATTACTTAAAGCCCTTCTCTCGCTTAATTAAATCATAAGCACCTTGAATCTCCTGAGCTTTCTGTTTAGCCATCTCCATCATCTCTTGTGGTAAACCTTTTGCCACCAGCTTATCGGGATGATGTTCTGTCATTAATTTTCGATAGGCGCGTTTTATGGTGGCGGCATCATCACCTGGTTTTACACCTAATACTTTACAGGCATCTTCCAGTGTCGGTCCGGATGCCGGGCGATAACCACTATGCTGCTGCCCTTGCCATCCGCCGGATTGCCCAAACTGGCGACCGCTATCAATCATGCTCAGTAGTTGATCTAACTGTACACGAGAAATACCTAACTCTTCAGCAATCACATATAACACCTGACGCTCATTGGGATGCAGTACGCCGTCGGCAAAGGCTGCCTGCAGTTGAATCTCCAGAAACATACGAATCAAATCGGCACGACCAAAACAGATGCTTTTTAACTCACGCAGTTTTTCCCGCAAAGGATAACCACTCTGCTTACCTTCACGAAACGCTTGCTGGGCATCACTGCGACGCAGACCATGTATCTGCATACGATCCATAATCATAGACGCGTTTTGAATATCAACTTCGGTTACCCGACCTTTTGATTTGGTCAAATGGCCCATAACCTGAAAGGTAGTGCGGAAAAATAGCGCCTGACGCGCCTGCTGATTAGCAAAAAAACCACCGCGACGAGCTCTTCTTACATTGTCTACCATGTGACCAACAATCAGCCCCAGAACGATTGCCCAGAAGCCACCACCGGATATCACACCTAATATAACCCCAAGGATTTTTCCCCAATACTGCATATCACCCTCAATTGACAATGCCGTCTGTCGCAAATTGCATTATCATACCTGCCAAATATTGAACCACCTAACGGTGATGGTAAGATTTAACGCTGGTGTAACAGAGACGAGTACGATAATCTCATCGGGTTTGCTTCTGCCTACATAGCCGTAACCAACGGAATACCAAGAATAACCGTATGAAAAAACGTTATCCCACACTGCTGGCCACCACAATTTGGATGGCATTATATAGCCAGAATGCCTTGGCTAACCCTCTGGCCGAACAATGTCGGCTTGGAATCCCTATTTATGAGCGTCCGCTGGTGTCGGGCGATCCAAACTCTTTACCAGTCAATATTGAATCTGATGACAGTCAGGTTAACTATCCTGAAAGTGCCATTTTTACCGGCAACGTTATCGTTGAGCAGGGTAATCGGCTAATGATTGCCGATCAGGCAGAAGTAAACCAGACAGAACAGCAAGGTCAGGCTGAGCCGATCCGTACCGTTACGGCAACAGGCAACGTTAAGTATGATGACAATATGATCAAACTTAGCGGACCAAAAGCCTGGTCTAATTTAAATACTAAAGATACCGACCTTTATCAGGGTAACTATCAGATGGTTGGGCGCCAGGGGCGCGGTCAGGCTGATACCATGAAACTGCGGGAAGATAACCGTTATGCCATTTTAGAAAACGGTACCTTTACTTCCTGTCTGCCTGACGATAATAGCTGGAGCGTAGTCGGTTCTGAAATTATTCATGACAATGAAGAAGAACTGGCAGAAATTTGGAACGCCCGATTTAAAATTGGCCCGGTTCCGGTTTTCTATAGCCCTTATCTGCAATTACCTACCGGCAATAAGCGTCGTTCCGGTTTCCTGTTACCCAATGCCAAGTACGGTAACAACAGCGGTTTCGAATTTATTCTGCCGTATTACTGGAACATTGCACCAAACTTCGATGCCACCATTACACCACACTATATTGAACAGCGTGGTATGCAGTTCCAGAATGAGTTTCGTTACTTACTCTCCCCTGGTGCAGGCATCATGGAGTTTGACTGGCTGAAAAGTGATGACCAGTATGCCTCTGATTTCCCAAATGAGAAAAATACCGATCGCTGGTTATTCTACTGGAATCACAATGGGGTAATGGATCAACACTGGCGTTTCAATATCGACTATACCAAGCTTAGTGACAGTCGTTATTTAAGTGATTTTACCAGCGAATACGGTTCCAGTACCGATGGCTATGCTACCCAGAAATACAGTGTGGGATATGCTAATCAGAACTGGGATGCGACTATCGCAATGAAAAAATTCCAGATCTTCGCCAGCGGCGGTAACATTAACGCCTATCGCGCAGAGCCACAAATTGATATCAATAACTACCTGTACAACATTGCTGGTTTCGACTTGCATACTTATGGTCAGTTATCCAAATTCTCCAGTGAGAACCCAAATAACCCAACCGCAGTGCGGGCACACCTTGAGCCAACGTTTAACTATCCAATCGCCAATAATTGGGGAAGTATCGATAGTGAATTCAAACTGATGGCCACTCACTACGAGCAAGATTTTTCAGATAATTTCTATAAATATTATGGTACCAGAGCCCCAGACCTGAAAGATTCAGTCAATCGGGTATTACCGCAATACAAAATTTCCGGCAAAGTGGTGTTTGACCGTCCAATGGATACCTGGGCGGACTTTACTCAGACGCTGGAACCGCGGGTTCAATATCTCTATGTTCCGTATAAGGATCAGAGTGATATTTATGTTTATGACTCAACATTGCTACAGTCAGACTATACCGGCCTGTTCCGCGACCGTACCTACGGTGGTCTGGACCGTATCGCCTCAGCAAATCAGGTAACCACCGGTTTAACTACCCGGGTTTATGACGACCGTCAAAATGAGCGTTTTAATGCCTCTATCGGACAAATCTATTTCTTTGAGAAATCCCGTACCGGTGATGACGATTACTATTCAAATAAAATAGATGAGAATAAAGAAACCGGCAGCGTAGTTTGGGCTGCTGACAGCTATTGGAAGATTGACTCTAACTTCGGCCTGCGCGGTGGCGTACAATATGATACGCGTCTGGATACTTTTGCTGTCGGTAATGCGGTAGCCGAATATCGTAAAGACAGCGAGCGTGTCGTTCAGCTTAGCTATCGTTATGCCAGTAAAGAGTATGTGTCAGCCATGACCACTAACATATCTAACGGTTATACCGCGTATAATCAGGATATTTCACAAGTTGGTGGTATCGCAACCTGGCCAATTGCAGACAGATGGTCTGTTACTGGCGCATATTACTATGACACGAAACTAAAACAGTCTGCCGATGGTCTAATAGGCGTTCAGTACAACACTTGCTGTTGGGCAATTGGTGTCGGCTATGAACGAAAAATTATTGGCTGGAACTCGAAGGGTGACTTCCAGAGTGATTACGACAACAAGGTATCCTTTAACATCGAACTGCGCGGCTTAAGTGGCAACCATAACTTAGGCGGAAGCAAAATGTTACGTACCGGAATTTTGCCATATCAACAGGCTTTCTGATATCCATCGTGAAGACGTTGGTATTATTTTTAAGATAAACCGCCCCGTGCGGATGGACTATATGAGAAAAGTAATGAAAAACTGGAGATCGCTTGCCGCAAGTCTGGCGCTCTGTGCATCAGTCACTTCAATGTCATTGGCTTCACATGCTGTACTTGCTGCACCTGCCGGACAACACGTTGACCGCGTTGCAGCCATCGTGAATAACGGCGTCGTTTTAGAGAGTGACGTCAACAATATGATGTCTTCCGTTAAGAATGGCGCTCGCCGCGCTGGTCAACAGTTGCCAGACGACGCAACCTTGCGTAGCCAAATTACTGAAAGACTAATTATGGATAGCATCATTAGTCAGTTAGGCACCAGTATGGGCATTAAGATTGATGATGCTCAGCTTGATAAAGGTATTGCTGATATTGCTCAGCAAAACCGTATGAGCGTCGCTCAGTTAAAAAGCCGTCTTTCTGCCGAAGGAATGAACTACAAAACTTACCGTGAGCAAATCCGTAAAGAGATGCTGATGAGTGAAGTACGTAATAACGAAGTTCGCCGTCGGGTTACTGTATTACCTCAGGAAGTTGACGCATTGGCCGGTCAAATGGCTAATCAGTTAGATGCCAGTGCTGAACTGAATCTGAGCCATATCATGATTCCTTTAGGTGAAAACCCAAGTCCGGATCAAGTTGCCAAAGCGGATGAGCAAGCAAAAAGCATCGTTGAACAGTTAAAGAATGGTGCTGACTTCGGCAAAATGGCAGCAACTTACTCAGCAGACCCACAAGCGCTGAGAGGCGGTAAAATGGGTTGGGCTAAGATGCAGGAGCTACCATCCATTTTTGCCAGCGAGCTACAATCATCCCAGAAAGGTGGCATTGTTGGGCCAATTCGTTCTCGTGTCGGTTTCCATATTTTAAAAGTCAACGACATCCGTGGTGAGCAAAAATCTATTTCTGTTATGGAAGTACATGCTCGCCATATTCTGATTCGCCCAACCGTTGTTGTAACAGACGATCAGGCCAGATCTCAATTGGCGTCTATTGCTGACGATATTCGCAGTGGAAAAGCAGATTTTGCCGAAATGGCACGTAAATACTCAGAAGATCCAGGTTCTGCTCGTCAGGGTGGTGATATGGGTTGGTCTTCACCGGAAGTCTTTGATCCGGCATTCCGCGATGCCCTGATGCGCCTGCAGAAAAATGAGATCAGCGCTCCGATTCGCTCTTCATTTGGCTGGCATTTGATCCAACTGTTGGATACTCGTCAGGTTGATAAAACTGACGTTGCACAGAAAGATCGTGCTTACCGTATGCTGTTCAATCGTAAGTTCTCTGAAGAAGTACCTAGCTGGATGCAAGAGATTCGCGCCAGTGCTTACGTTAAAATTATGAACGCTGGCAACAGCAGCAGTACAAATGGTCAGTAATACTCAGCGTGTCGTGATCACACCGGGAGAACCTGCCGGTGTGGGTCCTGACTTAGTGGTTCAGCTGGCTCAACGGGAATGGCCCGTTGAGCTGGTGGTTTGCGCCGCGCCAGAATTGCTCCAGCAAAGGGCAGCCCTCCTCGGGCTGCCTTTGCAATTACGTGTTTACCAGCCAGAGCAATCCCCCCAGCCTCAGGAGAAAGGAACACTCACCATTTTGCCGGTTAAATTAAGCCATCCCGTTACTCCCGGAGAGCTTAATGTTCAAAACGGCCAATATGTCATAGACACGCTGGCACGAGCCTGTGATGGCTGCCTGAGCGGTGAATTTGCCGCATTAATTACCGGACCGGTACATAAAGGCATTATAAATGATGCCGGACATGCATTTACCGGCCACACTGAGTTTTTTGCAGAACGCAGCCATCGGCAACGCGTAGTCATGATGCTGGCAACAGAAGAGTTACGCGTTGCTTTAGTGACCACTCACCTACCGCTGTCCCGCGTTTCTGAAGCAATTACCTCCGAGAGTTTGACGGAAACTATCACCATTCTGAACCATGATTTGGTTACTCAGTTTGGTATTCCGCACCCACAAATTTATGTTTGTGGACTAAACCCTCATGCTGGTGAAGGGGGCCATATGGGCCATGAAGAGATAGAAATTATCTCCCCTACTCTGGAAAAGCTGCGCCAACGGGGCATCAACCTGATTGGGCCACTTCCGGCAGATACCCTTTTTCAGCCTAAATACTTACAACATGCTGATGCTGTATTAGCCATGTATCACGATCAGGGGTTACCTGTTTTGAAATATCAGGGATTCGGCCGGGCTGTGAATATCACGCTGGGACTTCCGTTTATCAGAACCTCTGTCGACCACGGCACCGCATTAGACCTTGCCGCTACAGGTACTGCCGATTCAGGTAGTTTTACCGTTGCGCTTAATCTCGCTATTAAAATGATAAATAATCGTAATGAATAATCGTGTTCATCAGGGCCACTTTGCCCGCAAACGTTTTGGGCAAAACTTTTTAAGCGATCCTTATGTGATCGACAGCATCGTCTCGGCGATTCATCCACAACCGGGACAGGCTATGCTGGAGATTGGCCCGGGCCTTGCCGCATTAACCGAACCTGTCGCTGAACGGTTAGAACATATGACCGTTATTGAGCTGGACCGCGATCTGGCGGCTCGTCTGGCGGTTAATCCTAAGCTGAAAGATAAGCTGACTATCTATCAGCAAGACGCCATGACCTTTGATTTTGCGGCGCTGGCAAAAGAGATGGGGCAACCGCTGAGGGTGTTCGGCAACCTGCCGTATAACATCTCAACGCCGCTGATGTTCCATCTTTTCAGCTATACTAATGCGATAAGTGACATGCATTTTATGTTACAGAAAGAAGTCGTTAACCGGCTGGTAGCGGGAGAAAACAGCAAAACCTACGGTCGGTTAAGCGTAATGGCGCAATATTATTGCCGGATCATTCCGGTACTGGAAGTGCCACCAACGGCATTCCGCCCTGCGCCAAAAGTAGACTCAGCGGTGGTACGTCTGATTCCGCATGACAGCATCCCCTATCCTGTAGAAGATATTCGTATCCTGAGTCGTCTGACTACAGAGGCATTCAATCAACGGCGTAAAACTATCCGCAATAGTCTGGGTCATCTGTTCACACCAGACCAACTGACAGAACTAGGCTTAGATCTGAATATGCGGGCAGAAAATATCTCTGTTGAACTGTATTGCAAAATGGCAAATTGGTTATCAACCAAAGGCACCAAACTGCCGGAGGCTGAACAGGAGTAATACCGTGATCGATAAACCCAGGATTTTTATTCAGGCACAAAGTTTCTATGTTGAAGCCCAGTCTTTGCCGGATGAAGAGCGCTTTGTTTTTGCTTATACCATGACAGTTCGCAACCTGGGTCGGGAGCAGGTACAGCTTCTTAGCCGATATTGGCTCATCACTAACGCTAACGGCAAGCACACTGAAGTTCAGGGTGAAGGCGTTATTGGTGAGCAGCCGATTATTTCAGCAGGCAATGAGTTTCAATATACCAGCGGTGCTATTCTGGAAACGCCGCTGGGTACAATGGAAGGCCACTACAATATGATCGATCATATGGGGCAACCATTTCAGATAGTGATTCCGGTATTCCGCCTGGCGATTCCGTCCCTGATTCACTAAAAAAGATTCAATAATAATAAAAAGGTTAGCTCCCGCTTATGGCAACACTTTTAGTCGGTGATGTACACGGTTGTTTTCAGGAACTACAGGCTTTGCTAGCGCAAGCCAATTTTAACCCCGCCACAGATACCCTTTGGTTAACGGGTGATTTAGTTGCCCGAGGTCCGGACTCTCTTGAAGTTCTTCGTTATGTTCGATCGCTGGGCGATTCAGTCCGTATTGTATTAGGTAATCATGACCTTCATCTGTTGGCAATTTATGCCGGCATTAGCCGTAATAAACCCAAAGATAATCTGACCGAATTGCTGGAAGCACCAGACTGTGATGAATTAATCAATTGGTTACGCCGCCAACCTGTATTGCAGGTCGACGAAGAAAAAGCGTTGGTAATGGGACACGCAGGCATCACGCCTCAGTGGGATATTGATACCGCCAAACGCTGCGCCCGTGAAATTGAAGCTATTCTCTCCAGCGATAGCTATCCGCTGTTTTTGGACTCCATGTATGGTGATTTACCCAACTGCTGGCACGATGAGCTGTCAGGCTTACCCAGATTGCGCTATGCCACTAATGCACTAACCCGCATGCGTTTCTGTTATCCAAACGGTTGTCTGGATATGATCTGTAAAGATGTGCCTAAAAAAGCACCCGCACCGTTAAAACCCTGGTTTGAGCTCTTCGGGCCGGTTTCTGAAAACTATTCGATTGTTTTTGGACATTGGGCTTCGCTGGAAGGAAAAGGTACCCCGGAAGGGATTTACGCACTGGATACCGGTTGTTGTTGGGGGGGAAAACTCACCATGCTGAGATGGGAAGATAAACAGTATTTTCAACAAGATTCTCTGGCGAAAACTGCCGAAACAGATGACTAATCGCTGGCCCCCATTCATTTTTAATGTTTGATAAATACTTTCTTCCAGGAAATCTACAAAATCCGGAATGTATTATTGACGACAGAAAATGGTTAATGTGTATTAAGGGCAAGGCTGGTGTTTATGGTGTAACCAGAATAGCTGTTAAGAAAATTCATAATAGTCATAGTCTGCCAGCAATAATAATTTGAGTTACATAAGGGATAATATGAAAAAGGCGCTAGGAATAGCCTTATTAACATTACCAATGTTCACCATGGCTGGTCATAAAGAAGATTGTGCAATCGCATTTGAACTATTTGATGATTCGACAAAAATTCTGATCTCTGTAACAGAAACCGTTACAGAGAAAGGTAGCAAAGCAATACAAGATAGAACGGTTACATTGAATGCTTTTAATAAATGGTCAGATACCGGTTACGACCCACAACTTAAAGCTTTAATGGCTAAGTCAGCTCAATATCCGGGAGTTGATAAAAGCAACCCAATCGCTATTGGTAACCTCAGTATGATTCGACTGATTCAATATTATAACGCGGTTCATCGTTATATATCTTACCCCGATAAAGAAGAGATAGAGACACTAACATCAATAACCAAAAATCTCGGGGAAAATTACCAAAAACTTAAAGCAATGTGTCCTGAACAATAATAACTGTCAGAAAACTAAATACTGGAGAATGGACCTGTGATATTCGGCCCAATGGTCGGAACGGCTTTTTGCATATTGTTAGAGTGTTGTCAGATCTGCGCTTGAACGTACAAAAATAAGATTACTCACTACAATCCGTTATTGAACGTCAACAAAGTATCCACAAGCAACGATAATCAACCTTCACAAACCAAAAAATAATCCATTGAATATTATACAATTTATTGATTCTCAAAGGCAGGGTGACGCTCTCATAAAACCGAGCAGGCACATCGTTCTGATGTGCCGAAAAAATATTATTTTTGTCGTTCCAGTATTTCAAACTGATAGGCATGTGGGTTCTTTTCATCAGCCTGATGATGTTGAGAAAATACCTGATTCCATGCCAGTTGTTGATAATCAGGAAAATGGGTATCTCCCGGCAGGTTGGCCTCAATATGGGTCAGATATAGCCGGTCAGCCTGCGCTAATGCTTGCTGATAGACACTTCCTCCGCCAATAATCATCACCTCTTCCACTTCTCCTGCCGCCTGAATAGCCTGCTCCAGTGAAGTCACCCAGGTAACTCTTTCGTCGGTTTGAGCTTGTCGGCTGATCACAATATTCAAGCGACCTGGCAGCGGGCGACCAATAGACAGATAGGTATTACGCCCCATAATTATCGGTTTATTCAGGGTATTTTGTTTAAACCAGGCCAGATCGGCGGGAAGATGCCAGGGCATGGCGTTCTCTGCACCAATCACCCGGTTTGCTGCCATGGCGGCAATCAGACTAATAATCATAACAACATCCTGCTAACGGGCGTTTATACGCTGGGTTTACGGCGATACAACCACAATGCCGGTAAAGAAAGCCCAATGGACAATGCTCCAACGATAAATGAAGCCCTTAAAAAATAAGTAATCATGGTTTCAAACAGTTCGGCAGAATACCCCTTATGGGAGATCTCCACCAGAGCAATCATTGCCTTATAGGCAAAAACGCCGGGAAACATAGGGATCACCGCGGCAACGGTAAACACTTTTGGGTGAGCCAGAAAACGCCGTGACCAGCGAATACCGATAGTACCTATCAGCATAGAGGTCAGTAATGTGCTCCACTCCAGAGGAAATTGATAATAAATCAATATGGTACGGCAGGCATAGCCTATCGCGCCTAACAATGCACAATACTTCAGCGCCTTTACCGGTACGTTAAATACCAGAGCAAAACCAACCGCCGGAATAGCCGCCAGAAGCATATTTTCGATAAGCGTTAATATCAGATTCATAGCCAGCTCCTAAATCCCCAGACGGTTATTGCCACCACAACCCCAATACAGGTTGAAAGGGTTAACAAACTGGCCATCACCCAACGGGCAATGCCGGTATTAATATGCCCTTTAAACATATCCGCCACCGAGTTAATTAGCGGAAATCCGGGAACCAACAGCAATACGCTGGAAGCCATGGCTATTGAAGCTTTATCAATCTCCATCCAGTCGACTAACCAACCAGCCACGGTGGTTGCCACAAAGGCGGTGGCAAAAAAGTTAATTAGCGGGTTAATCTGGAAAGACGTAATAATCTGACGGGAATACATGGCAACACCACTGGCTAACAGCGTCGCCAGCACCGCGTCCCAACCGCCACCGGCCAGTTTACAGAAGCTGGCGCAGGATAAGCCCACCATCAGCACCATTAACCAGCGTGGATAACGTAACGGCTTAATATGGTTTAAGCGTTTTTCCACCTCATCAATGCCTAACAAGCGGTGCTCAGTGAGTATCACTATTCGCTGAACTTCGGTTACCACATGCATATTTATGCCGCGATCGACATTCTTACGTGTAGAAGTGAGACAGTGCCCTTTGTAGATGGTGCTTAACACTATTGCATTTGCGGAGATAGAACTTTCTACCTCATCAACCCCCAGCGCCTTGCCCAGACGGGTAGAAAGCTGCTCTACCAACATACTTTCCGCACCGTGCTGCAACAATAACAGCGCGCACTGTATACACAAACGGGTGATCTCCCGCTGGCGTTGATGGACTTTATCAAATTCCACTTTATGTTTACCTGAGTGAAATAGAGAGGAAATAAACGGATAACCCTACCGTTTGCCGGGCTTTCAAAAGCGCCAGTTAGAATAACACTGATTTTTAAACCGCTTCAAACGCTCAGTTACTGTTTATTATAGTTTTTAAAGTTTAGGTGCAGATTATCAAACAGGCTAATTTCCACAATGTGTGGGTTAGAAGATTAAGTCTGGTGTAAGTTTCGCCTACTAACTATTCAGCCCCATGTTAATGGGGCTGAATAGTTAAACCAATGATCCATTCACTACTTCAACAACTGATGCATCTCCTGAACGGAAATCACTTTCTCCGTTGGATCCGCATTCATTGCCATCGTGGTAGCAAAACCGCCGTTTAGCGTGGTGTCGTAGTGAACTTTATACTGAAGCGCACTGCGGCGAATCAACTTAGAGTCCTCAATGGCCTGACGCCCTTCGGTGGTGTTGACGATGTAGTTATACTCGCCGTTTTTGATCCGGTCCTGAATGTGCGGACGGCCTTCGTGTACCTTATTCACCAGACGTGGATTAATACCTGCTTCGCCTAACACTACCGCAGTACCGTGAGTAGCATCTAAATCAAAGCCCTGCTTCAGCAGTTTGGCGGCTAAATCCACCACCCTGGCTTTATCGCCTTCACGTACAGATAACAGTGCACGACCACGCGGGATCCGATTTGGACTGCTGCCCAACATCGCCTTAGCAAACGCTTCAGCAAAGCTGCGGCCAACGCCCATCACTTCACCGGTTGAACGCATTTCCGGCCCCAGAATCGGGTCTACTCCCGGGAATTTATTGAATGGCAACACCACTTCTTTTACCGAGTAGTAAGGTGGAATAACTTCTTTGGTGACACCTTGCTCCAACAGTGATTTACCCGCCATGACGCGTGCAGCAACTTTAGCCAGTGGTACGCCGGTTGCTTTGGAAACAAACGGGACGGTACGGGCAGCGCGAGGGTTAACTTCTATCAGATAAACATCGTTTCCTTTAACCGCAAACTGCACGTTCATTAAGCCACGAACACAGAGTTCAAATGCCAGTTTTTCAACCTGCCTGCGCATTTCATCCTGAATATCCTGACTTAAGGTGTAAGCCGGTAAAGAACAGGCAGAGTCACCGGAGTGAACACCCGCTTGTTCAATGTGCTCCATAATGCCGCCGATCAGTACACGCTCACCATCACAGATGGCATCAACGTCCACTTCAATGGCATCATCCAGGAAACGGTCCAGTAGCACTGGTGCATCGTTAGAAACGCTAACGGCTGTCTGGAAGTAACGACGCAGATCGGTCTCGTCATAAACGATTTCCATTGCCCGTCCGCCCAGCACATAAGAAGGACGAACCACCAGCGGATAACCGATACCAGCAGCCTTATCTACCGCCATTTCAATCGCTGATACCGTTGCGTTTGCCGGCTGTTTCAGGCCCAGACGATGAACCGCCTGCTGGAAGCGCTCACGGTCTTCTGCCCGGTCAATCGCGTCCGGAGAGGTGCCAATAATAGGGACACCGGCGGCTTCTAATGAACGCGCCAGTTTTAATGGAGTCTGCCCACCATACTGAACAATAACCCCGGCAGGTTGCTCTACGCGCACGATTTCCAGTACATCTTCCAGCGTAACCGGCTCGAAGTAGAGGCGATCCGAGGTGTCATAATCGGTTGAAACCGTTTCAGGGTTACAGTTAACCATGATGGTTTCATAACCGTCTTCCCGCAGCGCCAGCGAAGCATGAACACAGCAGTAGTCAAACTCAATTCCCTGCCCAATACGGTTAGGACCACCGCCCAGTACCATAATTTTTGGACGGTCATTGGTTGGATTAGCTTCACACTCATCTTCATAAGTTGAGTACATATACGCAGTATCCGTAGCGAACTCAGCCGCACAGGTGTCAACCCGCTTATATACCGGATAAATGCCATGCTTATAACGCAGTTTACGTACTTCAGCTTCGGAGAAACCAACCAGCTTAGCCAGACGCGCATCGGCAAAACCTTTACGTTTCAGCAAGCGCATGAAGTCATAGTCCAGACCGTTAATGCCGCGTTCAGCCACCTGCTCTTCCAGACGAACCAGCTCTTCGATTTGTACCAGGAACCAGCGATCTATGTTAGTCAGGTTAAAGATACCGTCTACTGACATACCGGCGCGGAATGCGTCAGCAACGTACCAGATACGCTCAGCACCGGCTTCTTTCAGTTCACGGCGAATTCGGGTTAGTGCTTCCGGATCGTCCAGACTCACTTTTGGATCAAATCCACTGGCGCCGACTTCCAGACCGCGTAATGCTTTTTGCAGTGATTCTTGCTGCGTACGACCAATGGCCATTACTTCCCCAACGGATTTCATTTGAGTAGTCAGACGGTCATTGGCACCGGCAAACTTCTCAAAGTTAAAGCGAGGAATTTTTGTCACAACATAGTCAATAGACGGTTCGAACGATGCCGGGGTTCTGCCTCCGGTAATATCGTTCATCAGCTCATCGAGGGTGTAGCCAACTGCCAGCTTGGCAGCAATTTTAGCAATCGGAAAACCCGTTGCTTTAGAGGCCAGCGCGGAAGAGCGAGAAACCCGAGGGTTCATTTCGATAACAATCAGACGACCATTTTTAGGGTTCACGGAGAACTGCACGTTGGAACCACCGGTTTCCACACCAATCTCACGCAGCACCGCCATCGAGGCGTTACGCATGATCTGGTACTCTTTATCGGTCAGCGTCTGTGCTGGTGCTACGGTAATCGAATCACCGGTGTGAATCCCCATGGCGTCAAAGTTTTCGATGGAGCAGACGATAATGCAGTTGTCATTTTTGTCCCGCACCACTTCCATCTCATACTCTTTCCAGCCAATCAGCGACTCATCAATCAGCAGCTCTTTGGTAGGAGAAAGGTCCAGACCGCGTTCGCAGATCTCTTCAAACTCTTCACGGTTATAGGCGATACCACCACCGGTTCCCCCCATGGTGAATGACGGGCGGATAATACAAGGGAAGCCGACATCGGCAGCTACCGCATAGGCCTCTTCCATATTATGAGCGATGCCGGAACGCGCCGTATCAAGGCCAATCTTTTTCATCGCCTTATCAAAACGCTGGCGATCTTCTGCTTTATCAATGGCATCCGCAGTGGCACCAATCATGGTTACGCCAAATTCAGCCAGTACACCTTTACGCTCCAGTTCCAGCGCACAGTTAAGAGCGGTTTGTCCGCCCATGGTAGGCAGAACCGCATCCGGGCGCTCTTTTTCAATAATTTTGCGTACCACTTCCCACTGAATAGGCTCAATATAGGTTGCATCAGCCATTTCCGGGTCAGTCATGATGGTTGCCGGGTTGGAGTTCACCAGAATAACCCGGTACCCCTCTTCACGCAGGGCTTTACAGGCCTGTGCTCCGGAGTAGTCAAACTCACAAGCCTGGCCGATAACAATTGGGCCGGCTCCAAGAATCAGGATACTTTTTATGTCAGTACGTTTTGGCATGGTTCAAGGCTCCTGATTTATTTAGCTGTAGAACGATAAGATTCAATCAGTTCGATGAAATGGTCGAACAGTGGTGCAGCATCATGTGGACCCGGGCTGGCTTCCGGATGCCCCTGAAAACTAAACGCTGCTTTATCGGTACGATGAATACCCTGCAATGTGCCATCAAACAACGATTTATGGGTGATACGCAGATTTGATGGTAATGAGGTCTCATCTACCGCGAAACCATGGTTTTGTGCCGTGATCATGACGCTATTGGCATCGAGATCTTTCACCGGGTGGTTACCCCCGTGATGACCAAACTTCATCTTGATGGTTTGCGCGCCGGAAGCCAGAGCCAGTAGTTGATGCCCCAGACAGATACCGAATACCGGAATATCCGTTTCCAGTAGTTGACGAATAGCTTTAATCGCATAATCACAGGGTGCCGGGTCTCCCGGTCCGTTTGATAAGAAAACACCATCCGGATTAAGTTTCAAAACGTCTTCTGCGGAAGTTTGTGCCGGAACCACCGTCAGACGGCAGCCGCGATCCACCAGCATTCTCAGGATGTTGCGTTTTACACCATAGTCATAAGCGACCACGTGGTAAGGCAATTCGCTATCACTTTTTATTGCCGGTAAATCATTTTCCAGCGTCCAACTGCCCTGAGCCCAGTTGTAGGACTCTTGAGTGGTCACTTCTTTAGCTAAATCCATGCCTTTCAGGCCTGGGAAGGCTCGCGCTTTCTCCAGAGCCAGTTGAGCATCCGGCTGGTCACCAACAATAATGCAGCCGTTTTGGGCCCCTTTCTCTCTGAGCAAACGGGTCAGTTTACGAGTATCAATATCAGCGATAGCAACTATATTGTGGCGTTTCAGGTATTCTGACAGTCCTTCCTGATTGCGGTAGTTACTGGCAATCAGCGGCAAATCACGAATAATTAATCCCTGAGCATGAACCGATGTGGATTCTTCATCTGAAGAGTTCGTGCCGACATTTCCAATATGGGGATAAGTAAGAGTAACAATTTGGCGGGAATAAGATGGGTCAGTAAGGATTTCTTGATAGCCTGTCATTGAGGTATTAAAAACCACTTCCCCAATTGCCATCCCTTTAGCCCCGATGGCCCGACCATGAAATTGGGTTCCGTCTTCGAGAACCAGTAGCGCTGTCTTACTCAAAACACCCTCCTAGAATAAACAGTCACAAAATATGCATATTAATTCACAACTATACCTTTTTCAAAGGCACAAAAAAAGCCTTACTGGCAGATTTTGGGCAAATTGGGCGCATTCTAATGATCGAACCGTCTCTTGTCTACCGAAACACACATTTTTTGTTATATTTTTAGCACTTCAACATAAAAATTGAGATGTAATGGCAATAAACATCAATAAACCATGCTTAGAAAACGATTGCTAAAGCACATGATAGAATAAATCGATATTTGAATACAAAAAAGAAAAATACGGATGAAAAAATGAGACTTGAGGATAAAAAAATAGAGTTAATAATATAAAATATAATCAATTAGTGAAAAATAGGTCAAAACCAAATAAATACAATAATTACCAATTAACCAATTAACCAATTAACCAATTAACCAATTAACCAATTAACCAATTAACCAATTAACCAATTAACCAATTAACCAATTGAATATAAATGAATTTAAAAATAAAAATCGAGATCAATATGAAAATTTAAGTCAATTAATCTCGATATAAATATATAAAATTAATCGTTAAGCGATAAAACATCCCGCATACTATAAAGACCAGACTTATGTTGACTTAACCAGGCGGCAGCCCTGACAGCACCATTGGCAAAGGTCATCCGACTGGAGGCTTTATGCGTTATTTCAACTCGTTCGCCAATATCAGCAAACATCGCCGTGTGTTCTCCAACAATATCACCCGCTCTCAGGGTAGCAAATCCGATCGTTTCACGAGCACGTTCGCCGGTATGTCCTTCCCGGCCATACACTGCACAAGTTTTTAAGTCCCTGCCTAATGTCTCGGCAATGACTTCTCCCATTGCCAGGGCAGTACCCGAAGGCGCATCAACTTTATGGCGATGGTGCGCTTCAATGATTTCAATATCGGTATAATCACCCATTACCTTTGCTGCCTGCTCCAGTAATTTAAGCACCAGATTAACCCCAACGCTAAAATTAGCGGCAAATACGATCGGAATCTCTGCTGAAGCCTGTTGAATAGCCGCTTTACCTGCATCATCAAATCCGGTGGTACCAATAATCATTGCCTTATGGTGATGGCGACAAAAAGAGATATGCTCCAGAGTGCCTTCAGGGCGAGTGAAATCAATAAACACATCAAAATCTTTCGCTACTGCCTCCAGATTATCGCTAACCCGGATACCAATCTGACCAATGGCCGCCAGTTCACCGGCATCAACACCAACCAGTGAAGAGCCACGTCGTTCCAGTGCAGCCCCTAACGTTACGTTTTCTGCCTGATGAACAGCCTGAATAAGCTGACGCCCCATTCGTCCACCGGCACCGGCAATCGCAATCCTAACCTGCTTATTGGTCATAATGATCCTCTGAATTTTTATTCTGTAAGTAACTTAACTACCAGATTAACGTTCACCCTGAACGGTGACAAATAAATTTACTAATTATGCCGGACTAATTAAAAGCTAAGCTTATATTGATGAAATACAAAACGATGAAAATAAAAACGGGCTGAATATATCAGCCCGCAAATATTTTGCTCAAAAATAGCTATTCAGGTTTAATCCACCTGCTTAACTCTTAGCTCTTTTGGCACTTCAAATACAATACTCTCTTCACGCCCTTCCATTTCTACCGCAGGTTCGCCACCCAGAGAGCGCAAGCGAGTGATCACTGCCTGAACCAAAACGTCGGGAGCAGAAGCGCCAGCCGTTACACCAACAGAACTCAAATTCTTCAGCCACTCTTCCTGAATATCTTCTGCGGTATCAATCAGATAGGCGGGTTTACCAATTCGTTGCGCCAGTTCAGCTAAACGGTTTGAGTTAGACGAGTTTTTCGAACCAACCACCAATACCATATCTGACTGCAGCGCTAAATTGCGTACTGCCTCCTGACGATTGGTAGTGGCATAACAGATATCATCTTTACGCGGACCGATAATATCCGGGAAACGCTCACGCAGTGCATCAATCACATCGGAAGTATCATCAACAGATAGCGTAGTTTGCGTCATAAAACAGAGGTTCTTCTCATTTTTGACTTTTAACTGCCACACATCTTCCGGTGACTCCACCAGATACATGCCGCCTTCCTGATTGCTGTACTGCCCCATGGTGCCTTCCACTTCAGGATGCCCGGCATGACCAATCAGAATGGCTTCACGGCCTTTACGGCTGGCACGAGCCACTTCCATATGAACTTTAGTTACCAGCGGGCAAGTAGCGTCGAAAACCGTTAAATCGCGGGATTTAGCCTCCGCACGAACCGCCTGAGATACGCCATGTGCAGAAAAAATCAAAATCGCACCATCGGGAACTTCATTAAGCTGTTCAATAAATACCGCTCCGCGATCGCGCAGGCTGTCGACAACATAACGGTTATGCACCACTTCATGGCGTACATAAATTGGGGCGCCATAAATCTCCAGCGCACGTTCAACAATACTGATAGCCCGGTCGACTCCTGCACAGAAACCTCGCGGATTGGCTAACAATATCTGCATTTTTACTCTCCAAATATATATACGGTGTAGTCAGCAACCATGCTGGCTACACCGTTAATAAAACCGTTACATCACTGTGACTTGCATTACGCTGGCTTTTTCTCTTTTTTAGAGAAAATAAACCCTTCCAGTACCACCATCACTGCCCCGATGCATATCGCACAGTCAGCAACGTTGAAAGTTGGGTAGTGCCAGTCGCCAATGAAAAAATCAAAAAAGTCGACGACAAAACCATGGTACAGACGATCGAACAGATTGCCCAATGCCCCACCGATAATCAATGCGAAAGCAATGTTGCTCCACTTAGCCGTTGCCGCTGTACGATACATCATCACCATTAATACGATGGTAATCGTTATCGCTACCGCAGCCAACGCCCAACGCTGTCCCATAAAGGAGCTAAACGCAGCGCCATAATTTCTCGCATAGTAGAAATTAAAGAACGGTAACCAATCCACCGATTCGCCCAGGCGGAAATTCCTTACCACCCAAAACTTACTGGCCAGATCGACAATCAAAACGGCAACCGCCAGCCATAGCCAGCGGAGTCCGGTAGAACCAATAGATTTACTCATCAGGCGAACTTACGCTCTTCACCATTGCCAGCAACGTTAGTTACACAGCGACCACAAAGATCCGGATGTTCTGCATTTTGCCCCACATCCAGCGTATAGTGCCAGCAACGAGGACATTTAGTGCCCTGAGCTTTAGCCAGCCCAACTTTCAAACCTTTCATCATTTCGCTTTGCTGCGCGTCTGCGGTTGCCTGAGCAATAGGTTCAACTTTCGCACCCGAAGTCAGCAACACAAAACGCAGCTCATTTTTCAGCGCATTCAGCTTATCTGCCAGCTCTGAGTCGGCGAATAAAGTAACCGATGCTTCAAGGGAGCCACCTAACTGCTTATCGTTACGCGCCTGCTCCAGCACCTTATTCACTTCACCACGGACTTTCAGCAATTCTTCCCAATAGCTGTCATTCATACTTTCGCCATCGGCCAGACCGAATAATCCCTGATACCACTCACCGGTAAACACAAACTTCTCACGTTCCCCCGGCAGGTAGTTCCAGATTTCGTCAGCGGTAAATGACATAACCGGTGCCATCCAGCGTACCAATGCTTCGGCGATATGATACAGCGCAGTCTGGCAGCTACGACGCGCCAGGCTATCGCCTTTTGCGGTGTACTGACGATCTTTGATGATATCCAGATAGAACGAGCCCATCTCAACGGAACAGAACTGCATCAGACGCTGAATAACTACATGGAAGTCGTAGTTATCATAGCTGGCAGCGATTTCATTTTGCGCCGCCAGAGCACGACCCACGGCCCAGCGATCCAGAACCACCATCTCTTCTGGCTTCACCATATCTTTTGCCGGATCAAAACCATTCAGGTTAGCCAGCAGGAAACGTGCAGTGTTACGAATACGACGATAAGCGTCCGCTGAACGTTTTAAGATCTCATCGGATACCGCAATTTCTCCGGTGTAATCCGTTGAGGCTACCCATAAACGCAGGATGTCGCCACCCAGTTTATTCATTACGTCCTGTGGGCTAATGGTGTTACCGATAGATTTCGACATCTTACGACCCTGACCATCCACGGTGAAACCATGAGTCAGAACCTGACGATAAGGTGCTTTACCTTTCATTGCGGTGGAAATCATCAGGGAAGACATAAACCAACCGCGATGCTGGTCAGAACCTTCCAGATACATATCCGCACTGTGTCCGTGGAACTCTGGACGCACATCAACGACGGAGGAGTGAGTCGAACCCGAGTCAAACCAAACGTCCAGTGTATCCGGCACTTTCACATAATTTTCGGTGTCTTCACCTAATACATCTTTAGGATCCAGATCCCACCATGCCTGAATACCATGCTGTTCAACGCGCTGAGCTACCTGCTCCATGATTTCTAATGCACGCGGATGCAGTTCATCAGTATCTTTGTGAACGAACAAAGACATAGGCATACCCCAGGTACGCTGACGCGAGATACACCAGTCCGGACGATTTGCTACCATGTTTTCGATACGCGCCTGACCCCAGTCAGGGATCCAGCGAACGCTTTTGATCTCTTCCAGCGACTGCTTACGTAATCCATTTTGTTCCATGCTGATAAACCACTGAGGAGTTGCACGGAAAATAATAGGGGACTTATGACGCCAGCAGCATGGATAGCTATGCAGTACTTTTTCAACGTGTAATAAAGCGCCATGCTCATGCAGCATTTCAACAATCACGTCGTTAGCTTTAAATACGTTTAATCCATCAAGGCCAGCACCAGTTCCTGGTAGATAGCAACCATCCGGACCAACCGGGTTAGCCACTTCTAACTGATACTTTTGACCAATCACATAGTCATCAGGACCGTGACCCGGCGCAGTATGTACCGCACCAGTACCCGCATCCAGCGTCACATGTTCACCCAGAACAACCGGTACATCAAAGTTCAGGAATGGGTGTTTAAAGCGCATCAGTTCTAAATCTGCACCTTTTGCACTGCCCAGAACTTTCCAGCTATCAATGCCAGCGCGCTTCATCACGCTTTCAACCAAATCGGCGGCCAGAATCAGGTTGTCACTTCCAGCCTGAACTAACTGATATTCAAACTCAGGATGCAGAGAAATGGCGCGGTTGGCTGGTAAAGTCCATGGGGTCGTGGTCCAGATAACGGCATAAACTGAACCATTCACCTGACTTACACCAAACTGAGCGGCGACTGCTGCTGAGTCAACGGCTGCAAAACGCACATCAATAGAAGGAGAGGTTTTGTCGTAATATTCAACTTCTGCTTCAGCCAAAGATGAACGACAATCAATACACCAGTGCACAGGCTTAGCGCCTTTATGCAGGTGGCCATTACCGATGATTTTTGACAGAGAACGGATGATGTTGGCTTCAGTCTTATATTCCATAGTCAGGTATGGATGATCCCAGTCACCCAGCACACCTAAACGGATAAAATCTTTTTTCTGGCCTTCAACCTGCTCCGCCGCATAGTCACGACAAGCTTTACGGAATTCCGCAGCGCTGATTTTCTCACCTGGTTTACCCACCAATTGTTCTACTTTTAGCTCAATAGGCAACCCATGGCAGTCCCAGCCCGGAACATAGGGCGCATCGTATCCGGACATGCTTTTTGACTTGATAATAATGTCTTTGAGAATTTTATTTACCGCATGACCAATATGAAGGCTGCCGTTTGCATAAGGAGGGCCATCGTGAAGAATAAAGGTTTTCTTCCCTTTTTTAGCCTGGCGAATCGCACCATAAAGGTCAGATTCATACCAATGTTTTAGCATATCCGGTTCGCGCTTGGCTAAATCGCCGCGCATTGGAAAACCGGTTTCCGGCAAATTCAACGTGTTCTTATAGTCAGTCATTCGATTCTCGGTTCCCTATCTCTCGGCTAGATATTTAAGTCCGTACCGCTTGCCCAAAATATTCACGGGCGGTCACGACATCATTTTCAATCTGCTGTTTTAAAGCATCCAGCGAAGCAAAACGCTGCTCGCTGCGTAATTTTTCTCTGATTATTACATCAATATGGCGACCATACAGATCCATATCAACATCTAATAAATGTACTTCAAGCTGTTGGCGTACACCGGAAACCGTAGGTCGGGTGCCAATATTGGCAACGCCGGGTAATGGCTTATCGGCCAGCCCCTGAACTTCTACGGCATACACACCTTTAATTGGCGCTACCAGTCGCTTCATGGGGAGATTCGCCGTAGGAAAACCGATAGTTCTCCCCAACTCATCACCATGGACGACCCTTCCACACATGCTGTATGGCCGACCAAGTAAAGATTCCGCCAGTGCCAGATTATCGTCTCTCAATGCCTGACGAATGATGGTACTACTGATTCGTGTACCCGACTCGCAAAAACTTTCGCTATCGGCGACAGAAAAACCAAAGGTTTCTCCGGCAGTTTTCAGCAAAGAGAAGTCTCCCTGCCGCTTCGCCCCAAAGCGAAAATCATCGCCAACCATTAAAAACTTAACACCCAACAAATCTACCAGCAATTGAGAAATAAATTGTTCTGCGCTGTTGGCTGCAAAAACAGCATCAAACTTCACGCACAGCAGATAATCGATACCAACCTGCGCCAGATACTTACACTTATCACGCAGGCGCGTCAGCCTTGCGGGTGCCTGCTGCGGGGCAAATAACTCTAACGGCTGGGGTTCAAAGATCATCACCATGGTAGGCAGGCCCAGGCGCTTCCCTTCTCGTTTTAACTGACGTAATAACGCCTGATGACCCAGGTGAACGCCGTCAAAATTACCAATCGTCAAAACACACCCGTGGTGGCGAGGTCGGATATTGTGTATACCGCGAATCAGCTCCATAATCAGTTTTGGGCTCTGTACAGTTGGAAACCATCGATTATAGCAATAGCCGCGCCTAAGGTTAACCCGCGATTACGCGATAAACGAAAATCTTCTGTGGTTTATGGTCTCAGGCCGTTAATCTACCGATAAATATACAGTAATGCTTATATCTTCAACATCTACATAAAGAAAACGCGTTAATTACTGTATTCTGTTGTACAAAGCTGTTAGAATTCTGCGCCATCGATAACCGCGGTGTCGCCCCTTCTTTTTTAGTAAAAAGAGAAAATGGCGGCGCTAATTTGCACAAATCCGTTGACAAAAGAAGGTCGAAAGGGCATATTCCTTCGCCTTTAGAATGTCCTCAAGAAACTATTTGGGAGTTGGACCTTGGCTAATATCAAATCAGCTAAGAAACGCGCCATCCAATCTGAGAAGCGCCGCAAGCATAACGCTAGCCGTCGCTCCATGATGCGTACTTTCATCAAGAAAGTACAAATGGCGATTACAGCAGGTGACAAAGCTGCTGCTCAGGCAGCATTTAATGACATGCAACCAATTGTTGACCGTCAGGCAGCAAAAGGCTTAATTCATAAGAATAAAGCTGCACGTCATAAGTCAAACCTGACTGCACAAATCAACGCTATGTAATTAATGTTGAGCGTTTCTTAAAAAAACCGGCGATGCCGGTTTTTTTATGTCTGCAATTTAACAATGTTCAGAAAAATCGCTTCAACCTGAAAATCAAACCTCGGGTGATGAACTCCACTGCTTCTTTATTTCTATATTGCTACCATTGCTTAGCGTAACAGTAATATCCACCCGATCGCCCTGAGAAACATTGAACTTCATTTGTCCTAATGCATGCTCTTGTTTGGCTTTCAGAGAGATATGGTTTTGTTGCAGGCTTCGACTCTCTCCCTGACTGCCTTTACGTTTAACCTCTATTGAGATAGTGCATTCACAGCTACTATCGAGGTTTACCATGGGAGTAACAGTGTAGTAACGGGCATCCTGCTGCATACTAAACCAGAGCTGGTTACTGAGGGCGGCAGCGAGTAAAAAAGACATAAGAACTCCTCAGGAAAAACCAAAAAACAAAACAGGGCAAATAGCCCTGTTTTTACATAGAAAGAACTGAAATTAGTGTTGGTTAGAGTATGCGACGTTACCTGCGCCAAGTTGAGTAACGGAGATTAAGCCGCCATCATAGCTTTGTGATGCGCCAGAAACGTTACCGCTACCGCTTTGAGAAACGTAGATTGCTGCTTTATTGGCAGTTTGTGCCGCAACGCTCAGGTTATCATTACCAAATTGGTCAACGTTAATCAGACTGTTGTCACCGCTTTGATTGCTGTAAGACTTGTTACGATCGCCACGTTGCTCAACATCCGTTAAAGATTTATAAGCCTGGGTTTGGCTGGCATCAGCAAAGTTGCTGGTACCTGCCTGATAGATACGAATTTCAGCAGATGCTGAGGTGTACTGAGGTACAGTTGGAGTTGGTGTTGGAGCTGGATGGTCATCACGACCAGCCATGGCACTGCCAGAAAGAACTAATGATGTTAATGCAATAATTTTCCACAGTTTCATGATACTACCCCGTCGTATATAGGCTTTCTATGATTGTCAAAAAAACAGTCATTCCTAGTGTTGGATCACTCGAATGGCCATTCCTGACGAATTTTGTATAACACCGGCTGACCGGTTTACACCGTTTTGAATAATTTGCGTTACGTTCCCTTTACCCTTTTGGATAATGTAAGCTTCATTATCAAAATCTGATTGCTCAATAGACGCTGAATTGGCCGCACCGGACTGTGCTATATAAGCCACATTGTTAGCATCGGTCTGAATAATTTCAGCGTTATTTGCGATTCCTCTTTGAGCCATAACAGCCGTGTTATTGCTCCCCGATTGCTTAATCTGTGCCTGGTTTCCACCTTTTTGTATAACAATGGCCAGGTTGGAAGTACCGTTTTGCTGAATATTCGCTCGATTTCCTTGCCCCACAGCAGAACTTCGATTCATCTGATAATCAGATGAAACAAATTCAGAACCTGCCATGTCATATTGAGCTATCGATACACCAGAAACAGAAAGCAACGCTAATGCACATATCAATCTTTTCATTTTTGTCACCCTAATTAAATCTAATGGGCTGACTTCGCATAAACATGAATAATAAAATCAATGATTATCTTTCAGATAATTAACCATCATGACTATTTACTTCGCTACATAATGATTTGAGTATGCAATCGCTCGGAAATAAAAAACTCACCCTCTTTTCGTATTTTAAATAACCAGTATTGATACAAAAGTTTTAGGGTAGGTAAGAAACCGTTCTATTTATTAAACTTTAATTTTAAAAAGAGAAAAAAATCATTTCATCCATATAAAAAATTCATATTCAAAAAAATAAAGCTACCATACTACCCAATCAACGATCACAAAAAAAAATAAAAAATATTCCATTAATTATCTAAATTTAAAAATCACACTAACTCATTCATCATTAAGCAATAATGAATAGCTATTAGATACATCTCAAATGCGCCATATCGCGTAGAAAAAAATTACGTTTCACATTGTGAATTGCTTTATTAAATAGTACTACCGCATGATTTTATTGATTTTTTATATCATACCCATCATTAGTTAGTTGAATTGATTGAAAATGTTATAAACCAAAAGAAACATTTTGCAACAAAAATAGACCTTGCTTTAGAAATCGTTAATACTAGATTGAGTATGTGTAAAAACACACAATCAAAGGAATCAATAAACAGAAAAACACCAATTTATTTATCATATATATTTCAAATGAAATCTTTTTATTAAAAATAGAAAGTCATTAAATAATTACGTTTACTGCAGTCTCTAAGATTCTGCGCGGATGGGTTTGTCTATTATTTCGGAGTTTCATTATGAGTAATGAAGCAAACAGGAGCTTGTTGCTATTAATAACACAACCATCGTTATTAGCTACAGCGCTATTACATCAGTTAAATACAGCCTTACCCATTAATGTTAAGTTGCAAAACATTCATAAACCACTTGATGAACCACCAACTGAAAAGGTGTTGGTTCTTTTTGATTTGATGAGCGTAGATAGAAAGTTGATTACTTTTTGGCAAGGGGTTCTCAACCAAAATCGCGATCGTATCAAATTGCTCTTGCTTAATACGCCTGAAGATTATCACTTTGAAGAAATTGAAAAATGGCCACAGATTAGTGCTGTATTTTATCTATCTGCCGACCAGGAAAAATTAATCGAAGGGATTAATAGCGTCATGGGTGGCGAGTATTACTTTTCTCAGCGATTAGCCAGTCACCTGCTCAATCAATCCCGCTTTTACCACTATCACCATGGTGATAGTGCGACCGACCTGACACAACGAGAGAAAGAGATCCTGCATAAGCTATGTATGGGAGCCTCCAATCTGGAGATTGCCAGACTGCTGTTTATCAGTGAAAACACGGTAAAAACTCATCTGTATAACCTGTTTAAGAAAATCTCCTTGAAGAATCGCACTCAGGCAGCAACCTGGGCCAATGAACATCTTAGGCGCTGAGTCATGAACGGTTATCTGTCGGCGGCTATCATTTCACTCTTTTTAATGTTTAGCCCAATCGCATCTGCTGTAGAAGTTGAAGTGCCGGGTTTGATTACCGATCACACGGTAACCGCCACCGGACACGATTTTTACCGCGCCTTTAGTGATAAATGGGAAAAAGATTTTAAAGGAAATATCACTATCAGTGAAAAACCCAGCGCTCGCTGGGGAAGTTGGATAACCATAAAAATCGATCAGGATGTGCTACATCAGGCGTTTCTGTTTCCAAGCAAACGCGACTTTAACCGTAACGTAGAATTGGCCATTGATCAGGTGGCACAGAAACTGGCCAGAAGACAGATAGACCAAAGCCTTCTGAATACCGGTGACTTAACCCGCGATGAGTTTTAAGGAGAGTATTATGCGCATCAAAAACTTGGTTCTATCTTTGCTTCTGTTCTCTCCCCTCTCTTGGGGAGGAAACATGGTATTCCAGTTCGTAAACCCTAACTTTGGCGGTAACCCAAACAATGGCTCTTTTCTGTTATCGGAAGCCAATGCCCAAAACTCCTATAAAGATCCTGATGGATATGATTTTGAATCCTCTACGCCTTCAGCGCTGGATAATTTTACCTCGGCCATTCAGTCACAACTTCTGGGTAGCCTGATGGGTAACATCAATCAGGGAAAACCGGGCCGACTGGTGACAAAAGACTTTATTGTTGATGTCACTAACACCGACGGTAACTTAACCATGAACATTCTCGACCGTGCCAGTGGTAAAAGCTCGACCATTCAAGTCGATGGCTTGACCAGTATCAGCGCTAACTAAGACAAGGTAACGACCTATGCGCCATCTCTTATTACTTGCCAGCCTGTTTCTACTAAATGGTTGTTTAACCAATCCACCAAGATAAGCAGCTGAACCAACATTATTGCCTCGCAGCCCAAGTTATCAGGATTTAATTCAGTTACCGACGCCAAAAGGTAAAATCTTTGTCTCGGTATACAATATTCAGGATGAAACCGGACAGTTTAAACCCTATCCTGCCAGTAACTTCTCAACTTCTGTACCACAGAGCGCGACGGCTATGTTGATATCAGCCTTAAAGGACTCCAACTGGTTTATTCCACTGGAACGACAAGGTCTACAAAACCTGTTAAATGAACGGAAAATTATTCGGGCAGCTCAAGAGAATGGTAAAGCGGCAGTTAATAATATGCAGCCACTTTCCTCACTGGTTGCAGCAAACGTACTGATTGAAGGCTCCATCATTGGTTACGAAAGCAACGTGAAATCAGGGGGAATCGGTGCACGGTATTTTGGTATCGGGGGCAGTACCCAGTATCAACTCGATCAGATTGCCGTTAACTTACGGGTCGTCAATGTTAGCACTGGTGAAATCCTCTCATCAGTGAATACCAGTAAAACGATTCTTTCTTATGAAGTTCAGGCAGGTGTATTCCGCTTTATCGATTATCAGCGCCTGCTGGAAGGTGAAGTAGGCTATACCTCTAATGAACCCGTCATGATGTGTCTGATGTCCGCCATTGAGACTGGGGTTATCTACCTGATTAACGATGGTATAAACCGAAATCTGTGGCAGTTACAGAATCCACAAGAGATCAATATGCCCGTTTTCCAGCGCTATAAAAATCTTAAGGTTCCGGTAGCTTGATATCATCTTTCATTTTACCAAGATAAAGGTTCTGCCTTTTGGCAGAACCTTTGAGACTGCTGATAAACCTAAGAAATTGGCCTCAATGAATATTCCGGTCGTAAAATCTAAAATGCTCATATTAGCTTTGTGCTCGACCGGAAGACCATCTGTACTTAGCTTCAGTGCGTGTCGGGCCTGGTCTGCCTACGGGCAGTTATGAAACACCTTGCGGTGTTTCACCCTGACGGGCCAGCGTGAGCGCTGTTCAAACAGGCTTTGCCTGTTTGTCGTTGGCTTACGCCAAGTCGACCCCCACGGCAGCCCCTCCCGACAATTAGCTCTTTTAAACACAAGACTGAAGAAATCAGGCTTTATTATTAATTACTTCACAATCTCATGTGGCGGTAATTTTGTTAATGAGATTTTTAACAGGAAATACCCTAATACTGCGGCCACCGTTGAGCCAATCAAAATACCTAAACGTGAATAGGTAATGTATTCAGCGGACAAACCTTCAAATGCCAGAGAAGAGATAAAAATAGACATCGTAAAGCCAATACCACAGAGCACAGAAACAGAGAAGATATGCTTTAACTGGATAGATTCCGGCATTTTTACTAAACCGGTTTTTAACGCAACCCAGCAGAAACCAAAGATCCCCAGCGGCTTACCGACTACCAAGCCCAACATAATTCCCAATGGCAAAATACCACTCAGTGAACTTAGCGTCACACCAGCCAAAGCAACACCGGCATTGGCAAAAGCAAACAGCGGTAAAATAAAGTAAGTGACCCAAGGATGTAACTGATGAATCAAACTATCCAATGGCTTACTGCCTTCAGAGCCATTAAGAGGAATGAAAAATCCGGTAATTACGCCCGCCAATGTGGCATGCACACCAGACTTAAGCATAAACACCCAGAGTATTGCGCCAACAATAATATAGGCCAGTTTATTACCTACGCCGCGCCAGTTCATCACCGCCATAATAGCAATCGTCACTGCGGCACCGACAAGTGCGACCATTGAAAGATCTTTGGTATAAAACAGAGCAATAATAATTATCGCCCCTAAATCGTCAATAATCGCTAACGCCATCAGAAATGCTTTCAGGCTGGTTGGTACCCGGCTTCCTAATAACGCCATAACCCCAAGTGCAAAGGCGATATCGGTTGCCGCGGGAATGGCCCAACCGGTACGAGTTACCACATCATCCATGTTAAATATCAGATAAACCAGCGCGGGGAGAATCATACCCCCTATCGCCGCGACTACCGGAAACATGGCCTTATCTCTTCCCGCCAACGATCCTTCTATCAGCTCTTTTTTAACTTCCAGTCCAATAACTAAAAAGAAGATTGCCATCAAACCATCATTGATCCAATGGGCCAGTGAGTTACTTAAATCCAAAGCGGCAATCTTGATAACTATGGGTAAATGCAGAAAACCTTCATATGCATTCAGCAAAGGTGAGTTAGCCATAATCATGGCAATTAATGCTGCGATAATCAGTAAAATACCGCCTGATGCCTCTAACTTTAGAAACTGGCGCAAATAGTGAGTCATGATAAAAACGGCTCCTTTAATATCTTAAAACAAGATACCTTAATGTTATTATTCAAATTAGCACTATCGTGATGGTACTATAAAACTTCACCTAACGCTTTAAAATTAGACTAAGAATCCATAATTTTACAAAAAGCAGCCTTTAATCACACTAATACCCAGAGTTACTCATAGCAAGCAAACTAAAACACCCTTATTAATCATGCTGTAATATTAATAACCACTAAAAATGAAGCACTTGCTTTTTATTCATCATTAAACGGTAAAATTAGCCGGTTACCTTTTGATTTCAGGCAAAAAAAATCCCCGATTGTTGATCGGGGATTTTTATTCTGAGAATCAGACGCTAAATAATTAGCCTGTCAAATCATCAAAAAACTTCTTCACGCCGTCAAAGAATGACTTAGAGCGCGGGCTATTTTTAGCCCCTTTTTCTCCACCCAGAGATTCTTCAAGCTCGCGTAAAAGTTGTTTTTGTTTCTCATTAAGCTTAACCGGTGTCTCAACCACAACACGACACAGCAGGTCACCCTGGCTGCCACCGCGAACTGATTTAACACCCTTTCCGCGCATTCGGAACAGTTTGCCGGTTTGAGTTTCTGCCGGAACTTTCAGATTTACCCGACCATCCAGCGTAGGAACCTCAATTTCACCACCTAAAGCGGCCATTGCAAAGTTAATCGGCACTTCACAATAGAGGTTATTACCATCACGTTCAAAGATTGGATGCTGTTTCACCTGAATCTGAACGTATAAATCACCCGCCGGTGCTCCGTTCTCTCCGGCTTCACCTTCGCCAGACAAACGAATGCGATCCCCAGTATCAACACCTGCCGGGATCTTAACCGACAGCGTTTTAGTCTTCTCTACCCGACCCTGACCATGACATTTATTGCATGGATCTTTAATGATCTTACCGCGACCATGACAGGTTGGACAGGTTTGCTGTACCGCAAAGAAGCCCTGACGCATCTGAACCTGACCTGCACCATGACAGGTTGAACAGGTGGTTGAGCTGGTTCCTGCTTTCGCACCGCTGCCGTGGCAAACGTCACACTCAGCCAGCGTTGGAATACGGATCTCTTTGGCTACACCGCGAACCGCTTCTTCCAGCGTTAATGTCATGGTGTATTGCAAGTCGGAACCCCGGCTTGCGCGTTGACGACGACCACCAAAGATATCGCCAAATACGTCGCCAAAGATATCGTTAAAATCACCGCCGCCGCTGAAGCCACCGCCAAAACCACCACCGCCCATGCCGCCTTGTTCAAAAGCAGCGTGGCCATACTGATCGTAAGCGGCTTTCTTCTGAGCATCGGTCAGTATTTCATAAGCTTCTTTGATCTCTTTGAACTTCTCTTCAGAGTCTTTATCACCCTGATTTCTGTCCGGGTGATGTTTCATCGCTAAGCGTTTATAGGCCTTCTTTATTTCACGCTCATCGGCGTCACGGCCTACGCCCAGGACTTCGTAATAGTCTTTCTTCGCCATCTGTGGACTTTACCCTATATATGCGTACACGGGCGTAGAGTTACCTCAACGCCCGTGCCAAGTTCCGTTAACGATACCACAATTTAAGCATCATTACCGTGCCCGCTTAAGGGCGATTACTTCTTGTCTTTAACTTCTTCGAACTCAGCGTCAACGGCGTCGTCATCTTTACCTGGCGCGCTTTGTGCGCCTTCTGATGTGGTTTCAGCATGTTGCTGCTGAGCCATTTCCATCAGCTTGCCAGATACTTCAACCAGCGCCTGGATTTTCGCTTCAATATCCGCTTTATCTTCACCTTTCAGAGAAGTTTCCAGCGCGCTTAACGCAGCTTCAATAGCGGTTTTATCATCCGCTGGTAACTTGTCGCCCGCTTCCGTAATTTGCTTACGGGTGCTGTGCAACAGGTGGTCACCCTGGTTACGTGTTTGTACCAGCTCTTCGAACTTACGGTCAGCATCGGCGTTAGCTTCTGCTTCACGCACCATTTTTTGGATTTCTTCTTCGTTCAAACCCGAAGAAGCCTTAATGGTAATGTTTTGCTCACGACCGCTGTTTTTATCTTTTGCCGATACATGCAAAATACCATCAGCATCGATATCAAACGTGACTTCGATTTGTGGCATACCGCGTGGTGCAGCCTGAATGCCGTCCAGATTGAACTGACCCAGTGATTTGTTATCTGCTGCACGCTTACGCTCACCCTGAATAACATGGATCGTTACCGCAGACTGATTGTCTTCTGCCGTTGAGAACACCTGACTGTGTTTAGTCGGGATAGTGGTGTTCTTCGCAATCAGCGAAGTCATCACGCCGCCCATGGTTTCAATACCCAGAGACAGAGGTGTTACGTCTAACAGCAATACGTCAGTGACATCACCCGCTAACACGCCGCCCTGAACCGCAGCACCGATAGCCACTGCTTCATCCGGGTTAACGTCTTTACGCGGCTCTTTACCGAAGAAATCAGAGACTTTCTTCTGTACTAATGGCATACGGATTTGACCACCGACCAGAATAACATCGTCGATTTCATTTACTGACAGGCCAGCATCCTGTAATGCAACTTTTAACGGCTCTAAAGAGCGGTTAACTAAATCTTCAACCAGTGACTCAAGTTTCGCACGAGTCACTTTAATATTCATATGCTTAGGACCGGTTGCATCTGCAGTAATGTACGGCAGGTTAACATCCGTTTGCTGAGCAGAAGAGAGTTCGATTTTCGCTTTTTCTGCCGCTTCTTTCAGTCGTTGCATCGCCAGCGGGTCATTACGTAAATCAAAGCCTTGTTCTTTCTTGAACTCATCGACTAAGTAGTTGATCAGACGGGTATCAAAGTCTTCACCACCTAAGTGAGTATCACCATTGGTTGCCAATACTTCGAAGGTTTTTTCGCCGTCAACTTCATCAATTTCAATAATAGAGATATCGAATGTACCACCACCTAAGTCATACACGGCGATAGTGCGGTTACCCATCTCTTTATCCAGACCGTAAGCCAGAGCCGCTGCGGTTGGTTCGTTGATGATACGTTTTACATCTAAACCAGCAATACGACCGGCATCTTTAGTTGCCTGACGTTGAGAATCGTTAAAGTAAGCCGGAACGGTAATTACCGCTTCGGTTACTGGCTCACCTAAAAAGTCTTCTGCTGTTTTCTTCATTTTTTTCAAAACTTCAGCAGAAATCTGAGGTGGTGCAATTTTTTGACCTTTTACTTCAACCCATGCGTCGCCGTTGTCTGCCCCAATAATGTTAAAAGGCATAATGTCACGGTCACGCTGAACTTCTTCGTCACCAAAACGACGACCAATCAGACGCTTAATAGCGAAAAGTGTATTTTGTGGGTTAGTCACCGCCTGACGTTTAGCAGGCTGACCAACCAGAATTTCGCCGTCCTGGGTATACGCGATAATTGACGGAGTTGTACGATCCCCTTCCGCGTTCTCAATTACGCGAACCTGCGTGCCGTCCATAACAGCAACACATGAGTTCGTTGTACCCAGGTCAATACCAATAATTTTACCCATTACATGTTCTCCACTTAAAAACTATATTCGTTCACATACTCACCTATATGGGGGTGCAAAATGACTTTTCAACTGCCAATAAAAGTCTTACATCCATAGGCTTGCTTCACCGTTGTTCATAAGATGGGGGCGACAAATCCGGCATCAAGGGGGGCAAATAAAAAAAATTTCGCATTAATCCTGATCAAAACCATTGTTTCGTGACTCGCGCCTCATTATTATGCGCGCTCACGTGTAATACGCGGTGTTATTTACCCGTGGTCGTTGTTAGTTAATTCCGCCTCTATGCGGATAAAAATCCATTTAATAAATCAGCATTCGTGAGTACAGAGGAAATATGCACTCGAATAAATTAGCAAACCCAGGTCCACTAGGATTAATGGGATTTGGGATGACCACTATTCTGTTAAATATCCATAACGCCGGATTCTTTCCGGTAACCACAGCAATTATTACTATGGGTATTTTTTATGGTGGTATGGCACAAGTTATTGCCGGTATTTTAGAATTCAAAAAAGGTAATACTTTTGGCGTTACCGCATTCACTTCTTATGGCTTTTTCTGGATGACCTTAGTGGGTATCTGGTTGCTCCCTGAAGTCGGACATGCCCATGCTACAGATGCTACCTTCTTGGGCATCTATTTAGCATTATGGGGCATTTTCACTCTGTTTATGTTCTTCGGCACCCTGCGCGCTAACCGTGGCTTACAGTTTGTTTTTGCCAGCCTGACGGTACTGTTCTTTATGTTATCTATCGGTAACATTACCGCCAATACAGGTTTGTTGAACGTCGCCGGTTATGTTGGTATCGTTTGTGGTTCCAGCGCAATTTATCTGGCTATGGCGGAAGTACTGAATGAACAGTATGGCCGTACCGTTCTGCCAATTGGTGAACGTAAAGCAGGTTAATCCTGGTTTTATTTATCACTAAAAAACGCCTGCTTAATGCAGGCGTTTTTGTTTGTATTACTCTCATAACCCAATAAACAGGAAATAACAGATGCAAATAAGAATCGCACTTCCTGATGACGTAACAGAGATGTTCCGCGTACGCCTCAGCGTTAATGACAATAAAATGACGCTGGAAGAGTTGAGCGCCCATGGAATCACCCATCAATCACTTCCTGCCATGTTAATCAATCAGGGACGAGGCTGGGTAGCAGAAGATCAACAACAAATAGTGGCTTTTGCTATGGCTGATGCGACTGAAGCCAGCATTTTTGCACTCTTTGTTGAACCTGACTTTGAAGGCCTGGGAATCGGTCGACAGCTGATGATTGCAGCAGAACAATGGTTGGCAGAGATGGGATGCGCCCAAATATGGCTGGAAACGGACAGTAACCTCAATGTACGCGCCAATGGGTTCTATCGCTATTTGGGATGGATTGAGGATGGTTTACAGGCCGATGGGCAAACTAAATTTATTAAATATCTTTAATATTAAAGCCACTTGTCTAACCGATAGTTTCAGATTGCTGATAAACCTAATAAATCAGCATTTGAGAATATTCCGGTCGTAAAATTCAAAATGCTTATATTGACTTGGTGCTCGACCGGAAGACCATCTGTACTTAGCCGCAGAGTGCGTTGGGCCTGGCTGGGTTAGGGGCGCTCCGGCAGCTAAAGCTGCTACGACCCCAACACCCATCCCTCCCAACGATTGACTATCTTTAAGGACAAAGTGAAACGATCAAACTTTGTCATCAATCTAAAGCCACCTACAGCTTTTAACTGACACATCATAAGCTTCGTCTATATGGCCGTTACTGGTGCCTTCTCTAACTCTGAATCACGGTGTTCCGCAATGCTATCCGTCGCTCTCAGATCGTTACGCAGATAAATTCCCAGCAATATTCCCATCACTGATAGCGCCAAAACATAATATGCCGGAGCCATTGGTGTGAGTTTCATCAAAGAAGTGACACATATCGGCGTTAAACCGCCAAAGATGGCATAAGAGACGTTATAAGAGAAAGAAATACCAGAAAAACGAACCTCAGCCGGAAACGCTCGTACCATCACATAAGGAACGGCCCCTACCACTCCCACACACAGCCCTGCGATACTGTAAGTAATAAATAGCAGATCTACATTGGTGGCCGAATGGTAAAACGTCCAACTGGCAACCGCCAGCAGTGAACCGCCACCAATAAAGGTTTTGCTGGCACCAAAACGATCGGCAGACATACCTGCAATTACACAGCCTACACATAGTGAGATAATCGCCATGCTGTTAGCCTTCAACGCAATGACTCGCTCGATGCCAAACTGAGTTTGCAGGTAATTTGGTGTCATCAAAATAACCACCACAATACCAGCAGAGAGTAACCAGGTGAGCAGCATAGAAACCGTTACCGCTCGGGTATGATTCACAACCACTGATTTTAACGGCAGCTCTGCCGCCAGCGCTTTACGCTGCTGCATCTCAATAAATATCGGCGTTTCTTTTAGCCAGCGGCGCAAATACATGGCGATCAGACCAAAAATACCGCCCAGGAAGAAAGGTATTCTCCATCCGCCGTTATGAATCGTTTCCACGCTCATCATGGAGTTAATCATGGTTGCGATAAGAGAACCCAACAAAATTCCGATGGTCAGGCCCGCCGTCAATACACCACAGGCAATACCGATACGTTTATAAGGTACATGCTCTGCTACAAACACCCAGGCACCCGGAACTTCACCACCAATAGCCGCGCCCTGAAAAATACGCATCAATAGCAGTAAAAGTGGAGCCGCAATACCAATAGATTGATAGGTTGGTAGCATCCCCATGGCCAGCGTAGGCAACGCCATCAGTAAAATGCTCAAAGAGAACATGCGTTTGCGCCCTACCAAATCACCGAAGTGGGCCATAATGATTCCCCCCAACGGGCGGGCCAGATAACCTGCGGCAAAAATACCGTAAGTTTGCATTAGCACCAGCCATTGAGGCATATCGGCAGGGAAGAAAAGTTGACCGATAACGACAGCGAAGAATACAAAGATAATAAAGTCGTAAAACTCCAGCGCACCGCCTAATGCTGCCAGAGTCAGCGTTTTATAATCCTGTTTGTTTAGTCGGCGGTTTTGTTGCTGAATCATAAAATTCCATCTTTTTCTATAGGTTGATAAAAAAATTAACTTTCAGTCTGTAAATTAATTTTTACTATATCGTACTCATTACGATACACCAGTAGATGGAAATCTTATTTTGCAAAAAGTCTTAATTTAACCTTTTATATCGCGGATTGCGCTCTTAGGCCTAAAGGATTCTACCACCTGTGAATGCGTCTCTACATAAGGACCATCCAGCAGTTGAATACAATAGGGGACACTGGCAAAAATACCGGATACCACGGTTTTTCCGTCTTTATCTTTCACCCCTTCCAGCGTTTCTTTTATAGACTTTGGCTGCCCGGGAAGATTAATGATCAGCGCCTGTTTACGAATGACCCCAACCTGACGGGAAAGAATCGCCGTTGGCACATAATACAAACTGATCTGGCGCATCTGCTCACCAAACCCCGGCATAATGCGGTCGGCAATGGCTAACGTGGCATCCGGAGTAACATCGCGGCGAGCCGGACCGGTTCCCCCGGTGGTAAGAACCAGGTGACAGCCTCTTTCATCAACCAGTTCACACAGTGCTTCTTCTATCAACGTTTGCTCATCAGGAATTAATCGGCTTTGAGTTTCAAATTCGCTGCTCAACGCCGTTTTTAGCCATGATTCCAGCGCCGGAATCCCCTGATCCTGATAAACCCCATTGGATGCGCGATCGGAGATAGAAACCAAACCAATGCGTAACTTATTCATATCTAATCCTCTGTCACTAAACTGTACTCTTGCTCGCGCGCTATCATACTATTGTTGGCGCTATTTTTGCAGCGCGGCAAGCACAGTGGATGCAATTATCCGTAGTGAATCACAGATAAAAAAATACCGGCCTGATGACCGGTATTCATATCGTTATCAAAAATAATTACAGCAAATCTGCAATCATCTTTTCCAGCTTTTCCTGGTCGATAGCAAACTTACGGATACCGTCTGCCAGTTTATCAACTGCCATTGGATCCTGATTATGCTCCCAGTAGAACTGTGCTTCATTCAGCGGAACCGGACGCTCTTTTACTGCGCCGCTATAGGCCAGTTTACGTTCAACTTCGCCCTGGCTTTCAGACAGTTCTTTTAATAATGCCGGTGCAATGGTCAGACGATCGCAACCGGCAAGCTCCAGAATTTCACCAGAATTACGGAAGCTGGCACCCATGACCACCGTTTTGTAACCATGCTGTTTGTAGTATTCGTAGATGCTGGTTACAGAAACCACACCCGGATCTTCGTGAGGTGCGAACTCTTTCTTATCGCCGTTAGCTTTGTACCAGTCAAGAATTCGACCAACAAACGGAGAAATCAGGAACACGCCCGCTTCAGCACAAGCACGAGCCTGAGCGAAGGAGAACAACAGAGTCAGGTTACAGTTGATGCCTTCTTTCTCAAGCTGAGCTGCCGCGCAAATACCCTGCCATGTAGAGGCCAGTTTGATCAAAATACGATCGTTACTGATACCTGCATCGTTATACAGTTTGATTAAGCGCTTCGCTTTAACAATGCTGGCCTGAGTGTCATAAGAGAGACGAGCATCAACTTCAGTAGAAATACGACCAGGGATCAGTTTTAAAATTTCCAGACCAATATTTACTGCCAGCTTATCGGATGCATCAACAATTTGTTGTGCACGATCGCTGCTTTGGCCTTTTGCCCAGGCAATCGCATCATCAATCAATTTACGATATTCAGGTAACTGAGCTGCATTCAAAATCAGAGAAGGGTTGGTTGTCGCGTCCTGAGGCTTATACAGTTTCATTGCTGCAATATCGCCGGTATCAGCCACAACGGTAGTAATTTTACGTAGAGAGGAAAGTTTATCTGTCATGATAGATCTCTTGTTAAGCTTGTGAGGCATCGAAGTATTATCGGACTAGCCTGATAATAACATGACTTAACAAGGGTGCAACGACGGAACGTATGGGTCGCAAATTTTAGTCAAAAAATTTATCTTACCCCATCGACTGACCAGATGATTACTCAATGATAAATAATACAAAAATTACATTTCGCAAAAGATTTCCCGCGCTCCCTATTAAATCCATCGCTTTTTCCATTGTCACTTTCTGCTAGAGTAGCAAAAAATGATTTATCACAGGATATGATTATGCTGATTACTATATCTCCGGCAAAAACTCTCGATTATACAAGCCCTCTGGTGACTGAACGTTACACTCAACCTGAAATGCTGGACCAGTCGAAAATTTTAATTAAAGCGTGTCGCAAGTTAACCCCAGCGCAAATCGCCAGCCTGATGAGTATCAGTGATAAATTAGCCGGTCTGAATGCCGCTCGTTTTTCAGAATGGCAACCGGATTTCACACCAGAAAATGCTCGCCAGGCGCTGTTAGCGTTTAAAGGTGATGTTTACACCGGCCTACACGTTAATGATTTTAACGATGATGATTTCGATTTTGCCCAGCAGCATTTGCGTATGCTATCCGGACTGTATGGTGTTTTACGTCCGCTCGATCTAATGCAGGCTTATCGTCTTGAGATGGGGACCAGGCTGGAAAACCAACGGGGTAAAGATCTGTACGAGTTTTGGGGTAAACGGATTACCGATAAGTTAAATCAGGCCCTGAAAGACCAGGGTGACGATATTCTGGTTAATCTGGCTTCAGATGAATACTTTAAATCGATCCAAACTAAATCGTTAGACGGTACCATCATTAAACCGGTATTTTTGGATCAGAAAAGCGGCAAATACAAAATCATCAGCTTCTATGCTAAAAAAGCCCGCGGCCTGATGAGCCGCTTTATTATTAAAAACCGACTAACCCGCCCGGAACAATTAGTTGATTTCAATCTGGAAGGCTATCAGTTTGATGAAAGTGCATCTCAGGGCAATGAACTGGTATTTAAACGTCCTGAACAGTAATCACCAATAGCGTTACAGGCAAAAAATGGCCTCCGTGTAGTTGTGCATCAGGAGGCCATTTTTATTCAATAAAACTTACGCAGGTAACGCCATCAGGAATGCACGTAGTGGTGCAAAATCTGCCGGTAAATAGTGAGAAAGTAACGGTAACTCAGCCCGATCGGCCAAGGCTTTTGGCAGTGGCAATGTAGTACCGAGAATTTGTTCTACGCTCTCTTTAAATTTAGCCGGGTGCGCGGTACCCAGGAATAATCCAAACTCACCATCCTTTAGTTCATCACGCAGCAAACGATAAGCGATAGCACCATGAGGTTCAGAGGTATATCCCAGTGCTGCCAGCTCGCGCAATGTCTTAGCCGTCGTTTCATCACTAACCGCACCGTAACCTAATGAACTGACTGGCCACTCTTTACGACGAAATAACTCTTCAATACGCGGCCAGTTGTTTGGCTGGCTAACATCCATGGCGTTAGACAAGGTCGCAACCGTTTTATGCGGCTGCCACTGGCCATTCGCCAGATAGCGAGGCACCGTATCATTGGCATTAGTGGCAGCAATAAAGCGCTTCACGGGCAAACCTAATGATTTAGCCAGCAGACCCGCAGTCAGATCGCCAAAGTTACCGCTTGGAACCGAAATCACTAATTGATTATGTTGTTCCTGAGTCAGTTGCGCTACCGCCTCAAAGTAGTAACAAATTTGAGCCAACAGACGACTAATATTGATAGAGTTAGCAGAGTTAAGACCCAGCTCCTTTTTCAGTACTTCATCATCAAAAGCCTGTTTTACCAGCGCCTGACAGGCATCAAAATCCCCATCAACAGCCACGGTATGAATATTACCACCCAGAGTACAGAACAATTTCTCCTGTAGTGGACTGATCTTACCTTCAGGATAAAGGATCACTACCCGTACATTCTTTAAACCATAGAATGCATGGGCAACAGCGGCCCCGGTATCACCGGAGGTAGCCGTCAGAATAGTCACCGGCGTATCGCCAGCTACTTCGGCCAGCATTTGCGCCATAATGCGGCCACCAAAATCTTTAAACGCTAACGTTGGGCCGTGAAATAGCTCTAAGGTCGCAATATCTTTTTCAACCGCCACTACCGGAGCAGGGAACTGAAAAGCATTAGCCACTCGCTTAGCAACGGCATCTGCTGATATTTCATCACCAATATAGGCTGACAAAATGCGGGCGCTGCGGGTAACAAAATCCAGTGAGAGTAGGTTATCGATTTCTGAACTATCGAAAGCTGGCAAATCAGCAGGGAAAAATAGCCCCTGTTGCTTACCTAATCCCTGACGTACTGCCTGAGCAAAACTAACCTGTTCGTTATGATCTTTTAAGTTATACAGTTTCATTGTGTCGCTATTTTCCATTAATCCAATTTACGGGCACCGGCAGTATCCAGACGGCAAACGTGAACAAAGCCTTCATCATTTTGTACATAGTGTTTTGCCAGCCAGTCGGCAAGACGTTGAGCCGTTTCCAGACGATCGCTCACCGCAAACAACGTTGGGCCAGAACCAGAAATACCGCATGCCAGCGCACCGATATCCTGTGAGGCTTTACGTGCTTCAGCAAAGCCTGGTAACAAACGGGTACGGTACGGTTCGGCAATCACATCCTGCATTAATTTAGCTGCCAGCTCTGGCTGCTGAGTATGACAAGCGTGAATAAATCCGGCCAGATAGCGGCCATGGCGAATACAATCCTGACGCAAATACTGCGCCGGTAAAATCGCTCGCGCTTCAGCGGTCGAAACCTTAATGCCCGGATAAGCCATCACCCAATACCAGTTATCAAAACCGGGTACCGACTGACTGATAATGCCATTCTCTTCCAGCATCAATTGCATGCCCCCCAAATAGCAAGGAGCCACGTTATCGTAATGCACACTGCCGGAGATGCGCCCTTCCAGCTCACCCATCATGCCAAGCAGTTCGGTCTGGTTAAACGGTCGGTCGCAGAATTCATTCAGTGCCATTAGACCCGCTACCACAGAGCAGGCACTGGAACCCAATCCGGAACCAATCGGCATATTCTTTTCTAACACCATCGCCACCGGCAATTCTCGCCCTAAACGCTGGCAGAACAGCTCCCAGCATTGATAAACGATGTTTTCTTTAGGCTCTGTCGGTAATTTGCTAACAAAACGCCCTTTATTGCTCAGGCTAAAGCGGTCTGCCGATTGAATGCTGACGCAATCGCCCAGCAGAGCTCCATCAATGGGCGATACTGCTGCGCCCAATACGTCAAACCCCACGCTAACGTTGCCTATCGAGGCCGGCGCATAAATTTTTATCATGTTAAACTCCCAGCTTTCCTGACAGAGTACGTAGCATATCGGCAAAAACGCCGGCGGCGGTAACATCGTTACCGGCACCATAACCGCGTAATACCAGTGGTAGTGGCTGATAATATTGGGTGTAGAATGCCAGTGCGTTTTCGCCATTTTTCACTTTGAATAATGGATCGTTATCATCCACCGCATCAATCTTCACCCGACATTCACCCTCTTCGATCATACCGACATAGCGTAACACTTTGCCCTGGCTGGCAGCCAAGGCTACACGTTCAGCAAACTCCGCATCCAACTGTGGCAAACGCGCCATAAAGGTTGCCACATCACCACCGGCATCAAAAGATGGCGGTAATACAGACTCAACGTTAATTTGGTCTAATTCCAGCGAATGACCTGCTTCGCGAGCCAGAATCAGTAATTTTCGCGCCACATCCATACCGGATAAATCATCGCGCGGATCCGGCTCGGTATAACCTTTTTCTTTCGCCAGACGGGTCGCTTCTGACAGGCTTAATCCTTCATCCAGCTTGCCAAAAATGAACGACAACGAGCCAGAAAGAATACCAGAGAAGCGCATCAGTTCATCACCGGCATTCAGTAAATTCTGTAAGTTTTCAATAACCGGTAATCCGGCACCTACGTTAGTATCGTAAAGGAATTTACGGTTACCGCTGCTGGCCGCCTGTCGCAATTGATGGTAATAGTTCATCGTATCGGTATTGGCTTTCTTGTTTGGCGTTACCACATGGAAGCCATCAGCAAGGAAATCAGCATATTGAGAAGCCACTTCCTGACTGGAAGTACAATCGACGATCACTGGATTCAGCAAGTGATACTCTTTTACCAGACGAATTAAACGCCCCAAATTAAACGGCTCTTCTGCCGCTGCCAGCGCTTCACGCCAGTTAGTTAAATCGATTCCCAGCGTATTGGTCACCATGCCGCGAGAATTGGCGATGCCACATACCCGCAGTTCGATATTCTTACGTTTCAGCCACGGCTGCTGACGGTAGATCTGATCCAGCAATGCACCACCCACACCACCAACGCCGATTAAGAACACATCCAGCACCTGGTTAGTATCAAACAGTACCTGATGGCTGGCACGGACGGCAGTGGTCGCCGAGTCATTACTCACTACCGCAGAAATCGAACGTTCTGAAGAACCTTGGGCAATAGCGACAATATTGATATTAGCGCGAGCTAATGCACTAAAGAAACGAGCGGACATACCGCGCAAGGTACGCATATTGTCACCAATCACTGAAATAATGGCCAGTTTGTCGACCACATCCAGCGGATCCAGCAATCCATCTTTCAGTTCCAGATAGAACTCATCTTCCAGCGAACGACTGGCGCGGGCCAGCTCGCTTTGCGGTACGCAAAAGCTAATGCTGTATTCAGAAGAGGATTGAGTAATCAGAACCACAGAGATACCAGCACGAGACATCACTGAGAATACTCTGGCAGCCATTCCCACCATTCCTTTCATACCCGGACCAGAAACGTTAATCATCGCCATGTTGTTCAGATTGGTAATGCCTTTAACCGGATAACGATCGTCACCGCTTTCACGACTGATGAGAGTGCCGGGAGCTTGTGGGTTAGCGGTATTTTTTATCAGGCAAGGGATTTGGAACTGAGCGATGGGAGCGATGGTACGAGGATGAAGAACTTTAGCGCCAAAATAGGATAACTCCATCGCCTCCTGATAAGACATTGACTTAAGCAACTTAGCTCCCGGAACAGAGCGTGGATCGCAGGTATACACTCCATCAACATCAGTCCATATCTCACAGCTGTCAGCGCGCAAACAGGCTGCCAGCACGGCGGCTGAATAGTCGGAACCATTACGCCCCAGGACCACCAGTTCGCCTTTCTCATTACCGGCGGTAAAACCTGCCATTAAAATGACATGGTTATCGGGGATACCCAGCTCAACCAAACGACGGGTTGACTCAGTGATATCTACGGTAGATTCCAGATAGTCTCCATGAGCCAGCAGCATAGCAACCGGATTAATGACCGTTACGCCATATCCCCGAGCCTGAAAAACAGATTCCATGATAGCGATAGAGAGTTTTTCACCACGACTGATGATAGAAGCATTAACGCTATCAGGACACTGACCCAGCAAAGAGATACCATGGAGTACATGTTTCAGCTGAGCAAATTCCTGCTCCACAAAACTCTTTAATCGACCATATTCAAACCCTGGCTGCTCTTCAGCCAATCCGGAAAGCAGTTCAGCAAAGATCTGTTCGGCATCCATCATATTGGTCATGACTTCCTGACCGGCTACCGTTTTCTCAATCATGGCAACCAGATGGTTAGTTATTTTTGCCGGAGCAGACAGTACCGTAGCAACCTGGCCCTGACGCGCATTATTTTCAATGATATCCGCCACGCGCATAAAGCGTTCGGAATTTGCTACTGATGTACCGCCAAATTTCAGAACTCGCATCTCTTGGCCTCTCCTGCCTTAATCCAGTTATGATGTAAATTATTCGCAAAAAAAAACCCGCACTCGATTCTACGGTGCGGGCTTTTTTTATTTCTTGTAAGCGTCAGCCCGCCCCGCTACTGGTTGTACCGGTGGTGGTAATGATTGTAATCATCAGGCTAACGTTTTGCATGTTTGGTGTTTGTCTCTGGTTTGTTTTATTAACGCTATATACTGGTTAAAGCAATTGTAGTTCAGAGTCAAATTATTTTTGATATTTCAGCAAAATTTATTCCCTGACTTCACCAGGGTCTTTTGTATCAAACCAGAATAATTTCAATTAAATTCAAATAATTAAAATCATTTAATCATCATTACTCATTTAACATCTTATTTTTCATCGATGTCTTCCCATTTTGATAATGATGGGAACCACTGTCACTAAACCTGACAAACCAACAGCGTTCAGATGAAAAATGAAGAAACCGTCTCAATATTGGCAATATTTGTTATAATATTAAGGCATTATCTGTTACTGCATCTTGTTTATCTCGAAAGCGTTTTTATGTTCATAAAAGTTGCAATTGAAAAATATTTGTTAAAATATATTTCTTTTTAGGATAAAAAGAAGGAAAATCCCTTCGCTGCCACACACGCCTTGGCTTTGGTGGAAAATATAGCGACATAAATGTTTCAGATTAAGGTTTTTATTGAGGTTGAATTGTGAAAAAAAGGTCAAAAATTGGCATGTGATATGCATTGTTTTTGTAGATTTTTCTCACAAATCAGCTAATGTGCTATAACTATTATTGATATATATCAACAAGCCAGAAGTTTGTTGATCGGCAAAAGAAAGACTCCTGTTATATTGCTGCTACAATAAAGAGTAATAAGTGATCGGTTTTAACAAATCACAGGTATGTAGGTAGTTTGCCTTGGCCGAACCAGCGATTGTGTTGAAATTTGAAATAGCACGGGGATTCGTCCCTTATACTGCAGTGATCTGTTTTAGCTATAGATAGTTTTAAAAACAGAACCAGACCACTGTAATATTAAATTGATTTTGTTGGCAAATTAGGTAACAGACATGCAAACCCCGCATATCCTGATCGTTGAAGACGAACTAGTAACTCGTAACACATTAAAAAGCATTTTCGAGGCGGAAGGATACGTTGTCTTTGAAGCCAATGATGGTGCAGAAATGCATCGGATTTTGTCCGACCATAATATTAATCTGGTCATCATGGATATCAATCTGCCCGGCAAGAATGGACTACTGCTAGCTCGTGAGTTACGTGAGCAAGCTGCGGTTGCATTAATGTTTTTAACCGGCAGAGATAACGAAGTAGATAAGATTCTTGGCCTGGAAATTGGTGCGGATGATTACATCACTAAACCATTTAATCCACGCGAACTGACCATCCGTGCACGCAATCTGCTGTCCCGGACGATGAATCTTGGCGCAGTGAGTGGTGAAGAGCGTAAGCTGGTTGAAAACTATAAGTTCAATGGCTGGACTTTAGATATCAACAGCCGTTCTCTGATTAACCCTAACGGAGAAATGTTTAAACTGCCTCGTAGTGAATTCCGCGCGATGCTGCATTTCTGTGAAAACCCGGGCAAAATTCAGTCTCGTGAAGAACTGCTGAAAAAAATGACCGGACGTGAGTTAAAACCTCATGACCGTACGGTTGATGTAACTATTCGTCGTATTCGTAAGCACTTTGAATCAACGCCGGATACACCGGAAATCATTGCTACAATTCATGGTGAAGGCTACCGTTTCTGCGGCGACCTTGAAGAATAATTAGCAATAACAAATAAAAAAAACCAGCATTTATGCTGGTTTTTTGTTATCTGAATTTACTTGCCTGACTAACCGTGATTAGTGGCTATTGCCCCAGGGAATGATAGGCACAGTACTCAACGCATTTTTAGGCGAACCATCGACCACTTTATCGGAATAGACCAGATACACCAGCGTGTTGCGTTTGTTATCGTAAAAGCGAACCACCTGCATACTCTTGAAGATTATCGAAGTACGCTTACGGAATACCTCTTCGCCATCTGCTTTACGATTTTTAATCCGATCGGTGAGGGTGATAGGCCCCACTTGAATACAGGAAAGTGCGCCATCAGCGGTATCTTCCGCCAGCCCCAGTCCACCTTTTATACCTCCGGTCTTTGCCCGACTCAGATAACAAGTCACATTTTGAACATCGGGATCGTCAAAAGCTTCAATGACAATTTTATGGTCAGGCCCCAATAATTTAAATACCGTATCAACAGAGCCAATCTCTTCTGACTGAGCACAGACCGACCAAAACAGTGTGGCAGAGCAAAGTGCTAAAATGGCCTTCTTCATTAGCTATCTCCAGTGAACATCCATTAATTACTATATTAATGCAATTATGGTCGGTCGGTACACAACTAAAGCCCAGTTGCAACCTGATAAACCATAGCTATAAACTTATGTCAAATAGACGTGGAACAGAACATTTAAAAATTGTTATGATGCAGGGGATATGTTGTGATATAGCACAGTAATACCTTGTTTCACGCTAAAGATTGCGCCAGTATCCTTCACCTGTTAAAAAATATTTTTTGTGATGCAGTGTTTAAAACTAACTATAAAGTGTTATAAGTCAGTATGACTACGCCAATTCTGTAGATAATGCGCCCAATTAATGAGGAAGTTTTTTTATGGATCAAGCCAGTATTATCCACGATCTTCTAGACTGGCTAGAAAATCATTTAGATCAACCATTATCTCTGGATAATGTTGCCGCAAAGTCAGGCTATTCTAAATGGCACCTACAAAGAATGTTCAAAGAAGTTACCGGGCAAGCTATTGGTTCTTATATTCGCGCTCGCCGTTTATCTAAAGCTGCCGTAGCTTTAAGATTAACGGCCAGGCCAATTTTGGATGTGGCGCTACAGTACCGTTTTGACTCCCAACAAACTTTTACCCGAGCGTTCAAAAAGCAATTTGCTCAAACGCCGGCATTCTATCGTCGCTCAGACTCATGGAGCGCTATTGGTATGTGTCCGCCAATTAAGTTATCCGGCAACAATTTAGTACCCGTAGAGTATGTTGTTCAGGAAGAGAAACAGCTGGTGGGAATGACTCAGAGCTATACCTGTACTCTGGAAGAACTATCTCGTTCCAAAACGGCAATTCGGACACAGTTCTGGACTCAATATTTGGGTCATGGCCTGACAGACGTTCCGCCTATCCTGTATGGCCTTAACCACACCCGGCCGAGTCAGGAAAAAGATGATGAGCAGGAAGTGTTCTATACCACCGCCATTGAACCTGAACATGCTCCACCAGGCGTTGAAGGCCATGAAATTATCCTTCAGGGAGGCGAATACGCCCTGTTCCGCTATAACGGACCGCCAGATGGATTACAACAGTTTGTCATGACGCTCTACGGAACCTGCCTGCCGCTTCTGAAGCTGACGCGCCGTAAAGGTTATGATATTGAAATATTCCATCCTAAAGGCGTCAAAGTCGGTGACAGTGCCCCTGCGGTAATTTCGGGTGAATATATGATTCCGATCCAGCGTTAACGCTGGATCTCATCCAGTGCATCTGCCGTGAGGTGCTGAGTATCTCCGGCAAATTCCACGATCCATCCCGGCGCCAGCCATGGGCTGTTTTGGCTCTCTACTAAAGAAAGAGAGCAATTACGCAAGCGTAAGCGACGTTCTGCATAAGGCGGCAGTCCCAGCACATTTCCCAACAGGCTACCTAACGCAATACCGTGGCTAACCAGAATCGGACGGCTGCCTTCAGGTAACTTTTTACAGTCTTCTAATGCGGCTCGCATGCGGGTTGAGAGTTCGGTTAGTGATTCCCCTTGAGGAATTCGACCATTTGGCGTGCCGTTAAGAATCAGCATACGCTGCTGTTCTTCTTCCGGCGTGAGAGAATCGACGCGGCGCTGTTCCAGAACACCCATGTTCAACTCGCGTAAACGGGAATCAAAGGTAGGTTCAATACGGCAATATTCAGCCAGCAGTTGGGCGGTTTGGCGAGTGCGTCCCAAATCACTGGCAATGATATGAGTGATACCCATATTCTTTAAGCGTTTACCAGCCTGACAGGCCTGCAATTCACCTAAAGAGGTTAATTTACTGTCCGTTTGCCCCTGAATTCTGCGAGCAACATTCCATTCTGTTTCACCATGTCGAATTAAGTATACCTGTGTCATGCCTGTTATCCGTTATACTGTGGAAATTGTTTTCTTACTACCTTGATTTAATTCTATGTATCATGTGATTGCAGCAACCACTAACCCCGCTAAGATCAATGCCATTAGCGAGGCATTCACCGAACTGTTTGGCCCTGATAGCTGTCGAATCGAGAGCGTTGAAGTCAACAGCGGAGTCCCTAATCAACCAATGGGCGATAAAGAAACCCGTACCGGCGCCCGTCATCGGGTCATGTCTGCCCGTCAGGTCAGACCGGAAGCTGACTTCTGGATTGGTATCGAAGCCGGAATCGATGATGATATGACATTTGCCTGAATTGTCATTGAAAATAATCAGTGTCGTGGTGAAGCGCGTTCAGCCAGCCTGACGCTACCTCCAGTGATCCTGAAAAGCCTGTATGAAGGTAAAGAGCTGGGTGATGAAATGGCTCAATTAACCGGGATCAGCAATATTAAACAACAAGGTGGGGCAATTGGCCTGTTTACTGAAGGCCGACTTTCCCGAACCAGCGTCTATCAACAGGCTCTTTTGCTGGCTTTTGTACCCTTTCATAACGATATTTATCAGATACATGATAAATAAGTCAGGCTCAAAGTCAGTTTATTTATCAATGTCTTTAAGCAATGTCTCTTCCAGCCAGGTTCTGAATTCAGGTCTGGCCATTTTTAAACTGTTTGAACCACGGGTAATGGTAGCAATACCTGCACCCAGTTCACTCTTCAGCTCCCTCTGACTCATTTCACCACGCATAAGTTCCTGAATGATCCTTACGCGAGTGCCCAGAGCTTCTCGCTCATCTGGCGTCATTAATAGCTGTAGCAGGTCGAGCTGATATTCATCGGCAAAAGATTTCTGTAACAGAGTGACAAAATCTTGCCACTCTTGCTGTTGATTTGATGCTGACATGAGGTTTTCTCCGGCTGATGAACTATCTTGCTAGTACGATAGCATAAGCCGGAGAAAAATGCAGAGATAAACATCTTATCAATAGCTACGTTTCCACTCTGAGTCAGTCATAACTATCGTTGGCTGGCTCATAAAGCTACGGTAGAACAAATCATAAGCCAATACGTTTTTCACATAGCCACGGGTTTCATTAAACGGGATGCTTTCCACAAACGCCACCGCATCCAGACGCCCGGCACTGTTATTTAGCCAGCTATTAACCCGACTTGGGCCCGCGTTGTATGCCGCGGCAGCCAGAATACGGTTTTTGCCAAACATCTGATAAGTATGTTCCAGATAGGTTGTTCCCAACTGGATATTGGTTTCAGGATCGAGCAACTGACTGACATTATTATAACTAATAGCGCTATTACGCTGTGCAGTCTGCTTCGCCGTGGCTGGCATCAGTTGCATTAACCCACGCGCACCTACCGGTGACTGAGCCTGTGGATTCCAGGCGCTTTCCTGACGAGCAATCGCCATAGCGAAGGACACGGTAATATCTTTATCGTTGGTTGAAGTTTTAAACATACTTGGATAAGCCAGCGGGAAACGCTCTTCAATATGGTCCCACAGTTTAGCGACAATAGTTGCCTGAACGCTAAGGTCCGCCCAGCCTTGCTCAAAAGCGTATCGGGCTAACGCTTCCTGTTGCTGTTTTGGTAAACTCTCCACCAGATTACGCCACTCAGAGCGAGCCAGATTATCCTGATTCCAGTACATCAACTCACGTACCCGATTAACTTCAGCACGTTGGGTTAACGACTTGGTTGGTTTAACTGCGTTCTCTACCCTGACCGGATAATGTACATTCAGGCGTTGGGCCGCAACCATCGGATAGAAACCGCGATTGCTCATTAAGTCACGCAGAATAGTCTGCCCTTCACTCTTCTTGCCTTTAGTGATTAGGCTATCGGCAAGCCAGTAGCGCCACTCATCTTTTGCCGCATATTCAGCTGGCAAGCGGGTAATCCACTGAGCGACACCATTTTGGTCACCATTACTCAATGCCAGGCGGATACGGCGTTCAATTAAGTCACCATCGGTGCTACGAGCCACTGCGGCATCGCGCCAGCTGGCTTGCTCGCTGGTGACATTATTATTCATCAGGCGAATAGCGATGCTGCTTTCCAGCGCCTGCTTATCCTGCTGACTCATTTTTTGCGCGCTGGCGATTTGCGGTAACATCGCCCGCGCCCTTTCCACATCTTTACGGGCCGCTTTTGCGAAGGCTAAACGCGTCTCTTCCCGGGTAAAATCGGTTGGTGAAAACTCACGGGCAAATGCATCTACGCTTAATGGATCTTTTTGTAACCGACTGAGCCCATCCCCGATGCTTTTATAGCTGGCAGGTAACTGTGAAATCAGGGCGTTAACTAATGAAGTGTTATCCTCTTCACTGGCTAAGCGAATACGCTCCAGTGTGACCAATGCCGTTTGATGACCGGCATTACGCCATTCGCCAAACAGTTTGTCACAGGAAGAAGGTAATGATTTACCGCTCAACCAAATCGTTTTGGCCTCATCAAAAGCCTGCTGGCGATTACCTGTCGCCCACTGGGCATAGTGGAAATTACAGCGAGCCGCGATAGAAGATGGCGCTTCTGCGGTAAAACTAACAATACCGTTCCAGTCCTGACGACGGGCCAGTTCATTAATAAAGTTATTTTTCAGATTGCGCGAAAGCGGCAATGCAGGGTAACGCGTTACAAACTGCCCGGCTTGTTTAACGCTTAAAGCGGTTAAATCCTGAGTCAGTTGGCGATATTCCAGATAGGGATAAAGTGGATAGCTGCTTAGCGTAGGCATCAGGCGAGAAACCTCATCCATCTGGTTACTGTCCCATGCCATTTTCACTTGCTGATAGCGTTCGCGCTGGGCACCGAGAGAATCAGCCCATGCATTCTGAGCCGTTACGGCCACCATTAGCCCCGCTACAAATGTACTTTTCTTGATTAAGCTGCGCCAATTTTCCGTCACAAACATCCTCACTTTTCCTGTCATTAAGCTATAAATATTAGCCTGCTTCAGAGCCAACTTATTTCGCATCACACCCAATAACCACACCACGATCATCACACCAATAATAGTATAGCGTTATCATGCCGACGCCGAAAAACAGGGCTCTGAAAAAATTAATCAGATAAAAACATCATATCAATGATGAACAATTAAACTTTACCATTGCTGGCGATAGCATCTCTTTTAAAATTGCCAGAGAGCGTAATTTTATTCAGACAATCAATTGGCCGTTTGATTCCCTCAAAAAGGCCAGATAACAAAAAACCCTCCGAAGAGGGTTTATATCGTACAGCAGATTAGAAATCTTATAACCGTTGTATAGTTAATTGGTTTTCACCGATTGTCAGCCCTAAACGCTTATTGGAATGATGCTGGGCAATACACAATTCACCAAACAGATCGACATGATATCCCAGCCCTTCAACCAGGCTCATCAACTCGTTTCTTTTAGCGATCATACCCTGCATATAATCCCCCCATACTTCGAACAAAATAGGAGGATAACCAGATTCTGATAGCCAGTTTTTTGCCCCGGAAATAACTTCAAGTTCCAGACCTTCTACATCTATTTTAATTAAATGAGCTTTTGGCAGATTGAGACTATCTAAGGTAGCAATACGTACTTTCTCTGAGCGAGTTTCCGGAGAAATAACAAATTGTTGTTCTATCCGAATTTCCGGATTTAAAGACAGCGCGCCCAGATTATGTGAACGATGAGGATCTAACTGAGGAACATCTATTTCACCGTTATAATCACCAACCGCCATATTATTTGCATAACAATTAGATAAATCATTAATTAGATAATTGGCACACAGTTGATAAAACACCTGACGCTGTGGCTCAAAAGAATAAATTCGACCATCAACTTTCTTGACATGCTGCCCCATTGGTACTGACCACGCACCTAAATTTGCGCCAACATCAACCAAAACCGGATTTTGAATTCTTTCAATTAATAGCTGTGCAATATCAAGGCAAGCCTGTTCCCATACTTTGCCTTTGCGCAGATGGGCACTAATCATGTCCGGACCGTTGGATAGTAAATAATTAGATTCACCGACTTTATATAATCCGTGAGTTATTTTCTTTTCCTGGGTCGATTTCTTTTTATTCATGGGACATCCTTGTAAGGTGGCATTGCAAACGCTGAAAAATAAGGTATATATAATGCCTACAAGCGAAGCTAAGTCAATGTATTATATCTAAACACATCAATATAAAACTCATTGAGGTATTAAAAAACAACCGGTTAGAATTAAATGATAGAAAAGAAATTTTTATTATTTAATAAATTAATTAACTCATTGGAATAACAAGAAAACAAACAGCTACGCACTAAAATCACACCAGAAAACTTTAAAAAATCAGAACAGATATCCTCAATCTGTCGCCTGATTTCAGATGAAACCGTGTCAAACCTCACTTTGTTGCAACATTACGCGCAGATAACTGGGATAGCGCGATGAAAAGGGCTAAACTACGCCATCATAATATCCGTCGGCTAAAATACTGTTATCGCAGTCGATGGTTATCAACTGGGCTGGTCCAACAGATATCGCAGCACGAAGGGATATAGCTCGGTGATTATGTTGTATAGCGTTTACGGATAATCAAAAAACCCAGTAATTAAGAGGCTTATAATACAGTGGCACAATACGTCTACACGATGCATCGGGTTGGGAAAGTCGTTCCCCCGAAAAGGCATATTCTGAAAAATATTTCTCTCAGTTTCTTTCCCGGCGCCAAGATTGGTGTACTGGGTTTAAACGGCGCCGGTAAATCAACCCTATTACGCATTATGGCGGGTATTGATACCGATATTGAAGGTGAAGCACGTCCACAGCCGGGTATCAAGATTGGTTATTTACCGCAGGAACCGAAGCTAAATCCAGATCAAACCGTGCGCGAAGCGGTAGAAGAAGCGGTTAGCGAAGTGAAAAATGCGCTAACCCGTTTAGATGAAATCTATGCCGCCTATGCTGAACCCGATGCTGATTTTGACAAGCTGGCAAAACAGCAGGGTGAGATGGAAGCGATTATTCAATCTCACGATGGTCATAACCTCGATAACCAATTGGAACGTGCGGCTGATGCTCTGCGTTTACCGCCCTGGGATGCCAAAGTAGAGCACCTGTCCGGGGGTGAACGTCGCCGTGTAGCACTGTGTCGTCTGCTGCTGGAAAAACCAGATATGCTGCTGCTCGACGAACCAACTAACCACCTTGATGCCGAATCTGTTGCCTGGCTGGAACGCTTCCTCCACGACTATGAAGGTACCGTGGTTGCGATTACCCATGACCGTTACTTCCTGGATAACGTTGCCGGTTGGATCCTTGAACTTGACCGTGGTGAAGGTATTCCATGGGAAGGTAACTACTCTTCGTGGCTGGAACAAAAAGATAAGCGACTGGAACAAGAAGCCTCTTCTGAAGCCGCTCGTCGTAAGTCGATTGAAAAAGAATTGGAATGGGTTCGTCAGAATCCTAAAGGTCGTCAGGCCAAGAGCAAGGCGCGTCTTGCTCGCTTTGACGAACTGAACAACGTTGAGTATCAAAAACGTAATGAAACCAGCGAACTGTTCATTCCACCGGGTCCTCGCATTGGTGATAAAGTGTTGGAAGTCAGTAATCTGACCAAATCCTATGGCGACCGTATGCTGATTGACGATCTGTCTTTCGCGATTCCGAAGGGTGCTATCGTCGGTATCATCGGTCCTAACGGTGCCGGTAAATCCACCCTGTTCCGTATGATTTCACAGCAAGAGCAGCCTGACAGCGGGTCCATTATTCTGGGTGAAACCGTGAAGCTGGCTTCTGTGGATCAGTTCCGCGACAGTATGGACAACAGCAAGACCGTATGGGAAGAAGTTTCCGGTGGTCTGGATATCATGAAGATTGGTAACTTTGAATTACCAAGTCGCGCTTATGTAGGCCGCTTCAACTTTAAAGGTACCGATCAGGGCAAGCGCGTTGGCGAACTGTCCGGTGGTGAACGTGGTCGTCTGCATCTGGCTAAACTATTGCAGGTTGGCGGCAACATGTTACTGCTCGATGAACCGACCAACGACCTGGATATTGAAACCCTGCGTGCGTTAGAAAACGCCCTGTTGGAGTTCCCAGGTTGTGCGATGGTTATTTCCCATGACCGCTGGTTCCTTGACCGTATTGCCACTCATATTCTGGACTACGGCGATGAAGGTAAAGTTGAGTTCTTCGAAGGTAACTTTACTGAATACGAAGAGTGGAAGAAACGCACCATGGGGGCTGAAGCTCTGGAACCACATCGTATTAAGTATAAGAAGATCGCCAAGTAGTTCTGGTCTATTCTTATTGTAAGTGTTGTTGATAGGGCCCCGGAATGGGGCTTTATCAATAGAATTGTTGGATATTCCGGCCGTAAGAGCAAAATAGTTATATTGCCATTGTGCTCGGCCGGTAAACAATTCGTACTTAGCACCAGAGCGCGTCGGGCCTAGGCTGCCTACGGGCACTTCGTTGGCTTACGCCAAGTCGACCCCCACGGCACCCTCTCCCTCCGATTAATTTCCGTCAGTTCTCTAATAAATTTATTAATACTATCCGGAGCCACTATGCCAAAAACCGTCTTAATACTTGGAGCCAGTGGGCTTATTGGTAGCCTGTTACTTCGTATGCTGGAATCCGATTCCCGTATTGCCCGCATTTATGCGCCAAGTCGCCGTCCGCTATCGGGAGTTGCTTCAAAGGTGGTGAATTCGGTTGGTGATGATTTACAGGCACTATTGGATGGGCTGACAGAACCGGTTGATATGGCTTTTTGTTGCCTTGGCAGCACGATAAAAACGGCTGGCAGTCGTGAGGCCTTTCACTTTAGTGATGTAACTTTGCCGGTACATGGCGGCAAAACCGCTCTGCGGTTGGGGGCGACTCACTATCTGGTGGTCAGCGCAATCGGTGCCAATGCTAAATCATGGTTCTTCTATAATCGAACCAAAGGTGAAATGGAACAGAGTCTGATGGCTCAACACTGGCCTCATTTAACCATTGCCCGTCCCTCAATGTTACTTGGCGATCGACCAACTCCACGAGCAAATGAGCTGATTGCGGCCCCAATATTTAAACTATTTCCCGGAAAGTGGAAATCAATTCAGGCAAGTGATGTCGCTAAAGTTCTCTGGATGCGAGCTTTTGCTCCTGCTTCAACGGCTATTGAAATCATTCAGTCTGATAAATTGCGAGAAAAAGCGGCGGAAAATCAGATTTAGCGTTTTGCTTTTGGTCCCGTGGCATATTCGGCTACCAGAGGATGAGACATCACCGCTTCAACAAAGCGTTCCAGCGCGGGCATATTTAATGTGCGATTAGGATAAACCAGATAAAGCTCGTTTCCTTCCGCGCGCCACTCCTCCAGCACCGGTTGTAATAATCCCTGCTTAACCACTTCTGTCGCCAGAAATGACGGCAGAAACGTGATGCCAGCACCCGCTATCGCGCACTGACGGGCGTACAGTAAATTGTCAGTCACATGATGTGCCGTCTGCAGCCAGCGATAGGTTTCATCCCCCTTTCGCAACCAACACTCTGACCAGGCTCGGTGAGTAATACAGCGATGTTGTTGCAGCTGACTGGGGTGAGTGACTGGCTCCGCCTGTGATAAATATTGCGGCGAAGCCAGCAAATAACGGGGATACAGGCCAAGAAAGCGGCCAATTAGCGTAGAGTCCTGCGGTTTTCCGGTGCGGATACCCATATCAAATCCCGCCCCGACCAGATCGGTTACCGTATCTGAAACATAAACTTCTATCGATACCTCAGGGTAACGCAACTGAAAATCGGTCACGATAGGCGCTAACAGCGTTACCGCCAGCCCTGCCGGTGCAGTGATTCTCACTCTGCCACTGGGCGATGCCTTCAACATTTGCAGCGACTGACTGGCTCGTTCCGATGCTTGTATCATCTCCTGACAGTGAACCAGATAGCGCTCTCCGGCAAAGGTTAGGCTTAACTGTCGGGTAGTTCTCATCAGCAAACGCAATCCCAGTTGCTGCTCCAGATGACTGATTCGCTGACTGACGCTCGATTTCGGCAGCCCTGCTCGTTTAGCTGCGGCGGTAAAACTACCGGTTTCCACTACCAGAGTAAATAACGCCATATCCTGCAATTGTTTAAACACTATTGTTCACCATAGATAAACAGTTTGTTTGTCAAATTTCATCTTATCACTTTTTATTTGTACCGCTAGACTGAATGCCAATTACTATCCTGAAAGGAATATCCCATGTCCAAATATGCTATCGCTGTCGATCCGGCAAACCCGCAACAATTTATTCAGATTCCGGTGCCTGAAGCGACTCCGGGCGAGTTTGATCTGCTGGTTGAAGTCAAAGCGATTGCCATGAACCCGGTAGATACTAAAGTTCATGCCGGTTTGAAGAAAAATGGTTTACCGCAACCTCGCATTCTGGGCTGGGATGCGACGGGTATCGTCGTCGCGGTTGGTCCTAAAGCGACGGGTTTTGCTCCAGGTGACGAAGTCTGGTATGCCGGAGATATCACCCGCTCAGGCAGCAATACTACCCATCAACTGATTGATTCTCGTATTGTCGGCCATAAACCAAAATCTCTGAATTGGGTAGAGTCTGCTGCGATCCCGCTTACCGCACTAACCGCATGGGAAGGTCTGTTTGAACATCTGAAAATTCAGGATGCCGACAGTGATAAGACCCTGTTGATTATTGGCGGTGCCGGTGGCGTTGGTTCATTAGCCATTCCGCTGGCAGCGTTACGCAGCAAAGTACGCATTATTGCGACCGCTTCCCGACCTGAGTCAGCTAAATGGTGTCTGGAACGTGGTGCCGATCTGACCGTTGATTACCGCAATCTGCAAGAGAACCTGTTAAAGCACGATATTAAGCAGGTTGACTATATTTTCTGTCTGAACGATACCGATGGCCACTGGAAATCCATGAGTGAAGTTATCGCGCCGTTTGGTCATATTTGCTCAATCGTAGAAAGCGCCCAGCCGCTGGAACAATCACTGATTCGTTCTAAAGGTGTTGCCCTGCACTGGGAACTGATGTTTACCCGCAGTATGTACCAAACACCAGATATGGCGGAGCAGGGTCGTATTCTGCAGCAGGTAGCCAATATGATTGATAAAGGCTATCTGAAAGGTACCTTGAATACTACGTTACATGGCCTTAGCGTAGAGACAATCACTCAAGCTCATGCGAAGCAGTTGGAAGGTCATATGACGGGTAAGATAGCGATTGAGTTTTAGTTTGTTGTTGAGTATTTGATGAATCAGCATTGATGGATATTCCGGCCGTAATAGCAAAGTGTTCATATTATCTTTGTGCTCGGCCGGAAGACCATCTGTACTTGGCTGAGGAGCCTGTCGGGCCTACCTTTCCTGGGGGGCGGTTAGCCTGTAAAGCTGTCCCGACGATTGACTATTTTTTAATTTGATCAAGACATCCCGAATACATCTTTCTTCGCGTCATTCACACTAATTACTAATTCTATCAATCTATTATCTCCATATATTTTCTGGTTTTCGCTGGAATAATTCCTGCCTGCATCAATAAACCACCATAGTCAGATGGTATAATCAGGTTCTGATTTGGCTTAGCGGGATGCGTTAATGGACGACAAATTCGACGTCATCATTATCGGTGGTGGGATTGCTGGCTGTACCAGTGCGTTATTACTGGCTCGGGCAGGAGTGAATGTCTTGCTGCTGGAGCGCGCGGAGCAGGCCGGAGGCAAGAATATCTCCGGAGGTCGCCTTTATAGTTATAGTCTTGAAACCATTCTGCCTGGGTTTGCTCAATCAGCGCCCGTTGAACGACAGATCGCTCAGGAAAAACTTAGCCTGCTGACCCATGAATCCAGTGTCACTATGGATTATCGTCACCCTGAATTTGCTCAGGATGCCACTTCCTATTCGGTGCTGCGAGCCCGTTTTGATCCCTGGTTAATGGAACAGGCTCAAAATGCGGGAGCTCAATGTTTAACCGGCGTTCAGGTAGATGCCCTGATTCAGGAAAATGGCGCTGTTTGTGGCATTCAGATCGGTGAAGACCGACTGGATGCACGCGTAGTTGTTCTGGCTGAAGGGGCTAACTCCCTGTTGGCGGAACAACATCAGTTAGTTAAAAAACCTCAGCCCCATACTATGGGAATTGGCGTTAAAGAGGTGTTGGCCCTTCCCCAATCTCGTCTTGAAGAACGTTTTTCACTGGAAAATAATCAGGGTACCGCCTGGCTGTTCGCTGGTGAAGCTATCGCAGGAAAAGCCGGCGGTGGTTTTTTATATACCAATCGCGATACGCTCTCCCTAGGATTAGTCTGTAATTTGTCAGTTGTGAGCAACGGAAAAAACACCTTGCCGCAGATGCTGGAAAATTTTAAACAACATCCGCTGCTGCGCCCGTTGCTGAAAGAGACTGAACTATTGGAATATGGTGCACACCTGATTCCTGAAGGGGGAATCAATGCACTTAACCCGCCGTTTGGTGCTGGCTACCTGATTGCCGGTGATGCCGCCGGATTTTGTGTAAACGCGGGTCACACTGTTCGGGGCATGGATCTGGCAGTTATCAGTGCACAGGCCGTGGCAAATACTCTGACAGTCGCGCTACAAAAGGATGACTTCAGCACAACATCGCTGGCGACTTACCAAGCCCATCTGGAAAACAGCACCCTCTGGGCAGTGTTAAAACAGTACCGCTCACTACCTGATACCCTGTTACAAAATCCGCGCTATTTTGCCGAATATCCGCAAATGACCAGTGATATTTTACGTGAGCTGTTTGAAATTAATCGCCATCCTGCACCACCTCTGCGCAGCATTTTGTGGAAACATGCCCGCCGGGCGGGCCTGATAACGCTGTTTAAAGATTTAATCAGAGGAGCACGCAGCCTGTGAAAACAGAAGTGAAACTCAGTAAAAATCATTATGTCATTGATGAAAACCAGCCCCATATTATTCCTGCGGATCATCCGGATCGACAAATATTACGGCAACTGGTTAACGTCTGCCCTGCAGGCCTTTATCAGCTCAATCCGGATGGCAGTCTGAGCTTTGATTATCATGGCTGTCTGGAGTGTGGCAGTTGTCGGTTACTGTGTGATGAAAAGACGCTGGCGCGCTGGCGCTACCCCGCTGCTGGTTACGGAGTAACCTTTCGGTTTGGCTAATACGGGATATGTGAAGTGCCGCAGGGAGGCCGATTCGCGGTTATGCTACCCTGCGCCGATACTTTTTACCGTACCCTGAACGGTAGTCAAAAATAATAAAAGCCAAGCGGAGATCTTGCCTGTGTCCATACTGCAGTTATTGAAACAACATCCCGTTATTGCTGCGGTAAAAGATACGGAAAGTCTGAATACCGCTCTGGCGTCCGACTGTAAGATTATCTCTATCCTGTATGGCAATATCTGTAATATTGGCACCATTGTTCAGCGTATCAAAAAAGCAGATAAGTACGCCTTTATTCACGTCGACCTGTTAGACGGAACCTCTAATAAAGAGATCGTAATTAACTTTTTAAAGCTGGTGACTGCCGCTGACGGTATTATCAGTACCAAAGCGTCAATGATTAAGGCAGCGAAAGCTCAGGGATTTTACGGTATTCATCGTATATTTCTGCTGGACTCCATCTCATTCCACAATATTGATAAGCAGGTAGCCCAGTCCAATCCTGACTGTATAGAGATTCTGCCAGGCTGTATGCCTAAAGTGCTGGGATGGGTAGCGGAACAGATCGATTTACCGATTATTGCAGGTGGGTTAGTTTGCGATCACGAAGATGCCACCAATGCGTTAAATGCAGGTGCCAGCGCAGTTTCCACCACTAATACCGGCGTCTGGCAACTGAAGTTCTGATGTTGTAATGGCTATCAGAGATGAATTTTTATCCGGGATAGTCGTTCAAGTTGATGATTAATAACTAATGCCTCAGGGAAATGGACTTCCCTCAGCAGCGCTTTCGCCTGACTAAATTCACCCACATCGTAATAAATATGGCTATCACTACCGACAATCACTGATGTTTGATGCTGTTTACACAATTCCAGCATTTCGATGGCTAACTCTCTGGGGCGTTCTCGTCCGGCATTGGCGCGTAACGTAGCATTATTCAACTCTAACGCAACCTGATGCTGTTTAGCTAAAGGTACCACTTCAGCAAAATCGATTGGATAAACGCCATCATTGGGATGACCGATGATATTCACTCGTGGATGGCGAATAGCGCCACATATTGCCTGAGTATTCTGCAACCTGCTTCCCGGAGCCAAATTCTGTTGATGTAGACTGGCGATAACATAGTCCAGCCGGGCCAGATCTTGCTCTTCAACATCAATGTTTCCCTGATAGTCGACAATATTAGCCTCAACGCCTTTTAGCAGTCGAATGCCCAGCATGTAGGGGGTAAATACCTTAAAGTTACGCAGATAATAAGGAATTGCCGGGGCTGGAGGTACACAAGAGTGATCGGAAATACCCATCACCAGTAACCCTCGTTCTCTGGCCTGTTCCAGATTTTCTTTCAGAGTGCTGTAGGCATGACCGCTGGCAATAGTATGAGTATGCAGATCCATCAACAAACTCACGGAACACCCCGGATATTTGACTGCTGAACACAGGCTACCAGCGCTTCTAATACTGCATTCATATCATCAATAATTCCCACATCGGCCTGCGAGAAAATAGCCGCATCCGGATCGGTATTAATGGCCACAATCAATTTACTATGGCGGATCCCCACCGAGAAAGCAGCCGCGCCGGATACCCCCGCGGTAATACATACTTCTGGTGCCACCAGAGCACCAGACATCCCTAACATGGTCGACATACTGCTCCAGGCATTCATCGCCACCGGGCGACTAACCCCAAGCTGGGCACCCAACGCCTGGGCAATTTCATTCAGCCGCTGAACATTTTGGCTATTTCCAGCACCCTGCCCGATGGCCAGTACCCTTTCGGCCCGATTAAGCAGCGGTTGTTGTTCCGGTATGCTTATCTGATGCTCTGCCAGCCATGTCGGCGCTTCAACTTCGGTCAATATCAGTTGCTGCTCAATACTCTGATAATCCCGGGTTGACGCTGCTGCAGAGCCCTGACGAGCCACCGCCAGACAACAGGGCGTTGCCTGTAGCGTTAAGGTTGCCAACATATTGTTGCCATACACAGATTTTTCCACCTGACAGCCGTTTTCATTCATCTGTCCGCTAATCACCCCCAGACAGGAAGCGCCATTCAGACGAAAAGCCAGGCGAGTCGCCAGTTCATTTCCCAACGAACAGCCAGAAAACAACAATAATTCTGCCGGATAAATTTGGTGAACCCGTTCCAGCAGCGGCAACACCAAATCTGCCAGCAGCAATTCAGGACTTTTTAACCACTGAATCTGCGTAATCGGGCAATCAAACTGCGGTAAACCATCAGGCTGACTGTTTCGGTGAAACAGCCATAATGCTACTTCAGAAGCGGCCAGATGACTCTGCTGTAAAAACCGATTGATCTCCTGAGCCTGTTGTAAAAAGGAAGGAGAATCTGCATCAAGAATTAATGCTATTTTCATCAGCCTAATCTCCCTTGCAGATAGTCATGGTACAGCCGTCGGGCTTTCTCCTGTGGAGTTCCGCCGGTAATGATCACACCAGCTCGCCGGTTTTGCTGACGCGTAAGCTTAGTGAGCTGTTTATCATTTTTCTGCTGTAATTCCTGTGGAGCCAACCCAAGATCGTCCAGCGAATAACGGTGAATACTATTTTTAGCACCGGCCAGCTTCTGCTTCAACGTAGGCACCCGCAATGCGCTGGCCTGAGTTGAATTACCTACCGCCAATACCGCCGGTGTATTAATGGTTAGCGTTTGTTGCTCATCTTCCGTTTGTCTAATCACTATTACCTGTTTGCTCTCTCGGATAACCCGAAAGTCACAAACCTGAGTGATGCAAGGCCAGTTCAATAGTTCCGCCAACAGCATCGCCGTTTGCATGTTATGGCCTTCGCTACTCTGCATACCTAAAACTATCAGGGATTGCTGTTCTATCTGTTGGTGATAGGCCTGCATCACCTTAGCTATTGCCAGAGGATTAAAACGCAGGTCAATCGATGCAGTTGGATCGATTCTGATCGCGGATTGAAAACCCAGTGCATATATCTGCTTCAGATAGTGTTCACTACGGCTCTCACCAATAGTCAGGGCACTTAAATTGAGCTCTCCCTCTTGCCAGACAGCCCTGTCGCGTACCATCAACATCAGCTCTGCGGCACTCTCATCAAAACAGTTCAACATGGTTTGAGTAAAGCTGACATCAATGTGCAGACTATCGTCAGCCTGCCAGTCCTTTTCTGCCATCATGCTTAAATCAGGCGAAGCTTTAAAACCCAGCAAAATCTTCACAGTCGGCCCTCCTCTCCTGTTGTGGCACTTTTTTCACTGTTGATGCCCCCACCAGCGTCAGATTTTTTGTTTCCGGTGCCCAAAGTACCGACACCCACAACCCTACCAGCAATACCGCCACTAAAATCAACATGGTGTACTGAATTCCCAGTGCCAGTATGGCGACAGGCAGCAATCCGGTGCTGATAGCTGAACCTAAACGGCTCATTGAGGTGGCAAAACCCACCCCCAATGAACGAATGTCGGTTGGAAAACTTTCTGCCGGAAACTCCCCCACCAAATTACTCACTGCTGAAATGGTCAGAGTAAAAATAGCGAACAGTAACAGCATCATGCCGGTTTGTGAGGAAGGAACAAATGCCAGGGTCATCAGACTTAGCATCAGGATCACAAATGCCGTAATCAAAAATCCCCGACGGGAGCAGAATTGAGTAAATCCTATGCCTAATAGTGCTCCTACGATCAATAAGCCATTTAGCATCAGGTCGGTGGCGAAGCTCTCGGTTAATCCCAGAGCACGCAACATCGAAGGCAGATAGGTATAAATAGCAAAATACGGGATCACCAGACAGACAAAAAACAGACTGTTAAATGCAGTTCTGCGCCAGTAGCGAGGGGAAAACAGGGTACGCAGATGACGGGCAGTTTCGACCGGAATCTCATCGTTTAACACGACGTTTGGACCAAAGCAGCGCTTTACGATTTCATGAGCTTCATCGATGCGGCCTTTGCGCATCAGCCAGCGCGGGGATTCCGGTGTCCCCCAGCGTAAAATCATAATACACAGCGCCGGTATGGATGCCGATGCCAGTAACCAACGCCAGGCATCCGGTCCCGCATCCGTCATCCAGTGGCCCATAAAGCTGGCAGAAACATAGCCCACCGTCCAGATAACGCTAAAGGAGCCAAGCAGTAACCCACGGTGTTTGCGTGGGGAGAATTCCGCCAGCATGGTATGGCCTACGGAGTAATCTCCTCCCAGGCCAACGCCTACCAGTACCCGTAGCCAAAATAACTGCTCGGGAGAAGAGGCAAAAAACTGTAAAAATGACGCCAGCGTAATAATCACAAAGCTGAAGGTGAATATCTTCTGGCGTCCAATATGATCGGAGATCCATCCGAGGATCAGACTACCAAGAAACAGGCCAAATAATGCCGAGCTACCTATCATTCCTTGCCAGAAGGGAGACAGCCCCATTTGAGGACTAATTTGCGTCAGCGCAAAGCCAATTACGCCCAGCACATAACCATCGGTTAAATGTGCACCAAAGGTCAGGCCTGCAATTTTAATATGAAAACGGTTTAAGGGAATATCATCCATGCGGACAGGAGAAGGGGTAGGAGGTGTCGCTATTGTTCTGTTGGCTATTAACATAATTGTTCTCATTCAGCAGTAACGACCATTCGCAGTCCTTATATAAAAACCGGGCCGTCTGTAACAGACGGCCCCGGTCAGAGACGCATTAACTTTCAATTGGATAGATGGTACCAATATTCATAATACCGTTCGGGTCATACACCTCTTTCAACGCTTTCAGTATGTAGTAAGCTGAACCATGTTCATCTTTAGTCCAGTGCACACGATGCTTACCAATACCGTGATGGTGCACCATTGAGCCACCCAGCTTAATGGTTTCCTCCACAATGATTTTATTCAATGGGTTATGGTACTTATCAATCTCTTCCTGCGGTGAGCAATCCACCACGTTGTAGTCATACACAAAGTACATATTGGTACCATTGATATAGCTGTGAGAAGAGTGACCGCCAAGCATAGTGATATCGTCCGCATGTGGGAATTCATTACGAATGCGGTGAATCACATTTTCATAAATTTTATTGATTGAACGCCAGTCTCCAGAGACTTCAGTAGTGAAGCCCATGTTTTTGGTCTTCATGATTTGTACCCGCTCAGCGGCGACTTTATCCGGTCCCCAGTTAAGGTTATTAAACCAGGTTTCAATCAGTTTACTGTCTACCCGCTGACAACCCGGATGACGGGCTACAATGGCTTCGATTCCGTTACCCGTGGCGCGGGCAATCTCTTTGGCCCCTTCTGCCATAAAGATCAGTACACACTTACCGTCAGCAAAATGGGTAAAGTGTTGAGAACCATCTTCCGCATCATACAAACGCGCAATAGACGGGCGATACCCTTCAACCATCACTTCACGCAGAATATCAAAGCCGGTCTTCATGTTGTCCAGAATATAGCCATAGAACAGGTTGTTTTCCGGCATATATTTGAAGATTTTGACTGTAACTTCAGTGATATAACACAATGCACCTTCGTTACCAATAATCACATGGCGAATATCCGGTCCGGCGGCACGACGCGGTACGTTTTTAATTCGGGTAACGGTACCGTCAGGGAATACCGCTTCAAGGCCCACCACCATATCTTCAATAGCACCGTACAGCGTTGAGAACTGACCGATACTGCGGGTGGCGACTAATCCCCCCATTTGCGCCAATGGTTTAGACTGCGGTGAATGTCCGGTGGTATATCCCTTAGCACGCAGTTTATTCTCCAATACTTCCAGCGCAACGCCGCACTGAGCGGTAGCCTGCATGTTCTCAATATCAATATTGATAACCTGATTTAACTCAGAACCATCCAGAACCACGGAGTTCTCTACAACAGTTTCCAGGCCGCCTTCAGTGGCAGAAGAACCGGTACGCGGTACACAGTTGATATGGTTTTCATTCAGGAATGCCAGCACCTCTGAAACCTGCTGAGTATTGGCTAACTTCACTACCGCAGCCGGTAGCGGTAACGTGAAGATACCGTGGATATCGGCATATTTTCTGAAACGGTCAATACTGTTTTTCTGCAGCACCTTTTCATCGGTAATGACTCGTTCGGAGCCTACGATCTGTTTTAGCTTCTCAACAATAGCTTCTCTTGTCAGCGACATGATTAATCCTTCCTGCTTTCAGTACATTTTTATGGCATGTCTTATGCCATGGCGGTGGAGAACAAATAACTTAAACATCAACATTTCGACTTAACGCACCAGATAGCCACCATCAACCACCAGCAAATGACCATTAACATAGTCAGAAGCACGGCTGGCTAAATAGACCATCGCCCCATCAGATCCTGAGTTTCACCCCAGCGATTTGCCGGAATATGGTCAAGAACGCGTTTGTTAGTTTCAGGGTTTTTACGGGTTTCAGTGGTGATATCGGTGGCGTAATAGCCCGGAGCAATCCCGTTAACCTGAATGTTGTACTGGCCTAATTCATCACAATAAGCCTTGGTGAAACCGGCCAGTGCGTGTTTGGTGGCGGAATAAGCCGGTGACCACTGTCCACCCAGATAGGAGAACAGCGAACAGATATTGATAATCTTGCCGTGGCGCTGAGGAATCATCACTTTCGCCGCTTCATAGCTGAGTTCAAATGCGGCAGTCAGGTTGATATCTATCATTGGGTCCCAGTCTGCACGACCAAAATCCAGTACTTTATTCAACTTACAAATACCGGCGTTATTCACGACGATATCCACCGAGCCAAAGTACTCCAAACACTGGGCAATCACTTTAGCCGGCGCGCCTTTTTCGGTGATATCCACCTGCATAAACTCAACCTTCACCCCCTGCTTCTCAATCATTTCGCGGGTTTCTCCCTTATCCATGATGAAGCTTGGAATAAACAGATTGGCACCCGCTTTAGCCAGCGCCATGGCAAACGCCTGGCCCAGACCGCTGTTGCCGCCGGTAACAATCGCCGTTTTGCCTTTGAGTGAGAAAAAATCCAGAGAAAATTCATCCAACGCATTCAGTGACATGGTGTAACCCCTTTGATTCCTGATTAAAACGCAAAAAAAAAGAGAAAAGTAACTTCCCGCTTAATGCGGGGAGCTTACTTTTCTCTTTTTTTTTGCCCTAAAATCAATGTTCCATAACTGAGATAACACCATGCAAAATAATAATTTTCGCCGTTGGTTAACGCTGGCGATTATCAGTATCAGCGGCGGCGTCAGTTTTGATTTGGCTTACCTGAGATATATTTATCAAATCCCTATGGCAAAATTTATGGGATTTACCAATACAGAAATCGGCTTCATCATGAGTACCTTTGGTATTGCCGCCATTATTCTTTACGCCCCCAGCGGAGTGGTTGCCGATAAGTTCTCCCATCGAAAAATGATGACCTTCGCCATGATAGCGACCGGTTTACTTGGCTTTCTGATGTCTGTTTACCCGCCATTCTGGGTGATGATTCTGATTCAGGTGGCTTTTGCTATTACCACTATTCTGATGTTGTGGTCTGTTTCCATCAAAGCCGCTTCACTGCTTGGTAATCATGAAGAGCAGGGAAAAATCATGGGCTGGATGGAGGGTCTGCGCGGCGTGGGCGTCATGCTACTGGCGGTATTTACCATGTGGGTATTTTCGCTGTTTATGCCGGAAGATCCAAACAGCCTGAAATCGGTGATTCTGATCTACAGCGGAGTTTATATTCTGCTCGGTATCCTGTGCTGGTTCTTTGTCAGCGATGGTTATACCTCACGCACAGAAAGTGACAGTGAGAAAAAAGATAAACCTGCCTTTAAACTGAGCGACATCCTGTCAGTATTGAAAATCAGCACGACCTGGTATTGCAGTATGATTATCTTTGGCGTGTATACCATCTACGCCATTCTTAGTTACTCCACCAACTATCTGACTGAAATGTATGGTATGACGCTGGTGGCTGCCAGCTATATGGGAATTGTGATCAACAAAATTTTCCGTGCCATGTGCGGTCCTTTAGGTGGATTAGTAACCACTTACAGCCGCTTCAAATCCCCTACCAGAGTCATTCAGTTTCTGGCCGTAATCAGCGTTATCACCCTCTGTGCGCTGTTGTTTACCAATCAAAATCCGGGCTCTGTCGTTGTTGGTATTGGCCTGATTCTGCTGTTGGCTTTTGCCTGCTACGCTTCTCGCGGTCTCTACTTTGCCTGTATTGGCGAGGCTCGCACGCCAAAATATATTATGGGAACCACTGTCGGTATCTGCTCAGTAATTGGTTTCTTACCTGATGTTTTTGTCTACCCGATTGTCGGTTACTGGCAAGACTCTCTGCCCCCTGCGGAAGCCTATCGCAACATGTGGTTGATGGGACTGGGGGCTACCTGTCTGGTCATTGTGTTTACTTTCCTGTTGTTTAACAACATGAAGCGCGCCAGCCAGCAGGCTGCAATACCAAGCCCGATAACTGAATAACGCCATTTGAACATTATTGTTTTAATCACGAGGTTAAGAAATGAGTGACAAATATTTGATGGGTGTCGACGTTGGAACCCAAAGTGCCAAAGTGGTGATATTCGACCTTCAGGGTAATGTGGTTAGCGAAGGAAAACAGGCGCTGCGCAAAATGGATATTCCCGCACCTTTACTGGCTGAACATCCGGATGACGACCTTTGGGACTCCTTAAAACTGGCCTTTCAACGGGCTATGACAGAATTCTCTCAGGCAGGCCGAAAAGCTGAAGATATTCTGGTAATGGGTGTGTGTATTATTCGCTGTTGTCGGGTGTTGCTAAAAGAGAATGGCGAACTGGCCTATCCGGTCATTAACTGGATGGATAAGCGCTTAAACAAACCCTATGAGTACATTGATGCCTATAAAGGGGTACGTTATGTCACCACGACCTCTGGCTATATTACCCATCGCCTGACGGGAGAATTTAAGGATACCTGCGCCAACTACATTGGCTGGTGGCCAATGGATAACGATACGCTGGACTGGAGTACCGATCCTGCAGTCTGGAAGAGCTGTAATCTGGCGCGAGAAAACGTACTGGATGTGGTGAAGCCGGGAGAAATTCTGGGTTATGTATCTGAACTGGCGGCAAAACAAATTGGCGTACCGGCGGGTATTCCGGTGGTTGCTACCGCCCATGATAAAGCGGTTGAAGCATTAGGCGCTGGCTCACTGGATGAGGGCGTAGCCCTGATTTCTCTGGGTACTTATATCGGTGCCATGGTTCATGGTCATGCCAATGTTAAAGACGCTCAGAATTTCTGGCCGTTCCAGGCTTCCATTCCCGGACGCTATCTGTATGAGTGCATGGGGGTTCGCCGTGGGATGTGGACTATCAGTTGGTTCCGCGATCAGTTTGGCGAATCTGCTCTGGCAGATGCCGATGAAACCGGCGTCAGCATTGAAGAACTGCTCAATATGGAAGCCTCAAAAGTCCCTGCCGGTTGCGAGGGTTTGCTCACTATTCACGACTGGGCACCGCCATCAGAAGCCGAATTCCGTAAAGGTGTCATGATGGGTTTTGATGGCCGCCATACCCGCGCCCATATGTATCGCTCGGTACTGGAAGGCATTGCCTTCACTATGAAAAATCATATGGATAAGATGGCCAAAGAGCTTAATACGCCATTCAAACACCTAATCATCTCCGGCGGTGGTGCCAACAGCGATCTGTTTATGCAAATCTTCGCTGATGTATTTGGTATTCCAACCAGCCGAAACGTGATGAAAGGCTCCGCCTCGGTAGGATGCGCCATTAACGCCGGCATGGCTGTAGGTGCCTTTGACAGCTACGAACAGGCAACGCAGAAACTGGTGCGCACAGGGGATAAGTTTATGCCTGATATGGAAAATCACCGTTTCTACAATGAGCTCAATGGCGAAGTCTACAAGCAGGTAAACCAATACTTCGACCCGCTCTTGAAGAAGTTAAGTCCGCTGGTGGATTACGCCTGACCTAATAAATAAGAAGGGGCGCTTTGCGCCCCTTGGAACTGCTAATCAGCCTAATAAATCAGCAACTATACATATTCCGACCGTAAAAACACGGTGCTTATATCGGCACCGATAGCGGTCGGTAAACAATTTATCCTTAACTATGGAGCACACAAAAGCCAAGTATATGGCCCTCCCGGCCGAGCACATAGCCGATATTAGTGCATAGCTTTTACGGCCGGAATATCCGCTGAAATAGAGACATAACACCTATCGGCCCCATCAAAGATCCTCCAACACACTCAATGCATCCGACAGTTTTTTCACCCCAAACACCTGCATATTAGGAATACTCTTCTTCGGCACATTTGCATGAGGAACAATAGCGCGTTTAAAACCATGTTTTGATGCTTCAGAAATACGCTCCTGACCGCTGGGAACCGGGCGAATCTCACCTGCCAGCCCAACCTCACCGAACACCACTAAATCTTCCGGCAACGGGCGATCCCGCAGGCTGGAAACCAGTGAAAGCAACAGCGCCAGATCCGCACTGGTTTCCGTCACTTTAACCCCACCCACCACATTCACAAATACATCCTGATCCGCCATCTGTAAGCCACCGTGGCGGTGTAGTACAGCCAGTAGCAGCGCAACCCGGTTCTGCTCAAGACCAACTGCTACCCGACGAGGATTGGACAGCATAGAGTGATCCACCAGCGCCTGAATCTCCACTAGCAGAGGGCGTGACCCTTCCCAAAGCACCATCACCGAACTACCGGAAGTAACCTCATCCCCACGACTAAGGAAAATAGCCGATGGGTTATTAATCTCTTTCAACCCTTGCTCTGTCATGGCGAATACCCCCAGCTCATTAACCGCACCAAAACGGTTTTTATGGCTGCGCATTGTGCGATAACGGGAATCTGAATCACCATCTAACAATACCGAGCAGTCAATACAGTGCTCCAGTACTTTAGGACCGGCTAACGAACCATCTTTAGTAACGTGGCCCACCATAATAATGGCGACACCTTTGGTCTTGGCAAAACGGGTTAAATAGGCGGCACTTTCTCTTACCTGAGCAACGCTGCCCGGGGAAGACTGAATATCAGCCATATGCATCACCTGAATAGAGTCAATCACCATCAGACGAGGCTGTTCTTGCTCTGCAATCAGGCAAATCTGTTCAATGCTGGTTTCCGACAGCATCTGCAAATGTTCCGTTGGCAAACCAAGACGGTGGGCACGCATCGCCACCTGCTGTAACGACTCTTCCCCCGTGACATACAGGGTTTTCATTTGGCTGGCCAGCTTACACATGGTTTGCAGCAATAAAGTACTCTTACCTGCTCCCGGATTACCACCAATCAGAATCGCACTGCCCGGCACCACACCACCACCCAACACCCGATCAAACTCTTTAAATCCGGTAGAAAACCGTGGAAGTTCTTCCAGACTAATCTCCGACAGCTTCTGAACCTTACTAACGCCACCTTCCCCGGCATAGCCAGAAAAACGGTCAGAGCGAGATGAAGAGGCGGCCGCAAGACGAATCTCAGTAATACTGTTCCAGGCATTACAGGCACTACACTGCCCCTGCCAGCGCGGATAATCCGCACCACACTCATTACATACAAACGCTCGTTTCGCTGGCTTCGCCATAATTACCTCAAAATATCCCAAAACAGTTCATACAATAAAAAACAAATAACACGTCAACCTTTGGCCTTTGGCCTTAGTTCTTGGTCCCTGACCTTACCAATGAGCACTGGAATTCAGCCGACAACTGAAAGAGGGTAGCACGCCAAACATGGAAGTTTGGCGAGGCACTGCTTCGCCGGGAGCGAATCAGTGCCGGTGCGTAAGCCCGAATGAAGGCGGAGGGCAGTCGCCTAAGCGACCTGAATTCCTGTGCGAAGGCGCGGGGGTGCAGGGGGCGTTCGCCCTAACGCCCCTTGCTCGACCCCCGCACAATTTCGAACCAAAACATCTCATCTAAAGCGGTCGAAACCTACGAAAGAGAGGATATTATGTTATTTCCCCTCATGATTCTGACTCGCCGACAAAATACACAACACCCCTAACAAATTCGCAAACCGAATCCCTACCTTCGCCTTAGAATACACCTTCGGCTTAGCGTGATAGGCAATACCCAAACGCGCTACTTTAATCATTTTCAGGTCATTGGCACCATCACCAATGGCGACCGTTTGCTCCATTGGAATCGACAACTCTTCTGCCAGTTGCTGTAGTTTAAGCGCCTTAAATTTGGCATCCACAATAGGCCCGGTGACTTTGCCGGTCAGTTTACCCTGCTTAATACCAAGCTGATTGGCGGACACTGACACCAGATTCAGTCGCTCTTTTAAATGGTCGGCGAAATAGGTAAATCCACCGGAAACAATCGCTACATACCAGCCAGCTTCATGCAGCTTTTCCACCAGTCTGGTTAACCCCGGCATCAGCGGTAAGCCTTCTCTGACTTGTTCAAGAATAGCGGCATCCGCATCTTTCAGCGTCGCCACTCTTTGACGTAAACTGGCGGCAAAATCTAACTCACCACGCATTGCCCGTTCAGTGACTTCGGCAACCTGTTCACCAACGCCAGCCAGCTTAGCGATTTCATCAATACACTCAATTTCAATGGCGGTAGAGTCCATATCCATCACCAGCAGGCCCGGCGTGCGTAATGATGGCAAATTCCCCATTAGGGCAACATCAAACTGATACTCTTCTGCGATCTTCTTCGCTTTAGTGGACAACACGCCTGCCAGACGTATCACCTGATACTCTTCCACCGTCCAGGCGGAAACCACTACCAATGGTTCGCAAAGCCTGCGTTGAAACTGAGATAAACGCTGTTTATCTAATCCTTTACCATACAGTAGCCAGCCAGTATGACCGGCCCAGTAGTCAAGCGGCATGACCTCGTCACCACTCAATGACAGTGGCAACCCCGGCCAGCAGTCTATTTCCGCGGGTAAATCGCTATAGGTCAGGCTAATTGGCATGCTACAACTCCTTAAAAACGAGGCTTCTTTGCACAAAAAAATGGTTTCAATGGCAAAACAGCGTTCCAAGCTATCCTAATGAATAGAGTTCTGGCAACATAAAACATCTTCGGCACATAAGGTAGTTGCATGACCAAACGGCTTAAGTTCAAATTCCACCTACATCGGATTGTTATCGTTCTGTTCTGTCTGGCATTATTAGTGGCCCTGATGCAGGGAGTTTCCTATTTCAGCTTAAACAGTCAGGCAGCACAAGCGAAACAATCTCAGGAACTGGCCCGCACGCTGGCAAAGCAGGTGACATTTACCCTTGCTCCACTGTTAGACGGCCCGGTTGATGGTGTTGATGACCAGAAAATTAAGAGCATTCTACAACATCTGACAGAACATAGTCGGATCCTTGACGCTTCTGTATATCAAGTGGATGGCACGTTGATTGCGCAACAGGGTGATGGTACCAGTGTAAGAGACCGGCTCGCGCTTGATGGGCAACGCCCCGGTAGCTATTTCAATCAGCAGATCGTAGAAATGATTAATAGCAAAGATGGGCCACTGGGATTTATCCGCCTGACGCTGGACACTCACGTGCTGGCAACAGAATCTGAACAGGTGGACAATACCACCAATATGCTACGTCTGATGCTACTGCTGGCGATGGTGATTGGTATTATTCTGGGCCGCACGTTACTGATGCAGCAACGTAGCGGATGGAAAAAGTCGCCTTATTTGTTAACCGCCGGAAATTCAGAACCAGAAGAAGTGTCTCATCCTGCTTCTGACGTTCAAAAACCGGTACATAAAGTGCATAAGAAGAAGCGTCCACACAAAAAGCGTCCCTACCGTTAACGGCAATCAAACAGCGCAATGCTATTGGCATACAGCTGCTGAGCAATCTCACTGGCCGGCTCGCTTCGCAGTTGGCACAGTTGCTCAAACACTAACTTAACGCGTTCTGGTCGGTTAGGCTGCCCCTGAAATCCTGACAGCGGCATATCCGGCGCATCCGTTTCTAATACCAATGATGTCAGCGGAAGTTGAGCCATGACCTTGCGAGTTTTCTGCGCCCGCTCATAAGTAATGACACCACCAACACCGATAGAATAGCCCAACCGGATAAAGGCCTGCGCCTGAGACAAGCTGCCGGAAAAACCGTGTACGACACCTGTGCGGGGTAATGGATGCTGTTTTAATACACTGGCCAACTTATCATGGGTGCGACGAGAGTGCAGAATCACCGGTAAATCAAAGCGCTTTGCCAGCTTAAGTTGCTCTGACAACAGCCATAATTGCCGTTCAGACTGTGGCGTTTCCATATAGTCATCCAGCCCAATCTCTCCTACCGCAATAATCTTACCGTCATTCTGTTCTAATCGTTGTGCTAACTGCTGTAACCCTTCTTCCCGGTGTGAATCGATATACAGCGGGTGCAAACCTAAGGCGCCGTAAATCGCCGGAAACTGGCGAGTGAGTTGAACTATTCCGTCAAACATTTCGCTGGTGACCGCCGGTACAATAATACGCTCGACGCCAGATTCAGCGGCGAGTGTCAGGCTCTCTTGTTCATGATGAACAAAAGGAGGGAAGTCAAAATGGCAATGGGTATCGATAAATACAGGCGTCACACAACCTCCACCATGGGGGGAATAGAATTATTGCGGACTTATCATATCAGGCTGTAGCGGACGAGAAAGAATATTCGTGGTGTTCTTTTGCTTCAGCTCTTCATAACGCAGTAAAGAGCGTCCGAGGGTTGCCAGAAAATAGCGACCGCATTGTTTACCCAGATGGTAATCACGGTTCAGTGAAGCAATGCGACTACCCAAGGCTTTGCTGGCCAATGGCTTTGGTGGGAAGATCTCTAAGACCTGCACGCCGTCAGGTGGATTTTCAATAAACTGCTGTGTTCGGGTATAGCTAACTTCGTGCTGGTGAAGAATGCGTAATGTTTGAGGCAGACTGGTATCGTCAGGAAACCAGCGTTCCATATGCTTCATCCAGGCTGGCGTGTAATAAACCTGCGACGGTACGGTTCTGATAACCACAATGGTATCGGCTCCCCGTCGATAGGCTTCTTCTACCGGAACCGCGTCACTGATGCCGCCATCCATATAGTAGACACCATCGATCTCTATGCCGGCGCGATAAAATCCGGGAATAGCGCTGGACGCCTTCAGTACCTGTAACCAGTTTTTCTGCTCGGCAGGAAAATAGGTTGGTGTAAAATCATCGCCGCGACAGGCACACATGTAGAACTCTCTCCCTTTCGCCATACGATCAAGCGCATAAGGAATGTTCAGTGGCATTTGATCGGTGACCGTATCGATCAGCCAGTCAATATCAATCATATGCCCACCACGGGCAAAACGAATAGGATTAAAAAATTGCGGTGAGGTGGAATAACGAACGATAACCCGGCGAGCGTAGCCTGCCTGACCACAAATATAGGCCGACAAGTTTTGTGCTCCCGCAGAAGTGCCGATCATAAGGTCAAAGGGATCGAAGCCTGCACGTTGAAACTGATCCAGAACTCCGGCAGTAAAAATCCCCCGCTGTCCTCCGCCCTCACAAACCAGTGCAATTTTGCCTGGTTTTTCTGGCTTATGGATCAACGGTTCTTTGCGCCCCAGAGTGACCGGTATTCTGTTTCCCAAATACTAACCTTTTAATTATTAATGATGGGTTCCCGATTCAGAGGATACCCTTTCTTGCTCTTTTCCGTAATCCTCTTGCAGAATTCCCGAGAGCCAATCACTGTTTCCGGCAAAAAATTCATCTTCTATACCGGCCATCTCGGCCCACCAGAGTCGGATAGAACCTTTCCACTGCTTTAGTCTGCCCAGAATAATATCACTATTCATCATAATAGCTCCTCAGTCAGACTGGCAGTAAAGCGGTAACACGCTTTACTGCGTCATCTTAACGGTTAGTGTTTTACAACCAAATCGTTTTTCACGGTTTTAACGCCTTTTACTTGTTTAGCGATACTTTCAGCCTGTTTAGCCTGAGTCGCTTTATCAACATTACCGGTTAGTAAGACCACCCCTTCGCTGGTTTCAACTTTGATTTTGCGAGAAGGGACGATTTTATCTGCCAGGAATTTGGCTTTAACTTCGCTGGTAATCGCAGAGTCACTCACATAACCCTCTACCGTACCGCTTTTATCTTCTTGTACCTGAAGTTTGTTGCTAACAGATTTCACCCCTTCGACCTTTTCTACCACTTCATTGGCCTGGGTCATCTGTTCGGTACTGGTGACAAAACCACTCAGGGTGACGACACCGGCCGTGGTTTCAACGGAGATATGTGTACTTTCAATACTTTTATGGTCTAACAACGCACTTTTTATTTTTGCGGTAATGGTGCTGTCGCCCATAAAGCTATCGACTTTCTTCATCGACTTATCGATAGAAGAGCCAACTTTATCAACCGACTTATCAATGGATGTACTGACTTTTTCAACGGCATTTTCGGCCTTAGTTGCCACGGTTTCTTCAGCCCATGCGCTCCCGCTGACAACAACCGTACTGAATACTATGGCGATAATAGAACGTGCTAAGGGTACATTTTTCATTGATGGTTACCTTTAGGTTTAAATACAGGAATACCAAATAACTCACTGTTTATTATTGAGTTATCAGGTCATATCAGCTAATTGCATAATACTGTTAGCCAATAACTATAAATAGCGTTGCAATTATTGGGCCACATCAGATGAAGTAACTATCAATCAATAGGTTACTGATAGCATAGAATATAACAGAAGGTAAAAGTGTTGTTTTTTAGCGACAAATTCAATGTATTAATAACATTTTTATAACACAGCATTATAACTCATTGAATTAATTGGACGCTAACTGTCACCTATCAGCAACACCTTGATATAATCTGTTAAATATTAGCCCTGATATACGATTAGCTACCTGTATAATTATAGAACACCCCGGGTAAACTGTTGTATAGATCACAAAATTTTTGTAAGTCTGCTTATAATTGCAAAGCCAACTGCCGATTAAATAGAATAAAAAAGGCCCGACGTAAACCGTCAGGCCTGTGTACTGCACTAAAATAGTGAAATTAGCAGCTAGCTATCACTCTTAATGCTCACGCGTTTTACGGAACACAATGTCCGGATAACGTTCTTGAGTCAGATTCAGATTAACCATGGTTGGCGCGATATAGCTCAAGTTTTCACCACCGTCTAACGCCACGTTCAGCTCGTTTTTACGCTTAAACTCTTCCAGTTTTTTCGCATCACTGCATTCAATCCAGCGGGCCGTAGAAACGTTTACTGACTCATAAATTGCTTCTACGTTATATTCGCTCTTCAGGCGAGCCACAACCACATCAAACTGAAGTACCCCAACGGCACCCACAATCAGGTCATTATTGGCGATTGGGCGGAATACCTGAACCGCACCCTCTTCTGAAAGCTGCACCAGCCCTTTCAGTAGTTGCTTCTGTTTCAGAGGATCTTTCAGGCGAATGCGACGGAACAGCTCTGGAGCAAAGTTTGGAATACCGGTGAATTTCATATCTTCACCCTGAGTGAAGGTATCACCGATCTGAATAGTACCGTGGTTATGCAGGCCAATAATATCGCCCGGATAAGCTTCTTCCACATGAGAACGGTCACCGGCCATGAAAGTCAGAGCATCAGAGATAACCACATCTTTGCCCAATCTAACCTGACGCAGTTTCATTCCTTTCTCATAAGTGCCTGACACTACACGCATAAAGGCCACGCGGTCACGGTGTTTCGGGTCCATATTGGCCTGAATCTTAAACACAAAACCAGAAAATTTCTCTTCCGTAGCAGAAACTTCACGTACATCGGTTTTACGCGGCATTGGTGCCGGAGCCCAGTCAACTAAGCCGTCCAGCATATGGTCTACACCAAAGTTACCCAATGCAGTACCAAAGAATACCGGCGTCAATTCACCCGCAAGGAAAGACTCCAGTTCAAATTCATGGGAAGCGCCTTGTACCAGTTCCAGCTCTTCACGCAGTTGTGCGGCTAAATCTTCACCCACCGCCGCATCCAGTTCCGGGTTATTCAGCCCTTTTACAATACGAACTTCCTGAATGGTATGGCCTTTACCGCTTTGATACAGATAGGTTTCATCTTTATATAAGTGATAAACCCCTTTAAATAGCTTACCGCAGCCAATTGGCCAGGTGATCGGTGAACACATAATTTTCAGTTCACTCTCTACCTCATCCAGCAGCTCCATAGGATCGCGAATATCCCGGTCCAGCTTGTTCATAAAGGTTAAAATTGGCGTATCGCGCAGGCGAGTAACTTCCATTAGCTTACGGGTACGATCTTCTACACCTTTTGCCGCATCGATAACCATCAAACAACAGTCAACGGCGGTTAGCGTACGGTAAGTATCTTCAGAGAAGTCCTCATGCCCCGGGGTATCTAGCAGGTTTACCAGACACTCTTTATACGGGAACTGCATTACCGAGGTAGTAATCGAAATACCGCGCTGCTTTTCCATTTCCATCCAGTCGGACTTGGCATGCTGATTGGAACCACGCCCTTTTACCGTACCGGCGGTCTGAATTGCCTGTCCAAACAACAGAACTTTTTCAGTGATGGTTGTTTTACCCGCATCGGGGTGAGAAATAATCGCAAACGTGCGTCGGCACGCGATCTCGGCAGCTCTTGACGTATCTTTCATCAGGGATTCTCTGGAAACTCTCAGGGTGCACAAAAAGGGAATTATCGTTAATTGGCGGGAATTTTACACACATAGACCAAGAAAGGATAGGCTCCTCACTGATTAGTCCACGATTAAAACAAATAACACGCTTGGGTAAACAAGAGCACTCTTGCCGTTGAACATAACGATACAGGCTTCCAATAACGCCTTGTCAGGGAACGATAACTACCCGCTACCCAATGAAAAAATTAGCTATCAGGTTATTTAATTACTATATTAATAAACGAATTGAATCATCTCAGTGTGTTAAATATATCACTGAGGTGTAGCGCTATTTTTAATAACGCTTGTCACAACAAAATCATCAACCACTAAGGAGTAGAAAGGATGAAGATTGCAAAGTCACTTGCAGCCCTGTTGGGTGCCATTATTATGACCATCGCAGTCGCCGGCTGTTCACCTACGGCGAAAACTGAAGGTACCGGTGGATATATTGATGACTCAGTGATTACCACAAAAGTAAAAGCCGCGCTTTTAGGTGAAAAAACCATTCGCTCCACCCAAATTACCGTCACCACATTTAAAGGCAAAGTTCAGCTAAGTGGTTTTGTGCGTTCTAAAGATGAATCCAACGCCGCTGAAGATGTGGCTAAAACCGTAGTCGGAGTACATTCTGTAGAGAACTCTCTGCTGGTAAAATAATTTAGCGCTCGGACAATAAACAAAAAAAGCGCGGACGGTTATAAGCCAATCCGCGCTTTAAATTTTTATCAATGGATGATAACTACAGCGTTAACGCCATAATCACCGCATCTTCCCGCCCCTCTGCCGCCGGGTAATAACCTTTTCTCACCGTCACTTCATTAAAATCAAACGCACGATACAGTTCAATAGCCGCCAGATTGGATGCCCGAACTTCCAGCCATAACGTCATAACGTCCCGTTGAATTAGCGCATCGATCAGATGTTGCAAAAGCTCTCGCCCCAGGCCTCGACGCTGAAAATCAGGATGAACCGCAATATTAAATAGCGTTGCTTCATCAAGCACCACTTGAGTGATGGCAAAAGCAGCAATAGTATTATCAACGCTTAGTTTCAGATTCAGGTAGCGATCTCCCTGATTACTGTTTAGCGTTTTTTCTGTCCAGGGAAAAGCATGGCTTGCCTGTTCAATCTGCCAGACTTCCGGTAAATCATCCGGCTTGAGGAAGGAAATGGTATTCATCGCGACAAATCTGCTGCCATAAGGTACGTTTTGCTTCAGGATTATCCGCCAGTTCAGGCAGCGTAGGAGTACTTAAGACCGGTAACTCAGCCAGAGCAGCGGGTAAATCAGGACATTGCGCCACGCCCATCAGCCAGAATACGCAACGGGTATCTTCCGGCACCATCATGGCCTGTTCAGGTGTCAGACAATAAACCTGTTCCACCGAAAGTAACATGGCTCGCAAAATATCCTGCATCAAAGGAGAAGAAAGCGCAGGTAACGTTTCTGCTAACAGAATCACTTTGAGGTTAGCTGGCAAAACCATAGCAACTTCCCCCTGTAACGCAGCCGGACGCCTCAGCTGATACTGCCTGATGCCCATTTGTTCCAGTTGCCAGTCACGCCGTGATGTCGTCATGAATACCCACTACTCGCTATCAATTTCAGAATTAAGCTGCGCTATGCTAGCAAACCCATCGAATAACCGCCAATAAAGCTCTATAATTCGGCGCAAATACCATTTGAGGCATTCCCATAACCGATTTATCCGCCTGCCTCACAGGAGAATGACTATGTCCGCTTTTTGTCCGGCCAGTGAAGTGATGCTGCGCCATACCGATGAGTTTACCGAACGCCGCGTATTATTTGCTGGCGATCTGCAAGACGATCTTCCCTGCCAGTTTGAGGCCAAAGAAGTTCGGGTTCACTGTTCTCAGTATCACCACTGGCGTCAGCTCGCTCGTACGCTGGGGGAAAAAGCCCAGTTTAGCTTACTGCCGGCACCAGAACTGCTTGATGGCTGCGATACTCTGGTTTTCTACTGGCCTAAAAGCAAGCAGGAAGCACAGTTTCAATTAAATGCCCTGCTCAGCCAGCTACCTGTAGGTACAGATCTGTTTATTGTTGGTGAAAACCGCAGTGGCGTGCGCAGCGCCGAAACATTGTTAGCCGATTTTGGCCCCATCGCTAAAATTGACAGCGCTCGTCGCTGTAGCCTTTACCACTTCCGTTCAGAACGTCAGGCACAGTTTGATGTATCTCAATGGTGGGATGAGTATCAGGTTGATGATGTAATAGTAAAAACATTGCCGGGTGTGTTCAGCCGCGATGGGTTTGATGTGGGTAGCCAGTTACTGCTTTCCGCCCTGGATAACGTAAAAGGCAAAGTACTGGACGTAGGCTGCGGTGCAGGTGTGCTATCAGCAATTCTTGCTCATGAAAATCCGGACATTACTCTGACGCTAAGCGATGTTAACGCAGCCGCACTTGAATCCAGCAAAGCCACTATCAGCGCCAATGGATTACAAGGCAAAGTGATTGCCAGCGATGTGTTCTCTGATATTGAAGGGCGTTTTGACTTGATTATCTCTAATCCGCCGTTTCATGATGGGTTACAGACCAATTTAACCGCCGCTGAGTCTCTGATCCGTGGTGCAACAAAACATCTGCAACTAGGGGGGCGGTTATGTATCGTTGCTAACGCCTTCCTGCCTTACCCGGACCTTCTGGATGCTACTTTTGGCAGCCATGAAGTCTTGGCTCAAACCGGACGCTTTAAAGTCTATCAATCCATCATGGGCCGTCCATCATCAGCACCGAAAGACAAAAAAACCGCAAATAAACGATAACCAATCGATCCCTTAAGTAATATACTTAAGGGATACCTATCGCATCGTTAATTCGAACCTTTCCCCCTGAATCTGGCTTTTATCTTCATCACCAGTCATTGTCGTCGCCAGATTGCGGGATAAACTTAACCCTCCGCTAAATGGGGCTCGTTATGATTCGATTTGCTGTTATTGGAACCAACTGGATTACTCAACGCTTTATTGACGCTGCACATGCTACCGGAAAGCTGAAACTCACTGCGGTATATTCTCGTTCGTTGGAAAGTGCTCGCGCCTTTGCTGAACCTAATCAGGTAACGCTGCTGTTTGACGACCTTCAGGCGTTGGCCGAAAGCCAGGAGATTGATGCGGTATACATCGCCAGCCCTAACTCTCTTCACTATTCACAAGCACTACTCATGCTACAGCACCATAAACATGTAATGTGCGAAAAGCCTTTGGCTTCACATATTCAGGAAGTAGAAACCCTGATTGCCTGTGCCAATAAACATCAGGTGGTGCTGTTTGAAGGGTTTAAAACCGCCTGGTTACCTAACTTTATTCTGCTACAACAGATGCTGCTGCGTATTGGTAAAGTGCGTAAAGTATTTATTAACTACTGCCAGTACTCTTCCCGCTACCAACGTTATCTGGACGGTGAGAACCCTAATACCTTTAATCCTGCGTTTTCCAACGGCTCAATCATGGATATTGGTTACTACTGTCTGGCCAGTGCTATCAGCCTGTTTGGTGAACCGAAAGGACTGGATGCCAGTGCAGGATTGCTGGATTCCGGAGTAGATGGACACGGAACGGTTTGGATGAACTACGGTTATTTTGATGTGGTTCTGTTCCATTCCAAGGTAAGTAATTCTGATATTCCCAGTGAAATACAGGGAGAAGACGGTACTTTGATAATCGAGAAAATATCTGAGTGTCAGAAAATTATCTTTACCCCACGGGGCGGTCCGTCAGAGGACATTTCCCTGCCACAGCACGAAAACACCATGTTCTATGAAGCAACCGTCTTTGCCGGACTCATTGAACGGCAGTGTATTGACCATGCCGGCATTCCGGTCTCACGCAGTACCTCTCGTATTCTGACTGAGATACGCGCGCTTACCGGTGTAAAATTTCCGGCAGACACGCCAACAGGACTGTCTCATTGAGGAATTATTGCCCGAGGGATTTAAACCGGTAGGATTCTGATAGCCAAAGAATCTTACCGGTGATGTCATTATCGATGAGTATTAGCGACGAACGGCAATCACTTCGATTTCTATTTTTGCATCTTTTGGTAAACGGGCCACTTCTACACAAGAACGTGCCGGGAATGATGGTGCGTTATTCTCTTTAAAGAAGGCTTCATACGCCGCATTAACCGTGCCGAAATCATTTAAATCTTTAACGAATACGGTGGTTTTTACAATATCAGCCACTTTCAGACCCGCAGCTTCAACAATCGCTTTTACGTTTTCTAAAGACTGACGAGCCTGAGCGGCTACATCCTCAGGAAATGCACCTGTTTTAGGATCGATAGGAAGTTGACCAGAAGTGATAATCATACTGCCTAAATCTACGCCCTGTACGTACGGACCAATTGCCGCTGGTGCTTTGTCAGTATTAATAATGTGGGACATGAATTCTCCTTAGTTTATAAGTGTCGTTTTTTTCATATTGAGATCAATCACGCCGGTCATTATAAGGCGCTTACAGAAAGATGCACCATAAGCCGTGAAACAAAGAAAGTAAATCCAATAATTCTTAACTATTCAACACAACATACTAATGTGATAAGCGTCCACTATTGACAATAAAATACTTTGCTTATTCCCCGGACATAATAGAATATGAAACAGCATTTCATTTTTCAAAAGGAATAACTATGATTACCGGAAACATCCATCATTTAGCGCTTGTCCCTTACCTGCCAGCCAAGCTGAAACAGGCTATCGAATACATTAAAAGCAACATCACCGACGATACGCCATTAGGTAAACATGACATCGATGGCAATAATGTATTTGTACTGATTTCCAACGATAGCACCGATGAACTGCAAAACCGTCGTGCTGAGTATCATGAACGCTATCTGGATATTCAAATCGTACTGAAAGGTGAAGAAGGTATGGTATTCAGTAACTTGCCAGCTGGCACACCTACCGATAACTGGCTGGCAGATAAAGACATCGCTTTTTTGCCTTCTGGCGAACAGGAAAAACAGATGATTATGCAGGAAGGTGACTTTATCGTCTTCTACCCGGGCGAAGTACACAAACCCCTGTGCGCCGTTGGCAAACCGGCTCATGTCCGTAAGGCTGTGGTTAAAATGTTGGTGAGCGCGCTGTAAAGTCATCAATACAGAATCGCCCTGTTTGGTTGACGATTGGCATGATATGGCGTGATCGTAATTTTAGTGATGCCATATTAAATTGAGTTTTGAGTAAATTTCGTCCACTAACAGTATCGTGTTCAAATAGCCAACTGTGCCAGTGGCCGAGCAGGAGGCGCTTAGGCGAGCGCCTCCTGCACCTCCGCGCCTTCGCACCCGAATCTAGGCCGCCTGACGGCGACTTCCCTCCGCCTTCACTCGGGCTTACGCACCGGCACTGATTCCGTTTATTCGCCTCATCCATGAGGCTCACCCCTACGGGGCCAGCACGTTGTGCTGTTCAAAATTGCTCCTGCAATTTTGTCCGGCGAAGCAGTGCCTCGCCAAACATCCATGTTTGGCGTGCTACCCTCTCTCAGTTGTCGGCTGAATTCCAGTGCTCAAATAGAAAAGGTCAAGGGATAACATCCTTGACCTAAATAACTTTCTCAAAATTAATTTATTATCAGTTTTACTAAAAAGACTAATATGTGTATACCAACGTCGCCACCATCACTGCCTTAATGGTATGCATCCGGTTCTCCGCCTGATCAAACACTACGCTGTGCACCGATTCAAACACCTCGTCAGTAACTTCCATACCGCCATGCAATCCATACTGTTCCGCCATCTGTTTGCCCATGACCGTTTGATCGTCATGAAACGCAGGCAGGCAGTGCAGAAACTTCACCTGTGGATTGTGGGTTAACTCAATCATGGCCTGATTAACCTGATAAGGCTTAAGTAAAGCAATACGCTCTTTCCACACCTCTTTTGGCTCGCCCATCGACACCCAAACATCGGTATACAGGTAATCAACCCCTTCAACTCCCTGAGCGACGTTTTCCGTCAGGGTGATACGGGCTCCGGTCTTTTTAGCGATGGCCTGACAGCTCTCCACCAAAGATTCTTGCGGCCAGCAGGCTTTTGGTGCCACCAGACGGATATCCATTCCCATCAGTGCAGCCCCTTCCAGCAGCGAATTTCCCATATTGTTGCGAGCGTCCCCTAAGTAGGCGAACTTAATCTGAGACAGGGATTTTTGCGGTGAGTGTTCCTGCATAGTTAACAGGTCAGCTAAAATCTGAGTGGGATGAAATTCATCTGTCAGGCCATTCCATACCGGAACGCCAGAGAATTCAGCCAGTGTTTCAACAATTTTCTGACCAAAACCACGATATTGGATACCGTCATACATACGCCCTAATACCCGGGCGGTATCTTTAATAGACTCTTTATGCCCAATCTGACTACCGCTCGGGCCAAGATAAGTGACTCTCGCTCCCTGATCGAAAGCGGCTACCTCAAAAGCACAGCGTGTGCGGGTGGAATCTTTCTCAAAAATTAAGGCAATATTCTTACCGTTTAATAACGGCTGCTCAGTTCCACTTTTTTTATCTTTTTTGAGTTTGGCGGATAAAGCCAGCAATGCGGCAATTTCATTTGGGCTAAAATCAAGTAACCGAAGCAGATGACGCTGATAGAACTGAGGCATTGGGCTGTCTCCCTGAGCTTAATAAAATAGAAGATATCTGACTAATTGAATTAAAAATCAATTTATATGAATTAATATTCACAATCAACCTGATAATACAGAAAACTTTCTCTTTCCTGTGGAGCTACCGGTTGCACTATGTGAGAATACCGCTAACTAACCATCCTAATGGGAAAAATATCATGGCTAACGACGAACTAAGTATCCTGCTGGAAGAACAACGCGAAGAGACCCGCCTGATTATCGAAGAGCTGCTGGAAGATGGCAGCGATCCTGATGCACTGTACGCTATCGAACATCACCTTTCCGCAGAAGATTTCGATACGCTGGAAAAAGCAGCAGTAGAAGCGTTTAAACTCGGCTATGAAGTGACCGAGCCGGAAGAATTAGAAGTAGAAGATGGCTTAATCGTTCTTTGTTGTGATGTGATCAGTGAAGTTTCTCTCAACGCTGATATCATTGATAAACAAGTTGAACAGCTTATTAAGCTTGCGGATCGCTACAACATCAATTACGACGGTTGGGGCACCTATTTCGAAGATCCTAACGGTAGCGATGATGATGAGGACGACGGCGAATATCCTGTGGATGAGGATGATAACGGAACACGCCATTAATTTTCATTAACAGGAGGTTGATTGCATGGCCAGACAGCACATGCGTTATATCACTTTGCCTAGCGGGGACGATGTCCCGGTATTTGGTCAGGGTACCTGGTTTATGGGGGAGCGCGGCTCCGATATTCAACGCGAAGTTCAAACCCTGCGTCATGGTATTGAACGGGTTTGTCACTGATTGATACTGCAGAGATGTATGCTGATGGTGGTGCCGAACGAGTAGTCGGAGCGGCAATTAAGGGCTGTCGCGATGACGTGTTTCTGGTAAGTAAAGTGCTTCCCGGTAATGCCAGTGCTCAGGGAACGATTGCCGCCTGTGAAGGTAGTTTAAAGCGCCTGGGCACGGAATACATTGACCTCTATTTGTTGCACTGGCGAGGCCATATTCCACTGGAAGAGACCGTTAACGCTTTGGAAGATCTGGTAGAACAAGGGAAAATCGGTCAATGGGGCGTCAGCAACTTCGATGTTGACGATCTGGAAGAGCTGATGACCATTGTGGACAATGAGCGAATTGCCACTAATCAGGTGTTGTATAACCTCTCCCGCCGGGGAATTGAGTACGACTTGCTGCCATGGTGTCGTAGTAATAGTATGCCAGTTATGGCCTATTCTCCCATTGAACAGGCCCGTCTGCTGGAGCACCCTGCTCTGATCGAAGTGGCAAAGCGCCACCATGCTACACCGGCGCAAATTGCACTGGCCTGGGTATTACGCGATCATAATATTATTACCATTCCTAAAGCTTCCAGCGTTGAACATATGATAGAGAATATTGGTAGTTTAAGTATTCATCTGGAGCATGAGGATTACGTTACGCTGGATGCGGCGTTCCCACCGCCATCGAGGAAAAAACCTCTGGAAATGCTTTAACCGCCAGTCAAGCCGGGCGAATAAAATAACAAACTGCTTTATTCGCCCGTTATTATTTCAACTAAAACTAATTTAGTTGCATTTAGATTAAGTTAATATAAATCAATTTGTTATATAAATTATCAATTCCTGTTCTTAGCTCACTTTTTTACCTCAAAAAGCCTCGCCGGTTCATACCCATCAACATTTACCACAGGTTTAAGATCAGTGGTTGCGTTACTGATGAAATCAATTAATATCTTGGCATCACTTGATAAAACTTATCGTTATATTCAGTAAGGATACTCATGAGAAGACTTCCGATTTACCTGATGCTGGACACTTCTGGTTCGATGACCGGAGAACCCATTGAAGCAGTAAAAAATGGTGTTCAAACCCTGTTATCAACCCTACGACAGGATCCCTATGCATTAGAAACTGCCTATCTGTCTGTTATCACCTTTGATTCATCTGCCCGACAAGTTATCCCTCTCACTGAACTGCTGAACTTTAAATCCCCTGATTTAGTAGCGACCGGCACAACCGCCTTCGGCGAAGCCTTATCACTACTGGCCAGCAGCATTGAGAAAGAAGTACAAAAAACCACGGCAGAAATTAAAGGTGACTGGCGCCCGCTGGTATTTATCATGACCGACGGCGCACCAACCGATGACTGGCGTAAAGGTCTGGCTGACTTTAAGAAAGCACGTACCGGCGTGGTTGTTGCCTGTGCCGCAGGTCAACATGCAGACACTTCAGTGCTACAGGAAGTGACTGAAGTGGTACTCCAACTTGATACCGCAGATTCCAACTCCATCAAAGCCTTCTTCAAATGGGTATCTGCCAGTATTTCAGTCGGTAGTCAAAAAGTTGATTCAGGGCAAAAAGAAGTTACCGGCCTGGATGATTTACCTCCACCACCACCAGAAGTTAACGTTGTACTTTAACGGAATTAAAATTAAGGAGAAATTATGGCTGTTAGTTTAAGCAAAGGACAAGGCGTTAGTTTAAAGAAAAATGAGTTTGATTTATCTTCAGTAACTATTGGTTTAGGTTGGGATATCAACGAAGAGAAAAAAGGCTTCTTTGGTAGTCTGATGAGTAAGAAAAGCGAAGATTACGATTTAGATGTTGCCGCCTTCTTATGTGATGAGAATGGCAAAGTCAGAGATCTGGGTAACCAAACTAATGGTCGCCCGACATTAGTTAATGGCGACATTGTTTTCTTTAACAGCCAGAAACATAAGTCAGGCCAAATCTGGTTAACCGGCGATAACCGTACCGGCGAAGGCGACGGTGATGATGAGCAAATCATTGCTAAATTAAACACTCTGAGCCCGGAATACGCCAAGATTGTATTTATCGTACAGATCTACAAAGGTCAGGAATTAAAACAGAACTTTGGAAAAGTGAAAAACGCCTATATTCGTGCGGTTGATGCCAAAAATGTCGAAATGGCACGTTTCAACCTGTCCGGTGGTGCTGAATATGCAAACCAGTGCTCAATGCTGTTTGCGGAATTAGTCAGAGAAGACAGCGGTTGGAAACTTAACGCTATTGGTGAACCATCACCTTCAGATAGCTTCGTATCACACCTGAAGGACTACGTTTAATGAGAAGGCTACCCGTCTATATTTTGCTGGATACATCGGGCTCAATGCGTGGGGAGCCTATTCATTCAGTTAATGTTGGCATTCAGGCCATGCTCAATGCGCTTAAGCAAGATCCCTATGCATTAGAAAGCGTACATATTTCAATTATCACCTTTGATAATGAAGCCAGAGAGCATATCCCACTGACCGCACTGGAGAACTTTCAGTTTACTGACATTGAAGTACCCAGTGCCGGTGGAACTTTTATGGGCGCAGGCCTTGAATTACTGATTGAACTGGTAGACCGTGACGTTAAGCGTTCAACCGAAGATCAAAAAGGCGACTGGCGACCGCTGGTGTTCCTGATGACCGACGGTAGTCCATCGGATGCTTATGCTTACACTCAGGCGATTGGTGAAATCAAGAAACGTCCTTTTGGTTCAATTATTGCCTGTGCCGCAGGGCCTAAAGCCAAGCATGAATACTTGACCCAGCTAACCGATCAGGTGGTTTCTCTCGATACATTAGATTCCACAGCCTTTTCCAGCTTTTTCAAATGGGTATCGGCAAGCGTTTCCATTGGTAGCAGTAGTGCAGGGATTGCAAACACACAAAGTACCCTCCCTCCTCCTCCGCCGGAAATTCAACTGGTTCTGTAAAATCCGAATGGCAAAGTTCAGCTTAGCTTTGCCATTCCTATTTACGCCAGCCAGGCTAAGCAACTAATGTTTAGTGCTATTTGTCATTTTTACCTAAAGGTCATTTCAGTTACCGATGATGGTCTTCAGTTAAAAATAGAACTCAAATTGACATAAAGGATTTAGGTTATGAGAAGACTTCCCATTTTTTTCGTTCTCGATTGTTCCGAATCGATGATTGGAGAAAATCTGAAAAAGCTCAATGATGGTCTGCAAATGATCATCAGCGATCTAAAACGAGATCCCCATGCGTTAGAAACGGTTTATATCTCTGTTATCGCCTTTGCCGGTATTGCTAAAACCATTGCACCATTGGTTGAGGTTGTTTCATTTTACCCGCCAAGATTACCTCTTGGCGGCGGAACCTCCCTCGGTGGAGCACTTGATGAACTGGCCTATCAAATCGACCGCAATGTGATAAAAACCACCGCCGATCGCAAAGGAGACTGGAAACCTATCGTTTACCTGCTGACAGATGGCCGCCCTACCGATAATTACACCGACACAGTTAAACGTTGGAAAGAACAATACGCGAAAAAAGCCAATCTGATTGCCATTGGCCTTGGTCAGTCGGCAGATCTCAACATACTGCGCCAGTTAACCGATAACGTCTTGCTGTTTGAAGATACTCAAGAGGGTGACTTCACTAAGTTTGTAAAATGGATAACGGCTTCCGTGGTAGCTCACAGCCGCAGCGTGGGTGAAGAGCCGCCTCCACTATTGTCTAAAACCGATGAAATCGTGCGTTTAGCCAAAGATGAAGTGGCACGTGCTTATGATGATTCATGCGTGACTCTGGTAGGCCGCTGTAATAAAACGGAACGACCTTATCTGATCAAATATGAGCGTCCTAACGTTAATACTTCATCACTGAATTTTAAGCTAAACCTTAATCGCTTTAACTTAACCGGCTGTTTTCCCATTGATGAAGAGTACTTCTCATGGAGCGATAACTCGGTATCTACCCTGCAAGTTAACACCTCCGAATTGGAAGGGGTACCAGGTTGTCCACACTGTGGCAACTCAACGGCTTTTGCCGTTTGTGGCTGTGGAAAGCTAATCTGCGTTAATGGCCCGGAAGTCGTCAATTGCCCGTGGTGCAAACAGACCATCAAATTTAACGACCACGGTAGCGACCATGACTTTGACGTAAACAGAGGAAAAGGCTAAATGACACATAATACGCGAGCGCTGCTGACCGCTGGACTAAGCAATGTAACGCCACGTTTATCTGAACTTCAACTCAGCCATCTGGAAAAACAGCCTGAGATTCAGCACATTCTCAGCCGGTTCAGCCAGGAGCTGAATGAAAAAGTTCAGCAACTCAATGCGCCACTTCCACTGTCTGCTGATCCAATTGAGCAAGCTGAACCCGTTTTAGAAATCGCTCCAGTAGATGAAATCGCCCCGGCGGCGGCAGAGAGTGACATCACAACAGATAATAGCCCTCTCGCCGAAAACGACAGCGAGACAGCGCTACAAATCGCGTTGGTTGCTGAAGACATTATCATCTGCATTAATTCAGAAACTGGCACAGCAACAGAAACCAGTGAGCCCCCAGCTACCGAGGTTGCAGTGCCAATTTTACCACTGAGACCAGGACAGGTGCCTGCTCAGTCTGCGGCTCCAGCCACAGCACCTAAAGAGGCATCAATGCCAAAAGTTAATTTTGCCTTCGCCAATGCCAGAGTAGGTACTGCCTACCTCTCCAAAATTGATGCCAGCAGTCATTATGGCGACCCTGTGACGGTTCAGGAAATTAAGTTTAATCAGGATATTGGCATTAGCTTTAATCCTGAAACTCAGGAGTTATACGGTACGCCAACCATTGATGGTGATTATCAACTGTTTATCAAATGGACTATCGATGGGAAATCATCCCACTCCTCTGAAGCATTAATGATTGTTAATCCCGATCCACGCAGCCTGTGGAAAATCATCGAGCCACCGGCGGACGATAAGTATTTTAAACCCAACACGGATAATCAAATGATCGATCAGGACGGGGTTAAAATTGCCGCCGTCAGCCGTCGCGGACGTTCTCATGAACACGTTGGTTCATTCAGAGATGATGACTTTTTTATCTCTCATGATAGCGAAACCGACTGGAGTATTATGATCGTCGCCGACGGTGCTGGTAGTGCTCAAAACTCCCGACGTGGTTCACAGCTGGCCTCTCAGACGGCGGGAAGTTACCTGAGTAAACAAATGCAGGGAGAGTTAGGGCATAAATTAAAATCCCTGATTCAAGACTGGCAGCCGGAATCACAGAAACAGATCGGTCCCCTATTCTCTGATCTATACAGAAACGCGGCTAAACTGGCGGTTAATGCCATCGAAAGCGAAGCTATCGATATGGCCCAAACCACCAAGTCTTACTCCACTACGTTGCTGGCGACGGTATCTATTCGTATCAATGATGAACTGTTTGCCGCAGCATTCTGGATGGGCGATGGTGCTATTGCCGCTTACGGCCCGGTTGGAAAAGTTCGTTTACTGGGAATGCCGGACAGCGGTGAATACGCCGGTCAGACGCGTTTTCTGGATAATGATGCAATTAACGACAGTAGCTTTAATAACCGCATCATGATTGGAAAATGGACTGAGATTACCTATCTGATACTGATGACCGATGGCGTATCCGATCCCTATTTTGAAACGGATAATGGACTGATCTCCAGCGATAAATGGGATCTTCTGGTTAATGAAATTCTACCTTGCCTTCAATCTGACCAAGCCGCAGAGAAACTCACAGAGTGGTTAAACTTCTTCTCGCCGGGTAATCATGACGATCGCACCATAGCTGTTAGCTGGTAATGCAGAAAGGATAAGTGTACATGGCAAATATCATCACTTGTAAAACTGTAGACGGTAAAACCGTACAGTATGTCGACAACATCATTGGCTCCGGCGCCATGAAAGATGTCTATTTTTCTCCTGATAAATCTTATGTTGTGGCTTTCTACAAAACCCAGCAGGATGCTCAAGCCGTCGATCGTATTCAAATGATTACCGGCAGGTTTAAACAAAGCATCTTTGAGCAAGTTGGCGGAGAGTACTGGAAAGACTTATTCTGCTGGCCAACCGATATGATTGAACATAATGGCAAGTTGGGAATTGTCGTGCCCACTTATCAAAGCCATTTCTTTTTCAAATACGGTTCCAAAAATGACGATTTTCTTGCCATTAAGGGAAGAGAGAAAGAAGGTAAATGGTTTGCCAGCGCCAACAACCAGAATAAATTCCTCGATCCCCGTGAACGTGGTAATACCCTGAATTATTTGAAAGTCTGTATTCTGCTGGCTCGGGCAGTACGTAGAATGCATGCAGCGGGCTTGTGCCACAGCGATCTGAGCTACAAAAACGTGCTGATCGATCCGGAACAGGGACACGCCTGCGTCATCGATATTGATGGTTTAGTGGTACCCGGCAAATACCCTCCTGATGTGGTAGGCACGCCTGACTTTATCGCGCCTGAAGTGGTGAAAACCAGCCATCTGCCGAAGGAAGATAAAAACCGTTTCCTGCCCAGCATTTTGACCGATCGCCACGCCCTGTCAGTACTGATCTATATGTATCTGTTTTATCGGCACCCGCTACGCGGCGGTAAAATTCATGACATTGATGATGAACTGCGTGATGAATCCCTTTCCATGGGTGAAAAAGCCCTGTTTATTGAAGACCCAACCGACCGCAGTAATGCGGTAAAGCTAAATCAGGTTAAAGCGTCCTCACTGCCATGGGCCGATACCAATAAACTGCCTTACACTCTGATGGGCCCTTATCTGTCAGCGCTGTTTGAAAAGGCATTTATCACCGGCCTGCATGAACCGTCGAAAAGACCAACCGCAGATGAATGGGAAACCGCACTGGTTAAAACCGTTGATCTGATTCAGCCATGCCAGAATCAGTCCTGTGAGCAGAAATGGTATGTTTTCTCCGGTAAAACGCAGCCCTCTTGCCCCTATTGTGGAACCCCATATAAAGGTAAATTGCCAATCCTCAATCTGTATTCATCTCGTAAAGAGGGATCGTTTCGGCCAGACGATCATCGCCTGATGGTATGGACCGGACAGTCAATTTATCAATGGCACGTTAACCGCCTGATTGCACCGAATGAACGTACCACTGCAGAACAGAAGAAGCGCGTTGGTTACTTCCAGTTCCATAACAATCAATGGTGGCTGGTAAATGAAGGTATTAAGGAGCTATTGGTTCTGCCGGACAAACGCCAAATTGCTATTGGTGATAAGTTGGAACTCACCGATGGGCTCCAGTTTGTGCTGTCTACAGAAGAAGGCGGCAGACTGGTGGTTGTTCAAATGGTAGATAACTAATTTACCGACTCGTTAAGCATAAAAAAGCCGCGAATATCTCGCGGCTTTTTTACTAAACCATAATCAGCAGATGATTAAATGTTTACACCGTACTGAATAGCTAATGCAGCCAGGCCACCGGCAAAACCTTGACCGATCGCCTTGAATTTCCACTCGGTACCGTGCTTATACAGCTCACCAAAAATCATCGCCGTTTCAGTTGAGGCATCTTCACTCAGGTCAAAACGTGCAATTTCCTGGCTATTATCGTTATTCACAACGCGCATATAAGCAGAGCTAACCATACCAAAGTTTTGCTTCAGTTTTTCAGCTTCATGGATGGTCACAGAGAAAACCAGCTTTTTCACATCTTCAGGAACTTTATCCAGAGTGATCAGCACTTTCTCATCATCGCCATCGCCTTCACCGGTACGGTTATCACCCTGGTGAGCAACTGAACCACATGGGCTGGTTTTGTTGTTAAAGAAAATGAAACCAGAATCGCTAATCACTTTACCCGCTTCATTCACCATGAAAACAGATGCATCCAGATCGAAGTCTGCACCATCAGTAACACGAGTATCCCAACCTAAGCCAATCATTGCTTTAGTCATTGTAGGTGCTTCTTTAGTTAAAGAAACATTACCGCCTTTGCTTAATGATACTGCCATAGTATTAATTCCTGTTAATTGAGTAAGATGTTACAAAGTGGGCACTCAATGAGTGCCCATTATTCTTGTTAGCCAACCTGAATACCATATTGGGTCGCCATGGCTGCCAGACCACCGGCATAACCCTGACCTACCGCTCTGAACTTAAACTCGCCGTTATGACGATACAGCTCACCAAATACCATCGCCGTTTCGGTTGAAGCATCTTCGCTCAAGTCATAACGTGCAATTTCAATATTGGTCAGTTCGTTCACAACGCGGATAAATGCGTTAGCAACCTGACCAAAATTTTGGCGGCGAGAATCTGCATCATGAATGGTTACGGTAAACACCACTTTTTCCACATCAGCAGGGATGCTTGCCAAATTAATTTTCAATGATTCATCATCACCGTCACCGTCACCAGTACGGTTGTCGCCGGTATGCTCAACAGAACCACAGTTAGATTTCAGGTTGTTATAGAAAATAAAATCATTATCACCGCGAACTTTACCGCTCGCAGACAGCAAAAACGCGGAAGCATCCAGGTCAAAATCTGCGCCATCGGTAGAACGGTCATCCCATCCTAAACCAATAAGTACACGGGTCATTTGTGGATCGGCTTCACTTAACGATACGTTTCCACCTTTTGATAAACTAACACCCATTACCTTACTCCTTTAATCATTTAGCGTTTGTAAATTAAGATACTGACTCTGAATCATTTTCTTCTTTTTCAGGCCAAATCAGACTCGCCAACACACCGACAGCTAACATTCCCAGAACGATAAACAGGCTGGTGGTTGGATCAATGGTATATCCGTGTCCAAATAAGTGCGCAGATGCGTTTAACGCCAGTTTTGCCGCAATAAAGAATAGCAGTGCAATAATCGCTTTTTCCAAATGGACTAAATATTGCTTCATCGCTTCCAGAACGAAATACAGAGTACGCAAACCTAAAATTGCGAACATCATGGCACTATATACAATCAGAGGCTCCCGGCTAACGGCAATCACCGCAGGCACGGAGTCGAACGCAAACATCACGTCGCTTAATTCAATCACCACTACGCATAGAAACAGCGGAGTTGCATAGAACATGCCCTTGCCAATCTTACCCACTAAATCTGAGTTTTCTGGCTTGGCCAGCTCAGTATCAAGCTCTTTTTGATTAAGTAAAAAACGATTACCGGACAGTTTTGGATAAGAGGGAAACAGCTTCTTGGCAAAACGATAGGCAAAGTGTGATGAATAATCTTCAATCTCATCGTCATCACCGCCGCTGCGTAGCATCATCACCCCAGTAAAGGCGACGATAATCGCAAACAGAATTTCGACCCAAGGGCCCAACACCAACAGACCGGTACCAATCACCACAAAAATAGCTCTGAAGACGATTGCGCCAATAATTCCCCAGTACAGCAGACGGTGGCGATAAACATCAGGTACGGCAAACCATGAGAAGATAGCCATCATCACAAACAGGTTATCAACGGAGAGCGCCTTCTCTAACACATATCCGGTGATATAGAGGCTGGCAACGTTTTCACCATGGTGAACATATAAATAACCACCAAATACCAACGCCGTTGCAACCCAAAATAACGACCACAGCACCGCACTTTTCAGGCTCATTACTGCGTCTTTGCGGTGTGCATATAAATCAATAATGATTGCGGCCAGAGCAATACCAATAAAGACCAGAACTGTCTCAATAGGGAACCCTAATGAAGTTGTTTCCATTCTAATTACTTACCTTCCAAATTAAGGGTTACAGACCAAAATCCTGTGGATCAAGGTTCAGTTCTTTTGCCATTTGTCGAACAACTTTCTGTTCAGACTCGTCGAAATTACCATCGCTGGCACCAACAGCAATACAAACTCGGATCATTAAACGAGCAGCATCGACATTAGTCCGCAGTTTGCCTACTGTTTTTAACGCTTCCGCTTCACCAATCGCGTGGTCAAACTCAAAGCTGGAAACTGTCTTATTGAAAAAGGCAATAACATCAGCCATATCAAAAACTTTTAACTCATCCGAGTTTTTGATAAAGGTTGCCATTTTCTGTTTTTCTTCGCTGCTTACCGAACCATCTGCGGCGGCAACTAAGGCACAACCGGCTACGGTTGCTTCCATAAAAGCGCGGTTTTTAAATTTACCGATCTCTTTAGTTAACGTCTCTTTACCGGCCAGGATTGCTGCCTTTAATTTATCTAACATGCTTTTATCTCCATTATTTTGAACCAGCAGCCCAGCGAAAGCCCCACCGGAAGGCATTATCCATATCCTTATGTCCGCTGAAATATTGGTTAATACGTTCAATGTTGATAGACCCGTTATTGTTAACCAAGCGAGCTATCGCACACATGCCATTTCGGTTCTGGCCTTCAGTTAATCGCGTTTCGATTGGTCCCTGACCCGGCATATGGATGGTAACAACACCATCCGTTTGAGCCCAGTTAGGTACCCCTTTATAAATAAAGGCAAACACCAGAACTTCCTCTATATTCTTCCATTGGGAACCGTTGATATGCAGCCATTCACCATCAGTGACGGCACCGGTCCGATCGTCCCCTTGTAGTTCAACATAAGGATCCGAATCAAAATAGCCAAAGGAATTCCCTAATGCCTGTATTACCCACTTATCATCATCTTTCAGACGAACAAATGCACCTAAATCTAAATCGATAGACTTATTTGCACCTAACAGATTATTCAAAAAGCCTTTGCCTTCTGCTTTCTGATTCCAGTTTAAATTAACCCGAATCAGTCCAAAATCATCTTTCTTACTGAGATTAACCCGAGGGCCCTCTTTGGTTAATGAGATTTTACTTAAGTTTACAGTCGACTGCCCCGCAGATGCGGCAGGAGAAGGTGCAGGAGCCGGTGGTGGTGACGGCGGAGCAGCAGGTGTTTCATCGGCGTTAACTTCAACGCCAAAATGCTCTGCCAGCGGCTTTAAGCCACCGTTAAATCCCTGATCGATAAAGCGGAACTTCCATTCATCATTACGACGATAGAGTTCGCCCAGAATTAACGCGGCTTCTGCACGACCGGACATTTCCACATTGGCGACAATGATCACTTCATTATCGCATTCAACCTGAATAGCCAGCTTACTCAATGCCTGAATAGTGTCGTTATTATCGCAGGTTAACGCAAAGGTGATTTTCTTAACCGACGCTTTAACCTTAGGTAAATTCACTTCAAAAACGGAGGTTTGCCCTTCCTCTAACAGGCTCACACTGCCATCATCGTTGATTTTCTGACCGTAGAAGACCATATCGGCATCGCCGGATACTTTATCGTTGTCATACAATCGATAAGCAGAAACATCCGCCGCTTTTCCGGAGATGATTTTAACTTTTAAAATGGATGATGGAACGGAGGTATTGCCTCCTGCAATTAATTCTTTCACTGAGAAAGCTCCCGTTTAATTTGTGGAATCATATCCTTGACTGTTCGACCATTAATCGCAATACCGTGCGCTTTAAACGTCCAGTCACCATGATTACGGCTAAGAGAAGCAATAAACACGCCTGTATGACCGCCCTGTTCTGTCAGGTTATAACGAACTAACTCTTTCCGATTCGAATCCACCACCCGGCAGAAAGCATTAGCGACCTGATTAAACGTCTGGCCTCTGAAACTGTTTACGGTAAACGCCAGTGTGCTCACGTTAGCCGGAAGCTGCTTCAGATCAACGGTGATGATTTCATCGTCACCATCCCCTTCACCGGTCAGGTTATCACCGTGATGAATCACCGAACGACATTTAGACTTAAGGCGCATAAACCAGACATTCTCAATTAACTGGTTATTGGCATCAAGTAAAATACAGGATGCGTCTAAATCGATACTGCCACCGCCTCCCAGCAGCTTGCCAAAGAAGCCGCCGCCGGAGCCTGATGAAACAGGATCCCAACCTAGTCCGATGTCAACTTTCGATAACGCGGAAGACATTTTAGTTAACGACACTGACTGGTGTTTAGTTAAAGAAACTTTACCCGATGGCCCGACAACCGGCGCGGAAACTGGAGCTGGAGCTGATGTTGGCGCAGGCGCTGCCGGAGCGGGAGTAGAAACAGCAGGTTCATCATCCGCCACTTCAATACCAAAATGTTCAGCCAGTGGTTTCAAACCGCCATTAAAGCCTTGGGAGATAAAGCGGAATTTCCACTCATCATTACGACGGTACAGCTCACCTAATATAAGTGCAGCTTCACTACGTCCTGCCAGTTCTGAGTTGGCGATAATCAAACTCTCACCGGCAGATTCAACCTGAATAGCCAGTTTCCCCAGCGACTGAATGGTCTCGTTTTTATCACAGGTCAACGCAAAAGCGACTTTTTTAACCGCAGCACGCATTTTAGAGAGATTAACTTCAAAGACGGAAGTCAATCCTTCTTCAATCAGATTAATGCTAAGGTCATCATTGGTTTTTTGTCCGTAAAACACCATATCTGAATCGCCAGATACTTTATCGTTATCGTACAAACTATAGGCTGAAATATCGGCAGCTTTACCGGAGATTATCTTGATTCTTAAAGTGGAGGATGGGACCGGGGCATTGCCTCCTGCGATGAGTTCTTTCACTAAATAACGCTCCAATGTCATTGAATCAGCTACAGCCAGCTGATTATCACTATATCGAATACTATAACTTACTGTTTCGTATTAATTAAAATATATATCGTTCAAAAGCATACTGCCCTAATATCATAACGTTTAGTCCGATGCTTTCTCGTTTACCTATAATGTTAAAATTCTGACCTTTGGTAAGAAAACCAACATCAAACCGGCATAACACTGCATTATCTTGTGAAGATTTGTCCTAAAAAATGTTAATTTTAATCCCATCCGCTCATCATTTAACTAGCCTAATATATCTTTTTTATGAAAGCGAGTAGGTTTTTATCGGACTTTCAGCCAGAAAATAACTTACTGGTGAAATAATTTCACAACAAACTAATCAACAGATTAAACAACAAACTCAAAAAAACCATAACGTAATAAAATAAAAAGAGATTTTAATAAAAAAATTCGGTCTCTTTCCCAAAAAACAAAATTTAATCTGTAAGAACGACGCTTTGGTTAAGATATAAATTTACTTATTGAGACTAAAACTCTTCGACTGATAAAATGATGATAAATTCACTTCAATGTACAAAAATACTCTTTTCAATGAAAAGTGACCATAAACTAAAAGTTTTATCTATCAATATCGCAATATAATGTAAGATAACCACTGTTTTTATCTAAAAACGCAATTATATAAATTCAGGCCGGTGTGATTAAGGAAGCGTCTCATGTTACTATTTACCGAAGGATTATCGTCACAAAGAGAAATCATTGCTGAGATAAAAACCCTGTTTCCGTCTCTGTTTGTTGTGTCTACACACTCTCAAGAGCGTCCCGAAATTCATGAGTTCTCCGATAGCACAGAAGCAGAACCTAAAAATGCCGATCTCCGCCTGACCTTTTTACGCGATATCATTAGCAGATATGGCATAAAGCTGATCCATGCTGGCAAGCATACGTTATGGTATGAAGCGCATCGCGATATCATTGAGTCTCTGGGGGTCACGCTGGTAACCGGCGTTTCTGATGTTGAGATGTTTGACATTGCCGACAGCAAAATTCGCTTTGCTCAGTTGATGAAGCAACACCAGCTTCCTGTGGTACCTTCAATAGAGATTACCAGTGCGGACCAGTTAGAAGCTGAACTTAAATCCCGCCCTTTTGGCAATGATGTTCTGTACTGCGTTAAGCCAGTAAAAGGCATTTATGGTATGGGCTTCTGGAAGCTTTCAGATGATATTCCTGCCGCCCGATGCTTTTACGACACCGACTCACGCATGGTAAATACTGATGTTTTCTTACATGCGATGAAACAATCCAATGACTTTAAGCCATTGGTGTTAATGCCTTATTTAGATGGCCCTGAACGCTCGGTTGATATGGTTGTCAAACAGGGAGTTACCATTAAAGCGGTTGCCAGAATTAAAAATGGATCTTACCAAAGCTTTGAAGAATCGGGACCCGCTATCGATTTAGCCATTGCTTGCGCTTCAATCCTTAAAGCCGACGGCATTGTTAATGTGCAAACCCGCAATGCACCAGACGGAAGCCCGGTTTTACTGGAGATAAACCCCCGTCCATCGGGAGGTATTGGCTATTTAAGCCATTCAGGTATCAGCCTGCCTGGACTGTTTGTTCAAACTTATCTTGATATTAAACCAGCAGTGAGCGCCACAGACCATCTCCTGCCAAATATTAGAGTTCGTCCTTTAACGCAGGCCATTATTGTTCAATGAAGAGAACGGTTTTCTTTTCATATCATCAGGGAATCGAATGTTAACAATCGAGTTATCAACCGGCGTTATTTCAGTAAGTTCTGAGCAACCGACTGATTTTAATGCGCTGTTTGAAATGGCAGAAAGAAATAATCCTAAACGTTCTTTTCTGTTTGTCAGTAAGGTACTGGGAAAACATATCCCGGTAACACCGTCAGCAATGAAGGCCAGTCACCGTGCCTTAGCGACGAAAATCCCCGCTGACTTACCACCGCCAATACTGTTTATCGGTATGGCTGAAACTGCCGTTGGGCTGGCCGCTGGTGTGCACCGTGAATACACGCGAGCAGGAAAGCAGGCTTGTCTGGTCACCTCTACTCGTCACCCGGTGGATGGAGAACTGTTTTGTGAATTCAAAGAGAATCACAGCCATGCTACCGACCATCTGATTTACCTTCCCGAAGAGCCACAGCTGCGCGAGATGTTTTTGCAGGCGCGTTCTCTGGTTCTGGTTGATGATGAAGCCACCACCGGAAATACTTTCTGTAATCTTTACCAGTCATTATCGGCTGCAGGCCTGTCAAACCTGTCGCAAATCGTCACCGTAACCCTGACCAACTGGAGTGATGGCGCATTAGCTAAACGATTAGACATTCCGGTCAATGAAGTCTGTCTGATATCCGGCTCCTGGTCATGGCAGCCTAAAGAAGATGCGCAGATTCCGGTGATGCCATCGGTGAACGTCACCGCTCGTGGATTAGCCCCAATGGCTACCCAACAAAACTGGGGGCGATTGGGCTGTAAGCAACATACATTAACTCTGGCGCGAGATTACGCCCCATATATCGGAAAAAAAGTGCTGGTTTTGGGTACCGGTGAATTTATGTGGCAACCATTTCTGTTGGGCGAACAGTTGGAAGCGGCTGGCGCTGAGGTATACCTCAGTTCTACCACCCGATCACCGATCTCCATTGGTATGGCAATCAAATGCGGCATTGCCTTCTCGGATAATTACGGGCTGGGTATTGCGAATTATATGTATAACATTGTCCCTGATGAGTATCAGCACATCTTACTGTGCTGCGAAACACCCGACGCGTTTTTAGATCCTGAGCTGTTGTCCTATTTAAGCAGTGGTAAAGCCGCACTGGAGGTTATTGTTCATGACTAACGCCTCACAGCCTATCGCCCTGATCGATCTGGATGACACCATTTTTCAAACCAAGCGTAAGATGCTCAATGAGCTAAATATTGAGCCAAAACATACCGGAGCGCTGGACAGGGAGTACCAGCCCCGCAGTTTTATGTCCGAAAAACAGTTTAATTTTGTTAACTGGCTATTAAGTACTGCAGAAACCATCCCGGTTACCGCCAGAGGTACGGAAGAACTATCAAGAGTTCAGGTCCCTTTTACCAGTTGGGCTATTGCCACACATGGCGCAGTGATTTTGAATAAAGACCGACAGCCAGACGAAGAGTGGAAAAGCATTGTGCTCAACAGGCTGCAATATATCTCTCCATTAGTGGTACAACTCCGCGATGCCTGTGAGCAACTGTTAAACAAAATGCAGGTTAACGGCTGGGCCAGAATCAACTATGAGTATGATAACCAGCCGGTTTATTTTGTGATGAAACACACTGATAGCACCAAAACTGAAGAGATTTATCGGGTTGCTGACCAATTAATCAAAGAGCAGGATTGCTCGGCGTTTTATCTGCACCGCAACGGCAACAATGTGGCCTTCTTGCCTCATTGCATCGATAAAGGTCAGGCGGTTAAACACCTGCTTAGCAGACTACTGGCAGACGCGCCCGACCGCCCGGTATTGGGTTTAGGTGATAGCACCAGCGACCATCGTTTTCTGCATTTATGTGACTGGTTTGGCATGCCTAAAAATAGTCAGTTATCACAATTTCTATCATCTTTAATTACGTAAATTGGAGTTAACGTGGCATTACACGGATTTTCCGGCTCGTATCCTACTGAATGGATAAATTTTCTCTTAAACACCGTCGTTACTGAATTAACGCCAGTAGAAGAAAAAGAGCGTTTGATTCAAAGCGGAGAGAAACACTATTCAGATATGCTCAGTGAAGAACCTGAGCCAAGTGCTTTTCATCTTGAACTTTATCAGGGCGCGCTGGAGGCTGGAAGCTATCGGCTGGCCACGGAAGTGATGGCATTAGCCAAAGCGCTGGCCAACAATCTGCCCAATCAGGAGATTGTATTAATCAGCCTGGTCAGAGCCGGAGTTCCCCTTGGCGTCTTGCTACATCTGGCGCTTCAAAAGCTAGGCATCCGTTCATTTCACTATGGCATCAGCATTATCCGCGACCGGGGTATCGATAATGCTGCGATGACTCAAATAGAACAGCAGCACGGTACAGAAGGTATCGTATTTGTTGATGGCTGGACGGGCAAAGGTGCCATTACCCAAGAGCTACGCCGCTCTTTATCCACGCGTTCAGGCTATCCGGATCGCGATCGCTTAGTGGTATTGGCGGACGTCTGTGGTAGCGCGTGGTTAAGTGCATCAACTGATGACTGGCTAATCCCCTTTGGCATTCTGGGTGCGCCGGTTTCCGGGCTAATATCGCGTTCCATCTGGTCGAGTGATGACTATCACGGCAGCGTCCAGTGTAATCATTTAGCCAAATTTGACCGCAGCGTCTCTTTTATTAATACGGTAACCAAACAATGGGATAGCATGGATATCACCGCAATTAAAGCAGCGGTATGCGATGACCCAACGGTTTATCCGCTGTTAAAAATGAGTCAGGATACCGTGACTTCGCTGGCTAACCAGTATGGCATCAAAAATCTTAATCGTATTAAGCCGGGTATTGCAGAAGCGACGCGTGCCGTATTAAGACGGCTTCCTGACCATGTATTAGTGCGTTCTAAAACCGATAGCGATGTTTCTCTGCTGATGTACTTAACCGAAAAATTATCTATTCCGGTACAGGAAGTTGGAGACGCCATTGCCCCCTATCGAGCTATTACCATTATTAAAAAGGTAGGTAAAGAATGATTACTCCCTACGATTTAGGTGCAACCTTGTATATGCCCGCCACCAGAAACGACCTGTTTCAGGTGATCGCTCAAAATAAGTATCCTAACTTAAAGTCATTGGTTATCTGTCTTGAAGATGCAGTAGTTGAGAAAGAGATTAAGCTGGGAATCGAAAATCTCAGTCAATTGCTGGCTAATATTGCCGATCTTAATTTGAAAGATGCCCCGCTGATATTTATCCGTCCGCGCAATATTCCCATGGCTAAAACCCTGATAGACAGGCTGGACTTAAGCAAAGTAACCGGATTCGTCCTGCCTAAATTCGAACTGGATCAGGTGGAGGAGTGGAGCCAGACACTCGCCAGTACACACCTTTTAGCCATGCCAACGCTGGAGACAGCAAACTGCTTTGATGCAACCAAGATGAATATCCTGGCGAACACCATGCGTAATGATGCCTATTTTTCCCGGAAAACCATCGTATTAAGAATTGGTGGTAATGACTTGATGCATGTGCTGGGAATTCGCCGTAATCGCTCCAGAACCTTATACGATGGCCCGTTAGGCTATGTGATAAAAATGATTGTTTGTATCTTTGGGGCTCAGGGATTTTATATGACCGCCCCGGTATGTGAAATTATCGACTCCCCGACGGTGCTGCTGGCCGAACTGGAGATTGATAATGAACATGGTCTGGTCGGAAAAACTGCTATTCACCCTAAGCAAATAGAACATATCAATAATGCTTTTAAGGTTCAGGTCACCGATTATCTTGATGCCCTAAAAATTCTTAATAGCAACAGTGCCGTTTTTCAGTCCAACGGTGCCATGTGTGAACCAGCAACCCACCATATGTGGGCACAAAATATCGTTTCCCGCTCGCAGTCTTATGGTTTTGCGGATGAGGTTCCACACTCGATATATGAACAACATCAATCAGAAAAAATTCTGTAATCTTCTGATAGAATCTGCCGCTATTATCACTGATTCACAGCCCCATAAGGGACGGATCATTTAAACATTTGGACGTTATACGTTGAGCATCAAGATTAAACCTGAATTATACAAACTGTCGATCGCTAACCCGTTGCACTGGATTGCTACGGGTTTTGGCTCCGGCCTGTCACCTAAAGCGCCAGGGACTTTTGGCTCTCTGGCTGCAATCCCATTCTTTTATCTGTTGCAAATGTTACCAATGCCCGCCTATTTGGTGATGCTGGTACTCACCTTTGCCCTTGGCGTCTGGGCTTGCCAGTCAGCAACGGATGCCATCGGCATGGACGATCACGGAGCCATTGTCTGGGATGAGTTTGTCGGTATGTGGATCACCTGCATCGCTCTGCCGCAGGGTTTTATCTGGATGGTCGCTGCGTTTGTTACCTTCCGCTTTTTTGACATTCTGAAGCCCTGGCCAATTCGTTGGTTTGATAACCATTGCACCGGTGGCTTTGGTATCATGATTGATGATGTGATTGCCGGGCTGATTGCTTTAGGTGTCATACAGGCGGCATACTGGTTGGTATAACAGCCATTTCAGCACTTGCTTCCTGTTGCAATATGGCTACCTGTTGTTCAATAACGGCCAGCAAATGAAGCAATTGTTGCTGATTTAGTCCACCAAAACCAAAAAATAGCAACGGCGAAGCAACCGTCTTCAGCCAAGCTGTTTCTGACCCATTGGCCAATTCGGTCAACGTATCAAAACGAATGTTTTCCTGCAGGCAGCGCTCCCGCAATTGCGCTACCTGCTCAATCGTGAGCGGGCATGCCAATGTGAGATGCAGCCCGTTTTCAACACCCAAAACTTTTCCCTCAGGGAAGATACGCTGTAGCCCCTCCACCAGTAAACGCTGACGATTAGCGTACTCCTGTTCTAACTTACGTAAATGGCTGTAATAACGCTGGTCATGCATAAAGTCAGCCAGAAACTGCTGCTGCAGCCAGTTACTTCCACTGTTACTTAACGCTTTCATATTTTGTACGGAGGTCAAAATGGCATCCGGACACACCATATATCCCATCCGCATACCCGGCCCCAGCGTTTTAGAAAAGGTACCGATATAAATCACCCGATCGTCTTCATCCATCGCTTTCAGCGCAGGCAGAGGCGTACTGTTATAAGAAAATACTGAATCGTAATCATCTTCAATGACATAGGCTCCGGTCTTTTGCGCCCAGGTTAACAAAGCACAGCGGCGCTCAAGGGAAATGGTCCCGCCAACCGGATACTGATGAGAAGGGGTTACATAACAAAGCTGAACGGGATGCGAAGGAAGCTGTTCAACCTGAATCCCCTGTTCATCCACCGCTACCGTTTCTACATCAGCCTGGTAATAATTAAACAGATGCCATGCCCCGGAATAACAAGGGGACTCGGTGACCACTTTGCAACCTTTGGTATTGAGAATGAAAAGCTGGGCAAGTAAAGCCAGCCCCTCCTGAATTCCGTTAATCACAATCACGTTTTCTGGCTGAGTTTCAATACCGCGAGTCAGGCGTAAAAATCTGACTAATTCCGTACGTAACGAAAGCAACCCCTGAGGAGAGTGGTAGCGGGTTAGTAAATGATGTTTAGAATTACTGGCTGAGTTATTCCACTTTCGCCAGCTTGGCCATGGAAAAGCATGAGGATCGGGAACGCCTAATCGGCAATAAAGTTCAGGAGTAGCCGGAGAGTAAACATCCAGACCTACGCTGGCTGGCATCAGCCTGACTGGCTCTCTGGCATTCTCAATGCGAGCGGCCTGAGGCGCCTTTTGTAACGCGCTACTGAAAACCACCTCATAACCAATACCCGGACGACTTTTAACATAGCCATTTTGAATCAGCTTGTCATAAGCCATCACAACGGTAATCCGTGCCACATTCAAATTTCGGGACAGTTCGCGAATCGATGGCAGCCGATAACCAACGGGTAATTCTCCTTGCAGTAATGCCTGATGTATTGTCTGAAATATCTGTTGCTGCAAGGGGGTACCCGATGATGGGTCCAGATGAATATCCAACATACTAAACCGCCATTTCCATCAAGTTAAGAGAGTGTAAAAGCCATCATTGCATCATAGGGGAGAAACATCCCGCTAAAAATTGATACTACTCATAATGTGTTATCTGTTCCTATTAGCAATACCGCCCCGTCTCTATCTGTCACCCGTATTTCCCCGTTAACGTGCTTACAAAAAACAGAGAGATAACTATGTGTAAGCTAAACAAAAAAGCAATGTCACTGATGTTCAGCGGCGCGTTATCAATGCTGTTACTCATTTGGGGAAGCTATCAGGGAATTCATTACACCAGCAAAACCGAGTTTTGCCTGTCCTGCCATTCCATGAGCATACCAGCAAAAGAGTATCTGCAAAGTGTCCATTATAAGAATGCATCCGGCGTACGAGCAGAATGTAAAGACTGCCATATTCCACCCGGAGTGATTCCTACGCTGGTTCGTAAAACTCAGGCGGTAAGTGAACTTTATTATCAATGGATTTCTCCGTCTATCGATACACCAGAGAAGTTTGAAGCTAAACGAGCGGAGCTGGCGCATAAAGAGTGGTCTCGTATGGCGGCAAGCAATTCCGCTGCCTGTAAGTCTTGCCACAGTTATCAGGCAATGGACCATGGCAAACAGTCCTCTTCTGCCGCTCAACAAATGAGTTCAGCAGCAGGGAAAGATAGCCAGTGTATCGACTGCCATAAAGGCATTGCACACCGTAAACCAGACACCAGCAGCGGCTTTCGTGATGATTTCAAAAAGCTGCAGCAACAGGCACAACAATTACCTGAAAATCGAGAACTGTTCACACTGAGCGATAAAAAGATCGCTGCCGTAGCCAATGGTGAAGCAGGTAAAGCCCAACTGATGCCCGCCACCAAAGTCACCGTACTGGCACATCAGGATAATCAAGTTCAGATAGAAATCATCGGCTGGCGTGAAAGTCATGGTCGGGGAAGAGTTATCACTCAGTATCCCGGTAAGCGCATATTTAGTGCTGTACTGGATGACTCGCTGTTACCGGCGGTAAAAATCCTTAGCCAGCAAGAAGATCCTGTATCCCATCAGCAGTGGGAACAGATTAGCGTTACCGCCTGGACATCTCAGGAGGGATTCAGCACCAGCCTGCAGCCCGTATGGCAATATGCAGAGAACATGTTGAAATCCACCTGTAGCGCCTGTCACAGCACCCCTCCGACCACCCAATACAACGCCAACGGCTGGATTGCCGGATTAAAAGCCATGTCCACTTACTACCGCTTAAGCAAGCAGGAAGAGAGCACACTGCTGAAATACCTGCAAACCCATGCCAGCGACACCAGAGAATAAGAACACAATGAGGATATTCCTATGAATTTTCAAAAGATAAGCTCTTCAAGACGCCGCTTCATTCAGGGCGTAATGGCCACCGGAGCCCTGAGTGCCATCAGTTCTGGTCCATTAATAAGTCGAGCCTGGGCAGCAGAAACCAACCCGGAACAGTGGGTTCAATCCGGTTGTCACTTCGGCGCTTTTGAAGCCAAAGTGGTTAATGGTGAGTGGACTGATACACGTTCATTTAAGCATGATAAATTTCCTTGTGACATGCTTAAGGCAGTGAGAGAGATTGTGTATAACCCCTCTCGCGTTCGCTATCCAATGATTCGCCTTGACTGGCTGCTAAAGCGAGAAAAATCCGATCGTTCACAGCGAGGTGATAACCGTTTTGTACGTGTTACCTGGGATCAAGCGTTGGATCTGTTCTGGCAAGAGCTGGAGCGAGTACAGAAACAATACGGTTCATCCGGTGTGTTTACCGGCTTCGCGGACTGGCAAATGGTTGGCAAATTGCACAAAGCGGGTGGAGCAATAGACAGAGCACTCAGCATGCACGGCAGTTATGTGACTACTGTAGGTGACTATTCCGCCGCCGCCGCACAGGTGGTTCTCCCTCATGTGATAGGTTCACTGGAAGTGTATGAGCAACAAACCTCATTACCACTGGTGATTGAAAATACCAACATCATCATTCTTTGGGGCTGCGACCCAATCAAGAATCTACAAATTGAGTATCTGGTTCCCGATCACGAGCCTTTCGGCTATTGGCAGCAAATCAAAGAAAAAGTAACGCAGGGAAAAATGCGGGTTATCAGTATCGATCCGGTTCGCAGCAAAACGCAAAACTATCTGGGCTGTGAGCAACTGGCGCTCAATCCACAGACGGATGTCGCACTGATGCTGGGGCTGGCCCATACCCTGTATAGTGAAAAACTGCACGATGAAGCCTTTATCAAGGAGTACAGCGTTGGTTTTGAGCAGTTCTTACCTTATCTGACAGGAGAAACCGACAAACAGCCAAAAGATGCCAACTGGGCTGAGGCAATTTGCGGTATCAGTGCTGAAGAGATACGTGAATTAGCCCGTCAGTTAGTTAAAGGACGTACCCAGTTTATGGGAGGATGGTGCGTGCAGCGGATGCACCATGGTGAGCAGTACCCGTGGATGCTGGTAGTGCTGGCGACAATGGTGGGTCAGATTGGCTTACCCGGCGGCGGTATAGGATTTGGCTGGCACTATAACGGTGGCGGCACGATAACGTCCAAAGGACCCGTTCTCTCTGGTCTTGGTGGGTTAAACAATCCACCTAAAGCAGTGCATGCCGCAAATTTCCGTGGAGCATCACCGCACATTCCCGTTTCCCGCATGGTTGACTGTTTACTCTCTCCGGGTAAAAAATTAGCCTTTAACGGCGAAACCCTTACCTTTCCGGATATCAAAATGGCTATTTTCACCGCAGCCAACCCATTCCACGCCCAGCAAGATCGTAACCGTATGATAGAGGCCTGGAAAAAGCTGGAAACCATCATCGTTCTTGACCATCAGTGGACTGCCTCCTGTCGTTTTGCTGATATTGTTCTGCCGGTCACCACCCGCTATGAACGTAATGATATCGAGCAATTTGGTACCCATTCTAATAAAGGGCTGCTGGCCATTCGTCAGGTGGTTAAACCACAATTTGAAGCTCGCCATGATTTCGATATTTTTACCGAACTGTGTAAGCGTTTTAATCAGAATGAAACTTACAGTGAAAAACAGACAGAAATGCAGTGGATTAGGCGCCTGTATGACGAAGGCCGTAAGCAAGGTCAGGAAACCGGTATAACCATGCCTGATTTTGACACCTTCTGGAATGGCGAAGGCTACATTGAATACCCGACAGGTACCCCCTGGGTACGTCATGGGGAGTTTCGCGAGTCACCTGACCTCAACCCGCTGGGTACCCCCTCTGGGCTGATTGAAATATACAGCAAAACCATTGCCGGATTCGGCTATCAGGATTGCCCGGGTCATCCGGTATGGCTGGAACCGTTTGAGCGCAGCCACACCGGCAAACAGGCGGAGTCCTACCCACTTCATCTTCAGTCTTGCCATCCGGATAAGCGCCTGCATTCTCAAATATGCTCCAGCGATAACTACCGCCAGACTTATGCCGTCAATGGGCGTGAACCGCTGTATATCAACCCGACGGATGCAAAAGTTCGCGGACTGAAGAATGGCGATATCGCCAGAGTATTTAATGCCCGCGGGCAGGTATTAGCTGGCGTAGTTATCAGCGAAGATTATGCGCCAGGCGTTATACGTATTCATGAAGGTGCCTGGTACTCACCGCAGGAAGGTGGCAAAGCTGGTACCCTCTGCACCTATGGCGATCCTAACGTGCTGAGTGCTGATATAGGGACATCTCAGCTTGCTCAGGGTCCTTCTGCCCATACAGCCATTGTTCAGGTTGAACGTTATCAGGGAGTCATTCCTGCAGTAACCGGTTTTGGTGGTCCGCAGCTAGTTCAAGGAACACATGCATGATAAAAACCGATAATCTGGCCCGGGAACGGGCCAGTATCTACCGTTGGTTTGCTTGCCTGCTGTTTAAGGAGCTCTCCGTTAGCGATATGACCTCATTAAGCTCGCCGGAACTTCAGCAGCTACTGCGTGGGTTGAAATCAATTCCTGAGCTACGCCTTCCCGCCGATTTATTCAGGCGTAAAGTGAAGGCGTTAATCAATCGTTCGGACAATCATCTTGAACTGGCCGCTGATTATGCAGAACTATTTTTGATGCCACCACCGAGTGGGGTATCTCCCTATGCCGGGCACTATCCCCATAGTTCTCCGGCGGAAGAAAGAATTGTGATGAACCAATGGCTAAATCACCTGAAGCAACAAACCGGAAATAATGAGGCATCGGACCATTTAGCCGTTCAACTTGCTGTAATGGCTTTATTAATTGAGTCCCGTGATGGTCAGTCTCCCACCTTTGCTTCACAATATAACTACCTGAAAGAACGTCTGATTAGTTGGTTACCGGGTTTAGTTAAACTATGCCAACAACGAGATAAGTTTGGTTTTTATTCATCCCTGCTCAGGTTACTCAAAAGCTATATGTTGCAAGATGAACTGTATTTAGCTGAGTGCATTCAATCATTATCTTCAAATATACACGCCTCATAACCCACCACTCACTTACCAATAACCAGTTAAAAACATGATTATTGGTAAGTCATTTTTAGGATTTGACTTAATTAATCTAAATAAAAGCTCATAACAACAAGTAATCATGATGGTTTTTTTTAGGACCACAAGTGTGTGGAATTAGGCGATGACGATCGGCAGAATACCTTCCAAGCAAGCATGACTCAACGGCCTCAGCCCTTTACCAACGAGTTCATGACTTTTCAGTTTTATCCAAACAGGTACCAAATAGTGCAAATGAATATTATCAATAAATATACCGTTCCTGCCCTGATCGCCGTTGTTTTTGGATTTGGTGCTTTTCAGGCTTATCACACTTATGACAACCATAAGAGCTATGCCTTAAGCAGTACATCCAAACACCCCCATAAAGCAAAAACGGAGGTCGCCGCTGAGCCAGCGAACTTGATGTTATTTAATCAACCAACAAGTGCACCTAAGACAGCCGTTCAGGCACCGCCTGTCGCGGTAGAAGTCAGTGCCATCGTTTATAGCGATGATACGGATTTATCCATGGCTACTCTGAAACAAGGCAGTGAAGAAATTAACTATCGCGTTGGTGAAATGCTTAAAGGTTACAGCGACGTATTTGTTGATTCTATTGATAAAGATGGCATCCATCTGCGTAATAAAGGCAACATGGAAACCGTTAAATTAAAACAGCCTGACTATATGAAAGGACACGCAGCATAGTCAGGATGTTAACGATAAGTTCGAATAACCCCGTTCTCACTCGTCGTATCACAGGACGTATTAAGTTAGCAGATAGGGACTATCTGGAAGAATTCGCTGCGAAATTTGGATGGTAAACGCAGCAATCAGGGAAGATATAACTCCCTGGAATAAAGCCGCAGGGAAGCGGCCGCGTTACAAGCAGGAAGCATTTGAAAGGATACACCGCACAATCAGGATGAGACAGTAACCGCTAATGTGCCTCGACGTTATCGCTGTTACTGATGTGCATAATAAAACGGCCCCGCCAATCATGGCAGGGCCGTTTGTTTTTTTACTACTCTAAACGTTCATCAGATACGGGTTTACATTACAGCGCAGCAATAGTTGCCTTCTGCTCCAGCAGCTTGGCTTTATCTTCGATAAAGGTCGCTAAACGCTCACGCTCTTTAGCCACGACCGCTTCAGGAGCACGAGAAACAAAGCCTTCGTTTTCCAGCTTGCTCTCAATTTTCCCGATTTCATCTTCAATGCGCGTCACTTCTTTCGCCAGACGTTCCAACTCAGCGGCTTTATCTACCAGACCCGCCATTGGAATTAACAGCTCGGCACCTTCTACCAGTTTAGTCACGGAAACCGGACCTTTATCACCGGCTGGCAGAATGGTAATTGATGACAAACGCGCCAGCGTTTTAATAAAGTTTTCGTTTTCCATCACCCGGCTTTGTGCCATCGGATTGGCTTCACGCAGTAACACATCCAGCAGTTTGCCTGGCGCAATGTTCATCTCGGCGCGAATATTTCGTACCGCAACAATCGCCTGTCTTATCCATTCCAGAGAATCTCTGGCTGCTTTATCATCCAGTGCCGCATCGTATTCCGGCATAGGTTGCAGCATGATGGTATCGGCAGTGATATTTTTCAGCAGTTTCACGCGCTGCCAGATAGTTTCAGTGATAAATGGAATAATCGGATGCGCTAAACGCAACAATGACTCCAGCACATGAACCAGCGTATGGCGCGTACCACGCAGTTCTGTTTCAGAACCTGAGTTCATCACCGGCTTCGCCAGCTCCAGATACCAGTCACAGAACTGGTTCCAGGTGAATTCATACAGAATGTTGGCAGCCATATCGAAACGATAGCTATCCAGCGCTTCACGATAGGCTTTCACCGTCTGGTTAAACTCAGCCAGAATCCAGCGATCCGCCAGCGAAAGCACCATCTCACCGCCGTTTTGACCACAATCCTGATCTTCAGTATTCATTAATACAAAGCGGCTGGCGTTCCATAGCTTATTACAGAAGTTACGGTAACCTTCCAGGCGTTTCATATCCCAGTTGATATCACGACCGGTTGAGGCTAACGCCGTCAGGGTAAAGCGCAGGGCATCAGTACCATGAGCTTCAATTCCGTTCGGGAATTGCTTCTCGGTACGCTTACGGATTTTCTCCGCCAGCTGTGGCTGCATCATATTACCGGTTCGTTTTTCTAACAGGCCATCCAACGAAATACCGTCAATCATATCCAGTGGGTCAATAACGTTACCCTTGGATTTAGACATTTTCTGTCCTTCGTCATCACGGATAAGGCCGGTAACGTAGACGTTTTTAAACGGTACCTGCGGCTTGCCGTTCTCATCTTTGATGAAATGCATGGTCAGCATGATCATGCGGGCAATCCAGAAGAAGATGATATCGAAGCCACTCACCAGCACATTGGTTGGGTGGAAAGTACGTAAATCTTCGGTATTTTCCGGCCAGCCTAATGTTGAGAATGTCCATAAACCGGATGAGAACCAGGTATCCAGTACATCTTCGTCCTGAGTCAGAACCACATCGGCCGGAATATTATTCTCTTTACGCACTTCTTCTTCGTTACGGGCAACGTAGACGTTACCTTCAGCGTCGTACCAGGCAGGAATACGATGTCCCCACCATAGCTGACGGGAAATACACCAGTCCTGAATATCACGCATCCAGGAGAAGTACATATTCTCATACTGCTTAGGTACGAATTGAATATCGCCGTTTTCCACCGCTTCAATAGCCACTTTTGCCAGCGGAGCAGTACGTACATACCACTGATCGGTTAACATTGGTTCAATAACCACACCACCACGGTCGCCGTAAGGTACCGTTAAGTCATGTGGTTTAATCTCTTCCAGCAGGCCCAGACCATCAAAAGCTGCAACCACGGCTTTACGCGCGGCAAAACGTTCTAACCCACGCAGCTCAGACGGTAGCTCATCAGAATAATCTTCGCTTGGTTTACCATTGGTATCAAATATCTCTGCGCTATCGCGGATATCGCCGTCGAAGGTCAGAATATTGATCATCGGTAGCCCGTGGCGGCGTCCAACCTCATAGTCGTTAAAGTCATGAGCTGGTGTGATTTTCACACAGCCGGTGCCCTTTTCCATATCCGCATGTTCATCACCCACGATCGGAATACGGCGATTGACCAGCGGCAGAACAACATACTTACCAATAAGATCTTTATAACGCGGATCTTCCGGGTTAACGGCTACGCCGGTGTCGCCCAATACTGTTTCAGGGCGAGTGGTGGCGACCACCAGATAATCTTTACCGTCAGCGGTTTTTACCCCGTCTGCCAGCGGGTAGCGCAAGTGCCACATGGAACCTTTGGTTTCACGGTTTTCGACTTCCAGATCGGAAATCGCCGTACGCAATTTTGGATCCCAGTTAACCAGACGTTTGCCGCGGTAAATCAGGTTTTCTTTATGCAGACGAACGAACACTTCTTTTACCGCATTGGACAAGCTTTCATCCATGGTAAAACGTTCACGATCCCAGTCTACCGATGCACCTAAACGGCGCATTTGACCGGTGATAGTGCCGCCTGACTCTGCTTTCCACTGCCAGATTTTGTCGATAAAAGCCTCACGAACGTAGTCATGACGCGTCTTGTTCTCTTCAGCGGCAATTTTACGCTCCACGACCATCTGAGTAGCGATACCGGCGTGGTCAGTCCCAGCCTGCCACAGGGTATTTTTTCCCTGCATGCGCTGATAGCGAATCATGGCATCCATGATGGTCTGCTGGAACGCGTGTCCCATATGCAGGCTACCGGTGACATTCGGTGGAGGAATGACGATACAGTAGCTCTCTTTGCTGGTGTCGCCATTCGGCTTAAAGTAGCCACTCTCTTCCCAATGTTGATAAAGGGACTGTTCGATCTCTTGCGGGTTATATGTTTTTTCCATGGTATTTTTATATCATTCAGATGGTTGGCGGCGTTGCCGTAGACAGATTAAAACCGACGCTGCGATAAACTTTGTAACGTTCGCGCGCCAACTGTTTTAAATCGTCTTCATGTGGAACAAAGTCTATCACTTCATAGAATGCGGTAGCAAAATCCGGAAATTGACTCTGTAGATTAATCAGAAGATCCCGTGGTGCGTTGCTGCGTTTACCGGGCCAGCACAGCTCCACCGGAGCTCCATATTTAGGGCCTTCACCCGCCAGATTATGTGGAACAAACTGGTCGGTATCCAACTTCCATAGTGCTTCATCCAACTGCTCTGCCTGTTGTTGGGTTTCGCAGGCTATAAGTATACGTTTTCCCATGCGCCAACGTTCAGCCGCTACGTTACAGGCCAGCGCCTCGCAGGCAGAAAGGCCCTGTGATGAGTTGCTGTGGTCAAGCAGATAAAATGATGCTGTTTTCATAGTTGGTGTTGGAGTTAGCTCTATTTATTGAGATTGCAGATAAATACATTTAAGTCAGCTTCAGAGGATATTCCGGTCGTAAAAGCAGCGTGCTTATATCTGCGTTGTACCCGACCGGAAGACCATCTGTACTTAATATCGGAGAGCGTCGGGCCTAGATTCCCTAGGGGCACTTCGTTGGCTTACGCCAAGTCGACCCCAACGGCAATCTCTCCCTCCGATTGGCTTTCTTAATAACTAAAAAAGGAGCACGTATCCAGTCTGTTTACGATTATCGCTTTTTTATTACTTAATAACTCAAGGAGCACGCATAGCGTGCTCCTTTAATCACATCAATTGACAGGATAATACCATGTCATGCGGGTAACCGAAATAAACAGCGAACTGCTTATACCTGCCCCCAATTACTCGTCGTAACTTTGGCCTGAGCGGTTGAGCAGGAACTGGGTTAATAGTGCGACCGGACGTCCGGTTGCGCCTTTGGCTTTGCCCGAGCGCCATGCGGTGCCGGCGATGTCCAGGTGTGCCCAGCTGTATTTACGAGTAAAGCGGGAGAGGAAGCAGCCCGCAGTGATCGCACCCGCAGGACGGCCGCCGATGTTGGCCATATCAGCAAAGTTAGATTCTAACTGCTCCTGATATTCATCTGCCAGCGGTAAGCGCCATGCGCGGTCACCGGCCTGTTCGGATGCACCAACCAGCTCAGTTGCCAGTGGATTATGGTTCGACATCAAACCAGTAATTTGATGGCCTAACGCAATGACACAGGCACCGGTCAGGGTGGCGATGTCAATCACCACCTCAGGTTCAAAGCGTTCAACGTAAGTTAATACGTCACACAGCACTAAGCGACCTTCCGCATCCGTGTTCAACACTTCAACGGTTTGACCTGACATCGTGGTCAGTACATCACCCGGACGATAAGCACGGCCACCCGGCATGTTTTCACAACCGGCCAGTACCCCAATGATATTTAGCGGCAGTTTCAGCTCTGCTGCTGCACGCATTACGCCATATACTGACGCTGCGCCGCACATATCATATTTCATCTCATCCATGCCTTCGGCAGGTTTGATGGAGATGCCGCCCGAGTCAAACGTCAGCCCTTTACCCACCAGAACGATAGGTTTGGCATCGGCGACCGGATTGCCTTTGTATTCAATCACTGACATCAGCGATTCATTCTGAGAACCATGACCTACCGCCAGGTAAGCATCCATTCCCAGCTCTTTCATCTGCTGTTCACCAATCACTTTAGTGATGATGTTTTCACTGAAAGCATCGGCCAGTTGACGAGCCTGAGAAGCCAGATAAGCCGCGTTACAAATATTTGGTGGCATATTGCCCAAATCTTTTGCCGCTTTAATACCAGCAGAAATTGCCAGACCGTGCTGGATGGCTTTTTCACCACAGGTCAGTTCACGGCGGGTTGGCACGCTAAGTACCATTTTGCGTAATGGACGGCGAGGCTCGACTTTGTTGCTTTTCAACTGGTCGAAAATATATAGCGCTTCTTTAGTGGTCTCGACGGCCTGACGCACATTCCAGTAAGTGTTGCGCCCTTTTACGTGCAACTCAGTCAGGAAGCAGACCGCTTCCATTGAGCCGGTGTCGTTCAGGGTATTGATGGTTTTTTGCACCACTTGTTTGTACTGGCGCTCATCAAGCTCGCGCTCTTTACCACAACCGATTAATAAAATTCTTTCTGAAAGTATGTTTGGTACATGGTGTAACAATAAAGTTTGACCAACCTTACCTTCCAGTTCACCACGGCGGAGTAACGCACTGATATAGCCATCGCTGATCTTATCCAACTGCTCGGCTATGGGTGACAGACGACGAGGTTCAAAAACACCGACGACGATACAGGCGCTACGTTGTTTTTCCGGGCTACCACTTTTTACACTGAACTCCATGCACTCTCCTGAATCTTAAAGAGACAAGGCAGGTGAGTTATGGATAGAATAGACACATCCGTAACGCCCCTGCGGTTTTTATTAACGTGACACAAATAGTGTTAATATTTTATGCCCATTAATACTATTATTAGCAATATAGGCTGCCATTATGGTAGATGTTAGTAAAAATGGCGAATTAACGATGAAAGTATCGGCTTTCCTGTAAAAAAACAAGTTTTCACAGGCGTAATTAACTTGATAATCATTAGATATCTGATCCGGGAGACATTCAAGAGCCAAATCGCAATCCTGTTTATCCTACTTCTGATCTTTTTCTGTCAGAAGCTGGTACGGGTTTTGTCGATGGCTGTTGAGGGAGATATCCCGACGAACTTAATTTTTTCCTTGCTTGGTCTCGGTATTCCCGAGATGGCTCAACTCATTTTGCCTTTGAGCTTATTCTTAGGCATTTTGATGACCTTCAGTAAGCTGTACTCGGAGAGTGAAATCACCGTGATGCACGCCTGCGGCTTAAGCAAAAACGTATTACTGATTGCCGCACTGGCCCTTTCGATACTCACCGGCGCGGCTGCCGGGATAAACTCGGCCTGGTTAGGTCCGCTGTCTGCCGAGAGTCAGGAGCGAATTATTGCCGATGCCAAAGCCAACCCAAGTTTAGGTGCGCTGGTTGAGGGGCAATTCCAGCCCTCTCAGGATGGCAATGCGGTGCTGTTCGTTGGCAAAGTAGAAGGCAATCAGTTTACCGACGTTTTTCTGGCACAGTTACGCCCTTCAGGCAACCAACGTCCTTCGGTAGTGGTGGCAGATAAAGGCCACATCGTTGAAGACCCTAGTGGCAATCAGCGGATCTTTTTAGATACCGGTACCCGCTATGAAGGTACTGCCCTGTTGCGTGACTTCCGTATTACCGATTTTACCCACTATCAGGCAGTTATCGGGCATCAGGAAGCGATGTTTGATGACAGTGATGTAGAGCAAGCCAGCATGTCTTCACTGATCGCCTCAGACAGTCATCAGGCTAAAGCCGAGCTAAACTGGCGTTTAACGCTGATTATCTCTGTGCCGCTGATGGCGCTGCTGGTGGTACCGCTAAGTGAAGTGAATCCACGTCAGGGTCGCGTAGTCAGTATGCTACCGGCGATGCTGCTGTATTTGATCTACTTCCTGTTGCAGAGCTCATTAAAATCGAACGCCAGCCGGGGAAAAATTGATCCGATGATCTGGGTTTGGGTGGTTAATCTGGGCTATTTAGCCTTGGGTATTTTACTAAATCTGTGGGATAGCATACCTTCCCGCCGCCTGCGTGCCCGGCTGAGAGGAGCGGTTTAATTTATGTTCAGCGTTTTAGACCGTTATATCGGCCGTACAATCTTCAGTACCATCATGAGTACCCTGTTTCTGCTGGTCAGCCTGTCCGGAATTATCAAATTCGTGGATCAGCTGCGTAAAACCGGTAAAGGGGATTATGACGCCTTAGGTGCGGGTCTTTACACACTGTTAAGCGTACCAAAAGATATAGAAACCTTTTTCCCGATGGCGGCACTTTTGGGTGCGTTATTAGGTTTAGGCGCACTGGCAACCCGCAGTGAACTGGTAGTGATGGAAGCCTCTGGCTTTACCCGGATGCAGATCGCTTCCGCGGTAATGAAAACCGCTATCCCTCTGGTGCTGCTCACTATGGCGATTGGCGAGTGGGTTGCTCCGCTGGGTGAACAAACCGCCCGTAATACCCGCGCTCAAATGATGTACGGTAGTTCGCTGCTTTCTACTCGCGATGGAATATGGGCAAAAGATAAGAATGACTTTATCTATATCCAAAACGTCGTAAAAGAAGACAAGCTCTCCGGCGTCAGCATTTATCATTTTGATAAACAACGTAAGCTGCTATCAGTGCGCTATGCCGGTACCGCCACTTACGATAAAAACAACAATACCTGGCAGTTATTCCAGATCGACCAATCCGACCTCAGTCAGCCTGATAAAATTGTTGGTACCCAAACTCTCAATGAAGAATGGCAAACCAACCTGACGCCAGACAAGCTGGGGGTGGTCGCCATGAACCCGGAATCCCTATCCGCCAGTGGGTTGTATGAATACAGTAAATACCTGAAGCAAAGCGGACAAGAATCTGCCCGCTATCGGCTGATTTTCTGGAACAAGGTTCTGTCACCAATATCGGTAGCGGTAATGATGCTAATGGCATTATCCTTTATCTTTGGTCCGCTGCGCAGCGTGCCAATGGGCATTCGGGTGGTCACCGGTATCAGCTTTGGTTTCATCTTCTATGTGCTTGACCAGATTTTTGGTCCACTCAGCTTGGTGTATGGCGTACCGCCATTTATTGGTGCCTTATTACCAAGCCTGCTGTTTTTAGCTATCAGTATTTTCCTGCTTAAACAAAAACGCTAAATCTCTTCAAATGGCGGTGATAACTGATATCACCGCCATTTACTTCCCCTGCTAATTATTAAAGAAGATTAAAGAGCATTGAAACACTCGATGCTCACGAGTAACATGCCATGATTAACGGTTGATTAACTTACAGGGAAAGCCGCTTTATCATCATGAAGTTACCATTGCTGTTGCCCAAATTGCTTTTGATTCTGGCCATGCTGTTTAGCGCGCCGGGGTTTGCAATGGCTACAAATCATGATGTTTGTGCCCCGGTATCCGTTACTCAGGAACACCATACCTCAATGTCACAGCATGATGCCCCAATGGATCACTGCAACGATAATGCACACTGTATGCTCTGTTTTTCCGTTGTTCCTTCCATATCACTTTCGGTTGCCACTTCCTTTGGTCATGAGACCTACCGTTTCTCTGCGGTTAGCTGGCACTCCCGTTCTCTGCAACCAGAACCCTATCCTCCCAGAAATCTCAGCGTTTAAATCATCTCGTTTAAACCGGTTAAAGCGACTTATCGGACCCTTGTCGGTATTTCAGCTTTAGCATCCAGATTTCAATCGCTGATGTGCTTATAGCCACATCATTACTCTGTTCATCATTGACGATGATCAGTTGAGGATAACATGATGAACCGTAGACTATTTTTAACTAAACTGGCTGCGGCGGTAGGTACTTTTGCCGCTGCTAAAGTGATAGCACAACCTCAACATATGGAAAAGATGTCCTCCGGACATGACATGGGAAATATGTCCCATCACAATATGGGCAATATGCCTATGGGGGAATGCATAACGGCAATTTGCTGCCGGAATCCGCCCTGCCTAAAAACCTGCCGCTGCCTGATTTGAAAAAGCTGCTTAACGCCAGCGATAAGCCGGGTTATTTCAGCGCGTCCCTTACGGCAAAACCGATTCGGGTTCAGCTAACCCCGCAGGTCGAAACCGAGTTCTGGGCCTATAACGACCAGATCCCTGGCCCTGCCATTGAAGTATTTGAAGGGGACACGGTAGAGATTCTGTTTAAAAATGAATTGCCACAACCTACCACCGTACACTGGCACGGGTTACCTGTTCCGCCGGATCAGGATGGCAACCCGCAAGATGAAGTGGCTCCCGGCGCTTCTCGCGTCTATAAATTCACTCTGCCCGAAGGTTGTGCCGGTACCTACTGGTATCATCCTCATGGACATAACACCGTCGCTGAGCAGGCATTTCGTGGTCTGGCCGGCGTGTTTATCGTTAAGCCAAAACAGGATCAACTGTCGCATATTCCGGTGCAGAACTGGCTGATCTCCGATCTCAAACTCAGTGCAGATGGTCAAATTGCACCAAACTCCATGATGGACTGGATGAACGGTCGGGAGGGACAGTTTGTTCTGATCAATGGTGCATCACACCCGGAAATTACACTAAATCAGGCAACCCGAGCTCGTCTGTGGAACGCGTGCTCGGGCCGTTATCTTAATCTGTCCCTGAATGACGCTGATATCTACCTGATAGGTACCGATGGCGGTCTGTTAGAACAGCCTTATAAACTCACCACCCTGTTGTTAACGCCGGGAGAGCGGGCAGAAATTCTGATTGTGCCGAAAAAATCTGGCACACAGAGCCTTCAGGCGCTGGCTTACGATCGCGGCAAGATGGGTTGTACCACTGAAGAAGTCACCCGCTCGCTGGCATCCATTAATCTGAAAGCGAGTCAGTTACCTGATTTACCGACGAAACTGACCAGCCTGCCTGATATCGGTAAAGCCAGCGCAGTGAAAACGCTGGAATACACCGAAACCATGGATATGGGTAAAGGCATGTCCGGCATGAACTTCCTGATTAATGGTAAAAAACACGATCCAAAACGCATCGATCTCACCAGCAAAGTGGGCGAAGTTGAGGAATGGGAAATTTTCAATAACTCCCATATGGACCATAACTTCCATCTGCACGGTACACAGTTTACCGTGGTCAGCTATCAGTTAAACGGCCAGTCACGTCTGCCGGAGTATATCGGCCATAAAGACACCATCAACCTGAAGCCTTATGAACGAGTACGCATTAAGCTGGTTCAGCAGCATAAAGGCTTACGCATGTACCACTGCCATATTCTGGAGCACGAAACGCTGGGCATGATGGGACAGTTGAATGTGATTTAATTCAACGTAAACCGGCCCAAACGACAATCGATCGGGCCGGTTTATCAATCAGAACACTCAAAATAAGATTATTTTATCTCTTGATTAGGATAAATTTTATAACTCCAGCGCTGGTCAGGATGAACGCCAGTATTAACATGAACATTAAATGTTTGCCCGGGAGGAACAGCTAACTCAAAGCTAAAGCTGTTATGCCAGAATGTTGAACCATTCACAATGTCATAGGTTCCCACCGACCACTCAGGCTGATAGCGTTGAACAACTTTACCACTCTCATCAGTAATAAATGCAGACCACCATTTGGTATTAACGGATTTAACGGTCGGCGCAGAAATACTTACGACGACAATTCCATTTGCCGGAATAGCAGAGAATTGAACTTTCATCTCTTCTGGCGTGTACATTTTAACTTTTGCGTTCTTCTCCATCTCTGACTTTAAGTATTCATAACTCATATACTTCACAGCAGTATTGGTACTAAACAGATCGGTAACCTCTGTTCGCTCACTGGTTGAACCATAGTTACTATATTTTTTTCCAACGGAATCGGCCATACATCCAGAGAGCAACACAGTCACGATTAGAGGTAGTATTATTCTAAACATATCGATATCAATCCTGTGATAGTAAGAAGAAGCATAATAACCTTATAAAATATAAGTTAATTTGACGCCAAACAACACTCATTGATATCGATATTGAAATATTTATTACAACTTATTTGATTAACTTACCCTCTAAACTGGCTGAATATTCCAGACGCTTTCAATCACTAATGGCCTATCCACTGTCACAATAGCAGGCGCTGTGTTAACACTATTTGGTGGTCCGGAAAGTGGCTCAACGCAGGCGGCATCCGGTTGTTTATTGAATACCACCATCGATGGCGCCGCTGATGACATGTTTAACTGAAGCTTACCCGGCCACAATAATGTGGCGGACATCCCCTTGTTGAAACCAAAGCAGTCGTCCCAAGGGCCCGGCTGCGGCTCGATTCGTCTACCGGTGGGCAATTCGTTATCGCCCGGCTCTTCTTGCCAGTCGGCATTAAAGCTAACCTGTAGCTCATCATCTGCATGACCAGGCACCGCCTGTGTTACATATTCCGTATCACCGATCCACTTGGCAAACCAGGGATGCCAGCCAGCCGCGGCAGGAAATGGTTCACTCGCAGTCTTAACCATCAGGCTGATCAGCAGTGCATCTTCCTGTAGTTCGAAACGTTGAATCACCTCGCCACGCCACGCCACGGCCAGGGTTGTTCTAACTTAAAGCTAAACGTCGCGGAATCGCCGGTGGTTTCTATCATCTTCCAGGCCGCGAAACAGGCCATACCATGCAGAGCATGAGGCGCTTTATTCATCGGTAGTGAATAGCGTTGACCTTCAAACTCAAGTTGTGCATTTCCCATCCGCCCTACCCAGGGAATCATCGGGAAACTACCATATTGAAAAGCGCGTCGCTGTGGATTCCACTGGCGTAATAGTTCGTAGCCAAACGCATTAAGCGAAGCTAAACGACAGCCATCCTCAGGGTAAATCACCGCCTTAATAGCACCTTTACTGAGTACTACTTTTGGCCCACGCGGGCCAGCCCAGGGCGCATCAAATGCTTGTCTGACGGCCATATACGAGTTGTTGTCTAAAACCATGGTCATGTTTATTTATCCTCGGTTAATAATATTTTTAGTCGTTATTTAGTTTGAGGGTCACCATAGTTCACGCGAATTAACTGCACGCAAACCAACGAGATAACGGATATTCCGGCAAAATAGGCGGCCACATACCAGGGTTTACTACCACCTAACGCCAGCAACGATGAAGCAATTAACGGCGTCATCCCACCGAGAATGGCGGAAAACTGATAGGCGAATGACAAACCGGTATAACGCACTTTGGTACCAAACATCCGAACAAACATGGTCGGTTGAACGGCGAACATCATGGTTGGACCAAAGTTATAACCAACAATCATGGCAAACCAGATAACTACCGGCTGCTGGGTTTCCAGCAAGAAGAAGAACGGGAAAGCGAACAGCATACAAAAAGCTGCACCGGCCATATACAACGGACGCTGCCCTACCCGATCGGAAATCCAGCCAATCAGCGGGCAACTAATTAACCCAATAGCAGAAGCGATCAACATCCCGGTGAGGGGAATTTGCCTGTCCATTGCCAACTGAGTTGATAAATAGGCAATACCAAACGCATTGATAATATTAGAAGAGACGGTTTCCGCTAAACGCGCTCCCAGAGCCAAAAAAATATTACGAGGATGACGGCGGAACAGCTCAATAATGGGCAGTGACTCTTTTTTCTTCCACTGCTGCCCGCTCTCGTCTCGCTGAGCCATCGGTACCGTCAGGATTGCCTGCTTCTCCGCGATCACTTCCCGTTTGGCATGTTTGAAGTCACCCGTTTCTTCCGTGTGAATACGGATATACATACCAACAATCAGCATCACTGCCGACAGCAGAAAAGGAATACGCCATCCCCAGGCCATAAACTGCTCCTGAGTCAGTAAACCATTACATAAAGCAAACACCCCGGTTGCCAGCATAATCCCGGCAGAAGCCGCCGTTTGCGGCAACGACCCCAGAAAACCGCGCTTGCTTTGAGGTGCCGATTCAATGGTCATCAGCGCAGCACCGCCGTACTCACCGCCTAAACCAAAACCCTGAATCAACCGCAGAATCACTAACAGTGCAGGAGCCCAAACCCCGGCATTGGCGTAAGTCGGTAATAATCCGATTAAGAAAGTGGATATACCTACAATCACCAGCGTCCAGATTAGGGTAACTTTTCGACCAATTTTGTCGCCATAATGCCCAAAAACAATGCCCCCTAATGGGCGAGCCAAAAAGCCTACGCCAAAAGTAGCAAACGCAGCGATAGTACCAACTACCGGATCTTCCTGCGGGAAAAATAGTGGGCCAAAAACCAGCCCTGCTGCCGTACCAAAAATGAAAAAGTCATACCACTCCAGCAAAGCACCGGCGAAGCTGGCTGCAACCACCTTACGCATTGCAGCATCGGGTAATCCGTCATTGGCAATATGATTTTTATCCACGTCCATACTTTGTTCCTCCGTGCTACCAGCCTGAGCCGATACAGGCGCTATGACCAATAACAACGATATTGCTGAGGATTAGCAGCAATCACCGGCAGAACGTTTGTTCTGCCGGTGCATGGTGTTAACGACTCGGCTTCTCAGACTCAATCAGTGCCAATACTTCTTCGTCTTCGGCATCAACGTTGGCACCAATAGGTTCCCAACGAATGCACAGACAGGTGGCAAAACCGATGAACGGCACAATCGCCAGCCAGAAAAATGCCTGAGTATTCAACGCCCCCCATAACATTGGCCAGAAGATTAATCCGGCAATCGCTCCGGTACGCATAATTGCCCGGGCAAAACCCACACCCGCAGGGCGAATACTTGGAGGATACGACAGGGTTGCAATGGTCATCCCTAAACCGCCAGGTCCGGCAGAATGGAAGAAGATTATCGAACCTAACAGCGCCAGCGACAGCCACGGATTTGTGGTAGCCAGTAAGCCCAACGCAATCAGTGCAATAGTGACCATCGCAAAACCAAACATCGACTGACGGCGAGCACCAAACTTACTGACGATCAGCGAGCCAATGGCACCACCGGTTACGCCGCACAAGGCATTCACCACCGCAGAACCGGTTAATGCTCCGGTGAGCCCGCCACTTAATATTCCCGCCAGCGTCAGCGGCAAGTAGACCCCTACGGCGTTGTACTGCCAGGCCTGCATGGTGGCAACAATACAGCCCAAAATGGTGCGACGACGATACTTCTGATTAAACAGAATACGGTACACCCCTTCGATTTTGACCTTTTGTTCACCTTCTGGTTGGTGCTGGATTTGCTCACCCACCGTGGCATCAATGCCGTAGCGCTGTTTTAAAATCTTGCATGCTAAGGCATATTTACCGACCCGCGCCGCCCACATGGCCGATTCACCAATAAACACATAGCGTAACACCATGACTAATACAGCAAAGCCTGCACCAATAAAAATGCCATAACGCCATAACTGACCATCAGCCACTTCTGACAGATGCAAAGGAATCAATACCAGATAGACAACCGTGGTGGAGACATACCATCCCATTTGCCATAAGTTAACCGAAGAACCCGACTTCTTCGACGATGTTCCGCGTAGTTCAGCTACCGCACTGGTTGCCAGCGGGAAGTCGATACCCAGACCAAATCCCATAATCACCCGTGACACCAGAACCCACCAGATATTAGGCGCAAACGCCACCGCCGCTGCACCAATGGTGCATAGCCCCATTCCAATCAAAAAAGCTTTACGTTGACCAAAGGTATTAATCACCCGGTTTGCCAGCAGGCCACCAATCAGTGCCGCCACCAATACCGAGGCGTTAACGGTCGCCGCCAGTCCGGGAGAAATACCAAACTCTGCTGCAATAAACTTGTTACCAAAACCTACCATCGCTGCCTGATAGGCATCGATTAAAATTCCACCCAGCGCAATCAGAACGATGCCAATATTCGAGCGCAGTGCCGCATGATTATTGACAATATCGATGACATCCTGAGGGCGACTTATCCGATATGTCGTTCGGGCTGAAGTCTGTGTCATGTTTGTATCCTTACTATTTCAGTAATAGATTAATTTTTGTTTTCAGCTGAAAAGCCGGTAAGCCGGGCAGATAGATTCTGTTTAGTTCATTGGTTATATTCAGAACTCAACCGCCCGGAGATAAACAAACAACAAGGTTATAATTAGCCAGACAACAGCCGGTTATTGTTCAAACTTAATCAGTACTTTGATTGAAGCGGGTTGTTTAGCACGGGCAAATGCCTCCGATGCCTGACTGACCGGGAAAACATCCGTTACCAGATCGGTCGTATCGAACAGACCATCCGCCAACCAGCCAATCACCACATCAAAATCTTCCGGCACATACATGCCCGAACTGATCAAATCCCGTTCAAAACGCTGCATGCTCGGTAGTGGAATCTCACGAGGACCACTCGGAACCCCCATACAAACCACGGTTCCCCCGGCCATGACTTTGGTACAGGCATCCGTTATCGTGGCCTGTGAGGCAACAACGTCAATGACGCCAGTAAAGCGTTCGTCATCCGCCAGCTCTCCCGGAGCCAATGCTCGGTATGCACCATATTTAATTGCCAGTTCGCGTTTTTTGCTGTCCGGCTCCACCACGGTGATCTTTTCTGCCCCCATAATGCGCAGCGCCTGAATCACCGACAAACCAATAGTACCGGCACCGATAACCAGCACGATTTCACGCGACGCTTTAGGCATACGGTTAACGCAGTAGCGGGCGCAAGCCGCTGGCTCTGCAAATGCCAGAACGTTCATCGGTAATGATTTTGGTGCGATATGCAGATTTCTGGCAGGAACCACATGGGAAGATCGGGCAAAACCCGGCGCCCGGAATCCGGCAACCTGAGGCGGCTCACACAAATTAAAACGCCCCGCTTTACAGGCACGACACTCCATACAGGCCATAATCGGGTCGACAACCACATGGTCGCCAACGCTGACATTGGTGACGCCAGAACCTATTTCTTTAACTACTGCGGCAATTTCATGCCCCGGAACAATCGGCGGCTTGGCAAATGGGTGACCATCGGCCAGAACGTGGAGATCGGAACCACAAATCCCCAAATAAACGGGTGCAATACGCACTTCATGGGCCGCCAGAGGCTTAACCGGCAGATCGTGATATTCAGTGGTCACTTCCCCTACCGCTGAGAATAAGACATTCGTGACTTTGCTCATCATAAAGATCCTTACCAATCATAAAGAAGCTGTTATTCAGGCCGTCGGATTGATGGTTATCCGACGCCCATCAGAAAAAGTGCAGCGGTGCGGTCTGTCAGAACTCTGCCGCTTTACCGCTACTGCCAAACAAGCGAATTTTTTCTCTTACCCGCTGTTGCATAAACTCAGAACCGCGCCCCAAAGAGATCGCCAGCGTGTATTCATCAGGTTCTTTGGCTAACACATCAAGTACACCTTCAGTAAATGCCTGACGCAGCTCGGTATCCACATTCACTTTGGCAACACCCAGTGAAATCGCACGACGAATTTGCTCATCGGGCACGCCAGAACCACCGTGCAACACAATCGGTTTTTTCACCGTGTCGCGAATTTCACTTAAGCGCTGAAAAGCCAGTTTGGGTTCCTGCTTATACATTCCATGAGCGGTACCAATCGACACCGCCAGATAGTCCACGGAGGTTTGTTCGGCAAAAGCTAACGCCTCTTCACAACTGGTAATAAAGGCATCTTTCTCATCAACGGAAATATCGTCTTCCGTTCCTCCGATTTTACCGATTTCTCCTTCAGAACCTATCCCTAAAGCGTGTGAAACCTGCGCTACCGCATGCGTGATCCTGACATTCTCTTCAAAACTCAGGTGTGAACCGTCAAACATCACCGAATGAAACCCGGCCCGTACCGCCTGCATGGTTTGTTCAAAGCTGCGGCTGTGGTCCAGATGAATACATACCGGCACAGAACACTCCGCCATAAACGCATCCACCATCTTTTTCATTGGCTGTAAACCCAGAGTATTAATCACCCGCTGACCAATCTGGATCATCACCGGTGACTGCTCCTGCTCGGCAGCCAGCAAAATAGCGCGAATAGTTTCAGCGTTATGGGCACTGAAAGCACCAATGGCATAGCCACCTTTCCAGGCCTGTTGAATCATCTGTTTACCCGATAAATACGGCATTATTTTCTTCTCCCTTAATTTCTGTTTACGGTTGGGTTATAGGCTGTTGGTTATGCTTCGCTACGACCGGAAATTTTTCGCACATGGGCCAGAATGGCGGTCCAGTCTTGTTTGCCACGACCATCTGCACGGGCCTGGCTATATACTTCACGCGCAGCCGCACCAAGCGGCATTGGCACATGCAGTTGATTGGCGACATCCAGCGCGATACCTAAATCTTTGTGGGCAAGATCGATCATAAAGGCAGGGCTGAGGTCACCTTTCAGCACTTTATTTGGCCAGCTGGTAGTAAAGTGCCCTTTTCCCGCTGGCGTGTTGGACATCACCTGAATAGCCACCTCTAAAGGCAGACCAAGCGCCTCACACATCACTGCCGCTTCCGCTGACAGGGCATTTAACGCAATGCTCATATAGTTATTAATCAGCTTGACCCGAATCCCCATGCCCGGACCGGAACAGTTGACCAGCTCAGAACCCATACACATCAAAACGGGTTTGGCTTTTTCTACCTGCGTCTCCGTTCCTCCGGCTAAAATCAACAGCGTACCGGCAATGGCATGGTCAGAAGTGCGCCCTACCGGTGCGTCCATATAGCTGAAACCCTGTTGTGACATTTTTTGACACAAACGATCGCTCTGTAATGGATGAATGGTGGACATATCAATCACCAGTGCCTGTTTTGACAACGACTCATTCACCCCGCCATCGCCAAACAGCACCTGCTCAACCAAATCACCATTCGGCAGCATGGTAATCACGTACTCAGCACCTGAAGCCGCAGCCGATGGGCTATCAGCACCTTTTGCCCCCAGGCCAGTTAATACGTCAACCGCCTGACGGTTAACGTCATACACGCTGAGCTGATGTCCTTTTTTAATCAGGTTAGCGGCCATCGGAGCGCCCATCTGTCCCAATCCAATAAATGCTACGAATGCCATCCCCTACCTCCTGATCACTATTGATAGAAACTGTTCGTTTTTGTCATTTTTAAAATTGAATTTGATGTTATTTGTAATTTTAAGTAATTAAAGTGACACAAATCACTCTTTAAGCATTTATTTGAATTAAAATGGACAGCAATACGACAATATCTGACAATAATGAAAAAGGAGCCGGACAATGATAAAGATCGCCTGTATTGGTATTGCGGTTCAGGACCGCCTGTATTACGTGGAAAAGCTGCCTCATGGCGGTGGAAAATATGTCGCACAGGATTATAAAGAGATCGGCGGTGGGCCCGCAGCGACAGCGGCGGTTGCCATTGCACGACTCGGAGCGCAGGTCGATTTTATCGGCAGGTTAGGCGATGATGCGGCAGGAAAAACACTGTTGTCAGAACTGGAATCATCCGGTGTGAATACCTCTCTGACCAAAGTCTTCAGTCAGGCTCGCTCCTCACAATCGGCGGTGTTGGTGGATCAGCAGGGCGAACGTATTATTATTAATCACCCCAGTCCTGACCTTCCTGATGACCCCGACTGGATGAAGCAAATTGATTTCAGCCAGTACGATCTGGTACTGGCGGATGTCCGCTGGCATCAGGGCGCTGAGTACGCCTTTACTCAGGCCAGAGCGGCCGATGTTCCTACCTTACTAGATGCAGACATTACTCCCCAAAACATCCTGCCATTAATTCAGTTGGCGGATCATGCGGCCTTTTCTGAACCGGGATTAATCAAAGCGACCGGTGAGAACGATGTGACAAAAGCGCTCACGCAGGCAGATCGGATGACGCCGGGAACCGTGTATGTGACCAGGGGAAAATCCGGCTGTTTTTGGCTGCAACAGCAAGCACTACAACATCAGCCAGGTTTTAAGGTGAAGGTAGTAGACACCACCGGAGCCGGGGATGTATTCCACGGTGCACTGGCTTTAGCAATAGCAGAAAAACAGCCGCTGGCGCAGGCCGTACGCTTTGCCAATACGGTTGCGGCACTAAAATGTACCCAGCCGGGAGGACGGGCAGGTATTCCGGATCGCCATCAAACTGACGCCTTTTTGTCACTTTGTGTATAGAATAGTCACCATGCAAGCGAAGCGATGTCAATTTATGGGAGACAGAGGATGGAATTGACGGAACTAACGGGTAATCCGAGGCACGACCATCTGATTACCCTGATAGCCGAACACGGCTATATGAATATCGAAGATCTGGCACAGATTTTAGATGTTTCCACTCAGACGGTGCGGCGAGATATTCGTAAGTTAAGCGAGTTGGGGCTGATTTCACGGCATCATGGCGGTGCGGGTCGCCCTTCCAGCGTAACGAATACCGCTTTTGAACAGCGTGAAATTTCCTATACCAATGAGAAAATTGCCATTGCCCGCAGCATTGCCGAGTACATTCCAGATGGCTGTACGTTGTTTATGACCATTGGTACCACGGTAGAACACGTTGCCAGAGCGCTGGAGGTGCGTAAAAACTTACGGGTTATCACCAATAGCCTGCGCGCTGCCCATATTCTGTATAAACACACCTCATTTGAAGTCATGGTTCCCGGTGGAACCATTCGCCCCCATAACGGCGGAATTATTGGCCCCAGCGCGGTGTCGTTTGTTGAAGGCTTTCGCGCTGACTACCTGATTACCAGTATGGGTGCCATTGAGAATGACGGCAGCATTCTGGAGTTTGATGTTAATGAAGCTGCCATAGTAAAAGCGATGATCGCCCATTCTCGCCATATGCTACTGGCAGCCGATCACACCAAATATCATGCCTCTGCGGCGGTAGAGATTGGTAATGTGAATCAGGCAACTGCCCTGTTTACCGATGAGATGCCGCCGGTACAGCTGGCTTCCTATTTGAAACAGCAGCAGGTAGAGATCCACGTTTCCACTCCGGAAAAATAGTGTATGGCTCTGCCATTGCCCCCGGTTTTTTTATCCGGGGGCAATATTTAATACCGCTCCAAAGTCTGATCTTTCTCCCCCGTTTCCCCCAAAGATTTATCGATTCAAATCACACTTTAGCTATTTAATAGCCAATTTCTCGAATAATGGTTGAATTGTTTTTCCTCTCTCTATATGTTTTCTGTAACGGTTCACTAAAACGTTACAGAAGAAAAAATGAACAATGCTTTAGAGAATAAAGTCTGATGGTATCCGCCCTACCGGAAAGGACTTTATTACTTAAAAATCAATAGCGTGAAGACTATAGGAAAATAATCATGAGCGACAAGATTCAGCATTCTTTACGAAAGACTTTAGTGTGTACCTGTATGGGCTTAACCATGATGGCTGGATTAGCCATCAGCAGCCTGGCTAACGCCGCGCCAACCGTCTCGTTTCGCGTTTATTCCTCATTGCCTGCTGACGAAAACTCAGCTCACTACGTTTGGTTTCAGCGTTTCCAGAACAATCTGGAAGCCAATGAGAATCTAAAAGGCAAAATCAAACTGAATTACTTCCCTAACGGTATGTTAGGCAAAGAGGCCGATGCTACTCAGCAAGTGCGTATTGGCGCCATCAATATGATGATTTCCGGCAGCTACGCTGGTGCCTGAAGTCGGCGTGCTGGACTTAGGTTATCTGTTTAAAGACTACGACCACGTTGGCCGTGCGCTGGATGGCAAACCGGGCAAACAGTTGTCCGATATGATGATGCAAAAAGCGAACGTCATGGTACTGGGCTATGGCTATAGTCTGGGGGCTCGCAACATCTACACCAAGAAAGTGGTGGATAGCCCGGCCGATCTGAAAAACTTAAAAGTTCGCGTATTACCGGTGCCTAACTTTATTGCCACCCTCAACAGTATGGGAACGGTTGCCATTCCAATGCCCGGTGGTGAAGTCTATTCCGGCCTGCAAATGGGCGTCATTGACGGCGTTGAACACGATGCTGCCACGGTGTTCGCCAGCAAATATTATGAAATTGCTAAAAATGCCACCCTCACCCAGCACATTTACAACCCGGTGCTGATTGCCATGAATAAAGCCTCATTTGAACGCATTCCGGAAAACCTGCGCGCCGACGTACTGGCAGCAGCAACCGAAGCCACCAACTATGAGCGTCAGCAATCACAATCGATGGAAAAAAATGCCATTGTCGAGCTGGAGAAAAAAGCGTGGTGTTTAAAGCCACCGACCGGGACTATTTCAAACAACAAGTTCAGCCGGTATGGGATGAATTTATTACCAAATATCCGGATATCAAACCTATCGTTGATGAAATTACCAGCGCTGAAAATAAATAATTAATTAGAAAGGTTATTCCAGAAATAACAGCTGGGCGCAGAGATACTCCCCTCTATCGCTCCGGGGATCCCTGCGCCGTTATTTCACGGGCTGACCACCGACAGAGGTACATTATGTCAGACTCCTCTCTTATCGAAAAAGAGATCGGCACGGCGGAAACCACGCCAGTATCAGGCCCGAGAGATATTATGATTCTCAGCAGCCTGAGTCGATTCCTTACCAAAATTACCGCCGGGGCGGGCGCCTTAGTGCTGTTTATTAACGTAGTGGTGGTATTCGCTTCCGTTATCTGGCGCTATGCCCTGCACTCACCGCTGCACTGGGCTGAAGAGGTCGCCAGAGCGTTAATGATTGCGCTGGTCTTCTTTGGTGTCGCCACCTCTACCGGTCGCGGAGGCCATATCGGCGTAGACCTGTTTTTACGCTTCCTGCCGCCGCACGTTCGCCCTTATGTGGTACACGCCAGCCGTTGGATACTGTTTATGGTTTCTATCGGTCTGGTAATTTCAAGTTACGATCTGGTTCAGGCCGCCCGCCTGCAAACCACAGAAACCGGCCTGCCACAGGTTATCTACGTCATTCCGGTATTTATTGGTTCAGTCGTGATGGTGGTGGCCGCACTGGAACACGCGCTGCGTGAAAGACTGAGAGTAGTGATGCTGAGCGCCGTGGCTATCGCAATATTAGTCGCCATTGGCTATGCCAAACTGTCATTTATGGATGACCCTTCCTCTGCGGCAGCGGTATTAATGCTCTCCTGCTTTGTGTTAGGTATTCTGGCCGGTGTGCCCATTGCCTTTACGCTCGGCATGTCAGCCATGGTGTTCTTTATTTGTGACCCATCGCTACCGTTTGTCTTCTTCTCTCAGCAGGTTGCTGCCGGTGTTGACCACTTTGTATTGCTGGCGATTCCGTTCTTCCTGTTGGCCGGTGCCGCGATGGAAGTCAACGGTATGTCCACCCGACTGGTTGAACTGATTGTACGCGGTATGGGTAAATTCCGCGGCGGTCTGAATATGACCACCGTGCTGGCCATGGCGTTCTTCTCCGGTATTTCCGGCTCCAAGCTGGCAGACGTTGCCGCCGTAGGCGGAGTATTAATGCCGGCAGTACGTCGGGCCAAGCAGGACAGTGAAGAAGCCGCCGGTGTATTTGCTGCCTCGGCCATGATGGCAGAAACCATCCCACCTTGCGTTAACCTGATTGTATTAGGCTTTGTCGCCAACATCTCCATTGGCGCGCTGTTTATCGCCGGTCTGGTGCCTGCGGCCTGTCTGCTGGTGCTGTTACTGATTGCCGCTAACTTCTTTGGCAAACGTATCAGTATCTCCGACGCCTATCCGATCCTACGCCCACGCAAGCAACTGCTGCTGGGTGCTGCGGTTGGCCTGATTATGATTCTGATGATTGGCCGCGGCGTGGTTGCCGGTATTGCTACTTCCACTGAGATCTCCGCTTTCGCTGTGGTGTACGCCCTGGTAGTTGGTCGTCTGGCCTTTGGTGAACTGACGTTAAAAGCGACGGTAAAACTGTTTGTGGATATCGCGGCGATGTCCGGCGTGCTGCTGTTTATCGTGGCCTGTGCCACCAGCCTCTCTTATGCCCTGACTATCCAGATGATTCCGCAAATGATTGCTGACGCACTGGTTGCCATCGGTTTTAGCCACGGTGCCTGGCTGTTCCTGATACTGACTATCGTAATTCTGATTATCTTTGGTGCCGTACTGGAAGGGGCTCCGGCGCTGATTATCTTCGCTCCGATTCTGGTACCGATTGCGGTTCAACTGGGTTTCGATCCGCTGCACTTCGGTATTGTAATGGTGCTGGCAATGGGCTTTGGCCTGTTTTCACCGCCAATCGGGCTCGGACTCTATACCACTTGCGCCATTTGCGGCGTAGAGATGAAAAACGTCATTCGCCCGATGCTGAAATATCTGGCCGTGGTTATGGTCGGGATCATCGTGGTGGCCATGGTGCCAACTATCACAGTTTGGTTGCCAAGACTGATGGGTTACTAACACTCATTTACGGCAATGTCCGATATTGCCGGACGTATAAACAATAAATTAATCATTAAAAACAACTGAGGTTTATTATGTTAAGAGAATTAAAAGGAAAACGCGTTCTGATCACCGGTTCTACCGCAGGTATCGGACTTGCAACCGCCAAACTGTTTTTACGCTATGGTGCCAAAGTCGGCATTAACGGACTGAGCCGTATTGACGATGCCAAAACGCTGGCGGAACTGGATCAGTTGCCGGGTGAGTATTCACTCTTCCCTGCGGACCTGACGAAAAGCGACCATTGCGAAAAACTGGTAAGCGATTTTGTCACTCAGTTTGGTGGTATGGACGTGCTGATTAACAACGCCGATGGTCTGGGCGGTCGCAGTAATCTGGAGAATATTGACGATGCGTTTTACGACCACGTTATGGACCTGAACGTACGTTCGGTGCTGATGGTCACTAAATATTCTATTCCGCATTTACGCGCTGCCGCCAAAGAGACTGGCCTGACAACCGCCGTGCTCAGCACCGGTTCGATTGCCGGACGCGACGGTGCCGGTATCGGTGCCGGTATTTACGGCAGCGCCAAAGCCTGGGTGCATAATATTCATCGCAACTGGGTGAAAGAATTTACCAAAGACAATATTCGCTTCAACATTGTCTCGCCGGGCAGCATTGATACCGCCTTCCATCACGGTAAAAGTGAGGAAGTACTAACTAATATGCGTAACTCTATTGCCATGGGCCGTTTTGGCACCATTGAGGAAGTGGCACCGACCTATCTGTTTCTGGCGACCCATGCCTTCAGCGGTTATATCACCGGACAGATTGTGGATGTAAACGGCGGCCAGATGGCTCCATAAGCGTTCTGATTTGCGATAGCGGGCCCAGTGAACCGTGCTGTCGTAAATAGATATCGCTTACGGATAAAAAACCTTTAGAATCATTGATAAAAATAAACCAGCAGCAGGGAATAACATGGCAAATATTCGTGATGTAGCAAGTCGTGCAGGCGTATCGGTCAGTTCGGTCTCCAATGTTCTTAACGGGCGGACCGATCAGATGCGTCAGGAAACGCTGGTGCGCATCGAAAACGCCATGCTGGAACTGAACTATCACCCGAATCGGGCGGCCCAGCAGTTAAAAACCGGGCATGCCAAAATGATTGGGCTACTGGTCCCTTCTATCGTTAACCCCAGCTTTGCAGCGCTGGCGCGGGAAGTGGATCTGGCGGCCAAAAACAATCATGGCTATCGGGTACTGTTGGGAAATACCTACCGGGAAGAGGACGAAGAGCAGGCTTTTCTCACCGATTTAATGTCCCACGGCGTACGTGGCGTTATTGTGGTTTCCAGCTCTATCGAAAAAAGCCACTTTTCCGAAGCGGCAGAGAACGGTCTGGTGATGGTGAACTATGACGGAAGTTCGGTAACCGATGCGGAGTCTAACCAGATTCTGTATGACAGTGTCTCAATGGATAACCGGCAGGCCGGGCGCATTGCCGCTCAGTACCTGATCGATCAGGGTTGCCGTGAAATCGCCTTTGTCACCGAAACCACCCGCACTATCAGCCGTTGCCATAAGATAGAAGGCTTTCTGGCGCTGGCTGCCGAAAAGGGAATGAAAACCCACGCCCGGGTCATTGAGGGCAAAGCCACCAAAGCTTACGGTGATACCGAGATGGTTGAGCTGGGAAACCAGCTGGCGGCAACCATCAGTGAATTACCGCTTAAGCCGGATGGCATTGTCGCGATTAACGACGTGCTGGCTATTGGCCTGATTGCCGGCCTGCGTAGTAAGGGAATTCGGGTTCCGGAAGATATCTCTATTGTGGGTATCGATAATATCTCACTGTCGGGATTAATCACGCCGGCCCTGACGTCAGTGGCCCCACCGCTGGCGGATATGGCAACCATTATGGTGGAACGGCTAATCAGCCGCCTGAATTCTCCTCATATCAATGCTGAAGAGTTTTTATTTACACCAACGCTGGTGGTCAGAGATTCCGTAATTAAACGCCCCGGATAAATAACGCAGCACCTGCGTTTTTCGCGGCACAAAGACCAATAAATACTGTACCAGGCTGATAAGCATGAATTATCTGCCGGGGTAACTATGAGCTGAATTTACCATGGAGCCGTTATGAGCAATGCATCTTGTGGCTATTGCCATCCTGAAAATGAGTATGTGCTGTGGCGCGATGACCAGTGCCGGGTACTGTTTGTGGAACAGACCGATTTTACCGGCTGGTGCCGGGTCGTGTGGAATGAACATCTGGCTGAATTAAGCGATTTAGACCCGCAACAGCGCAACCGTATTATGCAGGTGGTGGCTGAAGTGGAGAAAAACATTCGCCAGTTACTCAGCCCGAAAAAAATGAATGTCGCCAGCCTGGGTACCGGCCTGCCGCATCTGCACTGGCATATCATTCCGCGCAATGAAGACGACAGCCACTTTCCTGAACCGGTATGGTGTCAGCCGCTGCGCCAGGGCGTAGTGCGTCCATTACCCGAAAACTTTGTCGATGAGATGAAAGCGCGCCTGAATGCGGCGCTGTAAGCCCCGACGATAGTGATTCAGTCTCTTTATTGTTCCGATGCGATAAAGTGACTGTACGACACACAGAGGACCAGAAGACCTCTGTGTGTCACCTTGCAGTAAGCAGTACCGATATAGCAACCAACATGGCTAACGTCTCTTTGTTTGTTACCAGCAATAAAGAACACCGATGCTATTACGATTGCGCCAAAGTAGTACCCGGTGGCCGCAAGGCCACCAACTATGGCTTATCGGCTATTTTCAAACCAGTTAGATGAAATTTAAGGGATAACGCTTGCGCAGCGTTGTCTGACAGGTATAATGCCGAAGTTTTCCGCATTCTGCTCAGTGCCTGAGTGGCGAAATCGGTAGACGCAGTTGATTCAAAATCAACCGCCTTCGGGTGTGCCGGTTCGAGTCCGGCCTCAGGCACCATTAGAATGACAGTTAAAGACGCTTAAGGGCGTCTTTTTTTGTGGGTGGGATTTGTGGTTTACCTGCCTTTTAATAATTTTTATCTAGTTTCGGTGTACTCACTTCAATCACCATCAAGTTCTAAATATGGGTAAGTTTTGTCGTTCTCATTCGTATGGTATTTATCAACAGCATTTCAGTATTAAAGAGTAATAATTAGCTCTATTATCATTTAACTCCGACATCCACGAGTATTTGGCGAATCATCATAGGTTCTATACCTGATGAATCAATTCTAAAGCTAGCACTAAGTCTGCTAGCAATGGTTACCTGCCCCACAATATGATCGTTGTAACGTAACACAGCGATCTTTCCAATATTCATATAATGCTCTACTTCATATTTAGCTATTTTAATTATTACAAAACAGGGCTCTTATTATCTGTACCATCCACACAGTATTAAATACGCCTTTTATCACCTATATCGATTATTAAAACAGTTCCTACATCGACTCATTTGTAAAACCACAACCATCCTATTGCAGGCAGGAACCATTCGGGAAGCCATTCTGACCAAAGCATAATTCCAACAGGCGCAAAGAATCGGGTTTATCAATAGTGTTCAAGGCTGGCGGGAAGTAGTGTGGCACAAAACGTCTAACCCTCCTTTCCTGGACCGTAGGCTACCATCGCCTCTAAGAGCCCGTAATTTGCACAGACCTTATTAACTCAAAGTCCCGACCGAGAGGTTCAAAGCGTGACTGTCATCAAGTTAAACCCCGTAACATTAGTTCAATATACAATCATATGAACAGCACGCTATACCCTCGTCAAAAATTGCACCCAAAATAGCTTATTAAGAGAAAATTTATGAAAAAAACGCTTATTGGTACCAGTTGGAAAATGAATAAAACATTGTCGGAAGCCATGGAGTTTTGCCAGATACTGGAAAAATTTATTCCGACACTTTCAGAACATATTCAGCCCTTTATTATTCCTCCATTCACCTGTGTGCGCGATGTTACTCGTACCATCACCAACAGCCATACTCGTTGTCTAACCGGAGTGCAGAATATGCACTATGAAGATTGTGGTGCCTTCACCGGTGAAATATCACCTTTAATGGTGAAAGATACCGGTGCAATTCTGGTTGAAATGGGTCACTCCGAACGGCGAGAATTTTTTGGCGAAACCGATTTGACAGTACAAAAGAAAGCCGCGGCGGCATTAAAACACGGCCTGCGCCCATTAATCTGCATTGGCGATAGCGCACAAGATATGGAATGGGGTACATCGGCAGAAACGGTTATCAGGCAAATGAAAGCCGCACTGTCAGGTTTAAGTCCATCCCTCGTTGAGCAAGTCATTATTGCCTATGAACCAATCTGGGCCATCGGCGAACACGGCAAACCAGCAACACCGGAACAGGCCGAATATATCCATATACGCCTGCGTGCTGCACTTGTCGATTTGTATGGTGTGGAAACGGCGGGCAAAGTCTCTCTGCTCTATGGTGGCAGCGTTAACCCGCAAAATGCGACAGCGCTCATTGCCCGTCAGGATGTGGACGGCCTATTTATCGGTCGCTCAACCTGGCAAGGGGAAGGATTCTGTCAAATTTTACACCTGATTGAAGACAGTCAAAAAGCCGGATAAGCGATGAATGAGAGGCTATAAAAAAACCGGGCAGCTAACCTGCCCGGTTTTTATCTATCTACTATTTAGTTCATTAACGCTGAAGCCACAAAATTTCAATTGCCCTTAACCGTTCAGCATTTTCTCAATGGCTAAACGTGAACGAACAAGAATATCCAGACTTTTTTCCAGTGGAGCCAACTGGTCACTTCTCAATGGCGTACTGTCCGCTAGCCGGTGCATTCTCAATGGAATTTCAAGGCTGCAGGGAATCGCCCTTTTCGCTAATGCAGGAAGAATAGTTTTATAATCAATCACTCCATCACCAATCGCAGGAAACCAAAATTGATCTCCACGCATTTCCACATCTTTAATATGAAAATGCTGGCTGTACGGTAACATTGCTAAAACTTGCTCAACAGGATCCAATTCCGGACAAAGAGAAAGCATGTTTCCGGGATCGATATTCAGTGCGATTGCCGGATGGTCGAGCTCATCCAAAAGACGAATACCGTCTTCTGCGCTAGTAAAGGCGTCATAATTGTAATCACCACCGTTTTCCAGGCAAATTACACAGCCATAGTCAGCCGCTTCCGGTGCCAGTATCTTTAAATTATCTATCATTTTCTGCCGCTCTTTCTGTTCGGTTGTACAGGCATTCAGGCAGCGTATACCGAGCGCATGGGCAAAACGAATACGTAAACGGAACTTCTCTAACATATTCGCGCCAGCCAGATTCATCGTGCAACCCAATGCAATGGTAGATAAATCGTATTTCTGCAACAGCTCCTTGATATGACTGATACTACTGGTGGAAAACAATGAAGCGTTTAAATTTCCAACATAACCTTCATTATAAGCCAGCTCTAAATAGCGGTATCCGGCTTGTTGGATAGTGCTAAACGCACTATCCAAATCATGCCCATCAAACATGGCAGTATTCACCGCCATTTGAGTTAACTGGGAAGTCATTTGTGCTCCTTATGGATTAAGGCTTCAAGTTTTGAGTTCGGTAATATTTTCGGGAATTGGTACAAAACAGTTTATGTTGCTCTTCATAGGGCAACTCACGGACTGCCAACTTAAACCCAGAAAAAATCGTATCAAAAGAACCACATAAGCTATCAACTGGAAAATTACTGGCAAACATGGCGCGGTCAGTGCCGAAGATAGAAATCGTTTCATTAATAATCCAGCGATTATCCTCAATGCTCCAGGGCCTGTCCGCCAAACCAATGCCGGATATTTTAACCACGACATTCGGCATCTCGGCAAAGTTCGTCATCGCCTGATGCCAATTGGCCAGTCCTTCAGCACTACGGTCGGAAGGCAAGCCGGTGTGGTTAAGAATAATCAACGTATTCGGGAAATCAGCCGCCAACCTTTTGGCTTCATGCAGGTTCCACCACGGCGTCTGGAGATCAAAATGCAGGCCATTTTTCTCTAACTTCGCATACCCCTGAAGCCAACGATCGTCACACATCAAGGTACGTTCACCGTCTGCCGCCCTCTGCGGCGTCGCTGCGCCACCGGGTTTATGCCGAACGCTACGCACTAATTGATAATTAGCTTGAACGGCAAGCAATTCAGCCGCGTTTTCAGCATCAAGCCAGGCCTGAGCCACAACCGCATTTGGTGCCCCAAAGTGTTTAGCTACCCGGTGAATATACTCCGTTTCACCGGTAGGATCGGTCGGATCCCACTCTGCATCAATGTAAACCGTTTCCACAACATGATGCTTAGCCGCATCCTTAAAGTAGTCCGGCGGTAAATACTCACGTTTAATCGAAGTATAATCACCGTAGCGAAACGGAATTAACACATCATCAGCCAACCAGGGGTGGGGATTGACCGCCGGTTCCCAAAAATGGTGGTGGGCATCCACTATTGGTCCGTCATAATATTGTTTCGTCATCTTCAGCTCCTGTTAATTGACTGCCCGGTATTTTTGATGGTTTTGGAACCGATCAGACAGGTGCCAAAAACATACATACCGGCACAACAGGCGAAGAACACCAGAACACTGTCATAACCGCCAGTTGCTTCAATAATTAAACCAACCAAAATTGGAACCAAAATACCTCCGGTATTACCAGCCATATTCATCGTACCGCCAACAATACCCACGCGACTTTTTGGTGCCAGTAATGCCGGGAAACTCCAGTAGATACTGCCCCACATCAGGAAGAATGCGGCAATCGATAATACTGCTACGGCAATAGCCGGATCGCTCAAATAAGGCAATGAAGCAAAAGAGACCAAAGTGATTAAACCGGAGAACGCCAATAGAATTTTTAGCGAAACAATATGGCTCATGCCGCGTTTAACCAAAAGGTCAAACAGGAAACCACCGGCTAAAGAACCCGCAGCACCGGCCATAAAAATAATGAAAGTTGCGTTACCAATAGTGTGTAAATCAAATCCTCGGGCATTCGATAAATAACTTGGTCCCCAGGTTAATAAGCCAAACCAGGTCATTGCCCATGCAGCCCGACCAATCAGAATGGCAGTTAAAGAACGAACAGGAACGCCAATCCCTTTTGGTGCCACTTCCTCTTCTGCACTTTGAGCAGGATTCACCATGTCATCATTAATCGTATCCAGCTCAGCCTGATTCACTTTTGGGTGAGTGGCCGGATTATCCCGCAGGTAGTACCACGAAATCCAACCCAGAAAAATAGTGACCACCCCGGCGATAGCAAAAACAATTCGCCATGAGCCAAGAGAAACCAGCATATAAGCAATAACAATACCGCCAATAGCTGCGCCTAATGGACCACCACAATCCATTAATACTGCGCCTCGTCCGCGTTCTTTAGACGAAAGCCACAGTGAGTTCATTTTTCCGCCCGCGGGGAATAACGGCGCTTCCGCTGCACCTAATGCCATACGGGTGAATAAAAGCGAAAGACCACCGGTGGAAAATGCAGCCAGCGTTTGGAATACACCCCAAAAGACGGTTGAACCAGTAATAATTTTACGCGGACCATATTTATCGATCAGCCAGCCGCCAGGAATTTGCAACAACGCATAAGCCCAGAAGAAACTGCTGAGGATAATCCCCTGCATGGTTGGTGATAGGTCGAACTCTTTGGCGATAGTTGGCATGCCGATAGAAAGTGATATCCGGTCAATTAAGTTAATAACGACCAGTACAAATATAATAGCAAAAATAGTCCAACGAACTTTTGTTGGTCGTTCAGATGGCTTTCCATCAGATGTAAGCGTTCCCTGAGCATCTATTTGCTCAGTATGTTGAGTTTTCATGATTACCCCTATCGCGTTGAATAATTTATATTTTTTATTTTAACGATATCTTTTCTTTATTTAGTTTTGATGATGGGAAGCTAATCTTTACAGGCTAGCTTCCCTGGGTATTACTGAACTCTGCCTTAAATATTCTTTATTTTATTAAGCCCGTTCCACCAGACCTTCGGCCATAAACACCAATATCAGTGACATCGATACAGCCCCTGGATCGACATGCCCCAGTGAACGCTCACCTAAGGTTTTAGAGCGGCCAAACACGGCAACCATATCTTTGGTTCTTTCTGCTCCCTCTTGAGCCGCGGCAGCAATTTCAGGCAGTGCTTTCTCTAACGAGGTATTCCCCAAAGCTTGGGCTTTTTCTGCCGCCGCCGCTAAAGCATCAACCATCGTCTTATCGCCAGGTTTTGCACCACCACGTTGAAATACTGCATTCAATCCTTCAGTCAAAAACCGGGACAGAACCGGTGTGGTTAAATTGGCTTCCCCGGCGATAGCTTTGCCGCCAGCACGGAATAACGTACCGAAAATCGCCCCGGATGCACCGCCCATACTGGACATCATACGGGTACCGACTTGCAGTAGCAGAGCGCCAATATCTTGAGGATTACAGCTATCTCCATCCAGTAAAGTGACAACCGCGGCGAAACCTCTTTGCATCCCTAAGCCGTGATCACCATCGCCAATAACCTGATCTAAACGGGTTAATTCCGGCTCGCTGGCAACCATTTTTTCTGCCGTACTACGAAGAACATTGCGTGTTGTTGTTAAATCCATCATCTTATTTTCTCCAAGCAAAACTGTGGCAAGGGGCGTCATACAAAGGAAGTAACTCATCATCCAGCTTCATTAGCGTGATGGAATATCCTGACATTTCCTGCGCGGTACAGAAGCTACCGACTAAGGTATCGTGAATAATTATCCCGTGTTCATTCAGTAACTGATGCGCTTTTCGGTTAGCTATTAATAATTCCGTCACAGTTGAACCACCGAGGTTATTAATTAGCAAACTCACACGATCGCCAGCCTTGAAAGGTAAATCAGCGCATAAACGTTCAACAATCTCGGTCACAATTTCATCTGCAGTCACCATCTTTTGACGACGAACGCCTTGCTCACCGTGGATCCCCATTCCCAACTCTAATTCATCATCAGCCAGTTCAAAGTTAAAGCCATCATTTAGCGGTAAAGAACATGCGGATAATGCAACGCCCATAGAACGCGTATTATCATTCGCCTTAACGGCCAGGCGATGAACTTCATCAAGATCCTTCATTTGCGATGCAGCGGCACCCGCAATTTTCAACACCATCATGTCGCCCGCAACACCCCGGCGATCGCTTTTCTTCTCAATAGCGATATCATCGGTAACCCGGATTGTCCGGCTTGGAATCCCCTCTTCTTCCAGTAATTCTGCGGCAATATCAAAGTTCATATTATCGCCAGCATAATTGCCATAAACGAATAGCACCCCTTTACCACGATCTGCCGCTTGCACAGCGGCAATAATGATATCAGGTGATGGCGAAGTGAATATTTCACCCAACGCAGAGGCATCCGCTAAGCCTTTACCCACATAACCAGCAAACATCGGTTCGTGGCCGCTGCCTCCGCCAATTAAAACAATAACCTGATTATCAGGAATATCGCGACGTACGGTGGCACAAAAGCCTTCAACTTTTTGCATATCTCCACCGCTGGCAGCAATCAAACCCTCCAGTTGTTCTTCGGGAACGTTATGCGGATCGTTAAGCAGTTTTTTAGGTTTTCTGATACTCATCTCAACATCATCCTTTATTGTTTACTTACCAGAAGGACATTTTTTGCCATATTAACGGTGATACTCAGCGCATTTTCATACGCCAGTGGCGAAGCCAGATTCTGACCATAAATGTTATAAGCCGTGCCGTGGTTAGCGGTTGCAATAGGAATTGGCACGCCACCCTGAACTGTCACACCTCGTTCAAATCCCAGCATTTTTAACGCAGTGGCAAACTGGTCGTGATACATAGATACAACGGCATCCAATTTAAGATCTTGAACTGCCTTAATGGTGGTATCCGCAGGATAAGGGCCATAAACATCAATCCCTTTTGCTTTAGCCAGCTCCATTGCTGGCTTGATAATGGTCTGTTCTTCATCACCAAATAACCCGCCTTCACCACCATGTGGGTTTAATGCCTGAACGGCAATTTTGGGTTGAGCAATGCCTGCCTGAACTAATGTTTTCTGCATCAGCTCAATACAATCTACAACGCTTTCAATGGATAGATTAGCAACAATATCTTTAAACGGAATATGCGAAGTAACGCGACCCGCCCAGATGTTATCCACCACGTTTAATTCACAGGCAAAGTCTTTAAAATCGGTTAATTCGGCGAACCAGTGAAGTTCATCACGGTGTTTCAATCCACCTTTATGCATCGCCTGTTTATTGAGAGGGGCAAAACAAATACCTTGAGTGAAACCTGCCTGAGTCATCTCTACGGCACGCTTCAGGGTTTCCAGCATATAGACACCACTTTGCTCGGTAGCAACACCGTACTCAAATGGCGCAGGGTGGCTGTTTTTATGTTGGAACAGGACCGGAACACCGGGTTTAAAAATGACATTGGCAATATCGTCCGCTTCTTCATAAGAAAAGCGACAATTGGCAATTTTCATCCCTTTTTCCAGCTCATCCTTATCGGCGATAATGGCAATATTAGCCTTTAAACGATTCTCTTGTTTTGATAATACTTTCGCCACTAACTCAGGGCCTACACCTGCAGGATCGCCAAGTATTAATGCTATTGATGGAATTGTCATAATCATTACCTATTTATTTTTGGTTAAATCAAAATTTATTTTCCGGCACACGTAATTGAATATCCGGACGCATGAAGAAAGTAAGGAAAATACCAACAACCAACAGCACCACTGAACCGTAGAACGGCAAGCTCCAGTTTCCTGTTCTGTCGATAATCACGCCAAAAACGATAGGCGAGATAATTCCCGCTACGGCAGACCCCGCATTCATTAACCCACTGGCAATCCCGACATATTTTGGCGTGATATCCATAGGCACCGCCCAAATTGGACCAATGGTTAACTCCAGGCAAAAGAACGCCACACTCAGACAAATGGTCATCACTAAGAGTGACTGGGTATTAATCACGGGAATAAGCAGTAGCAAAACCGTAATAAAACTGAAAATAATAATATTGCGTCTGGCGGTAACCACGTTGCCCGTATTTTTGAGCACGCGATCGCTAACTAGCCCACCAACGGTATTACCAACAACGCCAGATAAGAAAACGCCAGCCGTGAACAGCGCCGATGATTTCAGATCCATATTTCTTCCGTGCATAAAAAATGTTGGTAACCAGGTAAAAAACAGCCAACTTGTCCAGCCATAGCAGAAATAAACCCCCATAGTAGGTCCCATTCTTTTTAATAACGGGCCCCAGGGAGTTGGCTCTGCTTTTATACTAAGATCCTTTTTCTCATAGACTGGTACGCCGTCTAATTCATCTGCCGTAATGTCTTTATGGTCCCTTGGGTCATCTTTAAATGAAATAATCCATGATACTAACCAAATAAATGTGATAATCCCCAGGCTGATAAATGCACCACGCCATGACCAGAAGGCAACTAATACAACAATAATGGGTGGTGTAATGGCATTACCTAAACGCGAGAAAGAGTGCGTGATCCCCTGAACAAAACCGCGCTGCTGAGGCTTAAACCAGTAAGTAATTGCACGAGCTTGCGAGGGTAATGCAGCCCCTTCACCTACGCCCAGAAGCAGACGCGCCATAAAGAGAGAAATAAAACCGCCCACAAAACCGGTTAATACCGTCGCGATCACCCATATGACTCCGCAAAAAATGATCATTCTGCGAGCGCCAAGGCGATCCACAAACCAGCCACCAATTATCTGGAATATTGCGTAGGTGTATGCAAATGCAGAAAAAATAACACCTAATTCTGTATTACTTAGCCCGAGTTCATCTTTAATCAACCCAGCTGTTGCAGCCAGATTCACTCGGTCAACATACATTAAAAAAGACATGACACAGAATAATGCGAGTATCTTTGTTCTGGCTCTTAGTTGAAACATAGTCTTCCCCTAAACCGCTTTTATTAATCGGTAAGATTTATTAGTGGGTTGGCATACCTGAAGCCGTTTCTCTTCTTTTGCAAATTAACAAGCTCGGTTTCCTCCGCTTATTGTTTTGCGTAGCTTTAGGGAATGCTTTCCTTATTTCGACTACTACTGCCGTATTATTGTTAGCCCTCAATAATACAAAAGAACAAATGCAAAACTTTTGTTCATCTATATCAGCAAAAATTAAGCAATAAAAAAAGACAAAGATCGCATTCTGTCCTTTTTATTGGCTTATATTTCTAATTTCGTGAGCTGAATCGTTTTTACTGAAGATAATAAAAAGTACGCAACCAGAACAAATGAAAAATTTCTATTCATCATGAGTAACAAATGTTCTAATAAGCCCAATTAAGTAAGATCGCTATCATTAGAATCCATGTAATAACATAATGTTATTATTATCATGATTAACTAAAAGGCATGAACTCAATGGAAAAACAAACTGTTCCTCATGATAATGAACTGCTGACAGAAATTGCCGTTGCTTATTATCAGGATGAAATGACCCAGGAAGAGATTGCTCATAAGTTCGGTATATCGAGAATCAAGGTTGGTCGTTTACTTAAACGGGCTAAATCTGAAGGCATTGTTGAGATTACTGTGCGCTATCACCCGGTGTTCAGTACCCGATTAGAACAACAACTGATTGAACATTTTGGCCTGAAACGAGCCCTCATCGCCCTGGACCATCAGGATGAAGATGAACAACGGCGTCAGGTTGCCTCTCTGGTTTCTAACTATCTGGCAACTAACTTAAAGGACAATACCGTCCTCGCCGTTGGTCAGGGGCGCAATATTGCTGCCGTAGCCGATCATGTCAGTATGGTGCCGGAACGAAGCTGTAAGTTTATTTGTGGGATTGGCGGCACCCATCGCCCCGGAGACGCGATTAACGCCGACCATATCAGCCGACGTCTGGCGAAAAAATTCGGAGGAACCAGTGAAACTCTTTATGCCCCTGCTTATGTAGAAAACCGTGCATTAAAAGAAGCATTTATGCAAAATGGCACCATTAAAGAAACGCTGGACCGTGCCCGTAAAGCCGATATCGCACTCGTTGGTATTGGTGATATGAATGAAAATAGCTATATGGTGAAGCTGGGTTGGTTTACCCCACAAGAAATCGTTGACGCCAGCTTACATCAGGGTGTTACGGGAGAAATTGCCGGATATGATTTCTTTAATGCTCAAGGGCTACCAGCAAACACTGTAATGAACGATCGCGTTATTGGCCTTAGCACGGAAGAACTACGCCAAATGCCTTGTGTTATCGCCATCGCCTCAGAAAGCACGAAGGCGCTGGCTATTTTAGGTGCTCTGCGTACCGGTGCCATTGATATTATTGCCACTAGCGCTTCCAATGCCCGTACTATTTTGAATATGCTGCAGCAGCAATAATACTTGCCTGTATGGTCTGATTAAATACCGATTCAAACCTGTTTTTGAGTCGGTATTTTTTTATCTATCCAATAAATCCTCTCTATCAGCAAAAACCTGCCGATCTTTTTGGACATAAGAACATTTAGGAAACTATTGAACAGTTTTCGCTATACGTCGGTTACAAAACCCTTTCCCTCCACTTTAAATCAGTAATACAGGCTGATTTAAAGCGATTAAGACCTGCTTCCCCAGCCTTAAAAACTCAAAAAAGACAAAAACAGGCATTTATATGAACATAAGTTTATTGACTTAACATATGAAAAGGATAAGTATGTAACAAAGGAACGGTGATTGAACTTTTGTTAAGCGCTCATTTTTACTGCAATCAGGCAATCGTCATGCCCTTAGCCCGGCTAGCGATTGAAGTATTGCGACAATAAAAATGAACAACTGAATAACCGTTTAATATGTTAAGAGGTGAAATATGTTACCGATTGCTATCGGCTGTGATGATGCTGCCATCGAGATGAAAAACCAACTTGTTGAGTTTTTAAAACAAAAAGGCATTGCCGTTATTGATTACAGCTGCGATCAGCATCCTGAACCCACGGTATACCCGGATATTGCCGTAGACGTTGCTCAAGCGATTAAAGCCGGCAAACATGAGCGTGGAATATTAATCTGCGGAACCGGGATTGGCATGAGTATCACAGCGAATAAAGTTCCGGGTATTCGCGCCGCTCAGTGTCATGATGCTTATTCAGCACAGCGCGCCAGAAAAAGTAATAATGCACAAATCATCTCTTTGGGTGCTCGCGTCATTGGCCTTGAGCTTGCCAAAAATATTGTTGAAAACTGGCTGGACTCTGAGTTCGACGGAAAAAGTTCAGGACCTAAAGTTGATAAAATCAGCTATTACGAACAAAAAATGCAGCAAAATTAATCTGATGCTGTGATTTCCGGCTCCCCGATATTCATCATGCGGAGCCGGACAACGGTTTATAGACGATTAAAGGAAATCCCTTATGAACCAACTCGATGCACTAAAGAAAGTCACAACGGTTGTCGCAGACAGTGGCGATCTCGAATCTATCCGCCGTTTTTCTCCAATTGATGCCACCACCAACCCCTCTTTGATTCTTAAAGCCTCAGAGCTACCACAATACGAATATCTGATCGAGGCAGCCATTAACGATGCAAAAAAACAAGGCGGCAGCAAAGATATCCAATTGATTAATACCAGCGATCGGCTTGCCGTTTATATTGGTGCTGAAATTGTTAAAAGTATTCCCGGTAGAATTTCAACTGAAGTTGATGCCCGTTTATCTTTCGATCGCGGTTTATGCGTTGCTAAAGCGCGCAAACTGATTTCGCTGTATGAAAAAGCAGGCATCGATAAGTCACGCATTTTAATTAAGCTGGCCGCCACCTGGGAAGGGATCCGCGCTGCTGAAGAGCTGGAAAGCGAAGGTATCAACTGTAATCTTACCTTGCTCTTCTCCTTTGCTCAGGCAAGAGCCTGTGCTGAAGCCGGCGTTTATCTGATTTCACCTTTTGTCGGTCGAATTTATGACTGGTATCAGGCAAAACAACCAACGGCAGATTATCAGGCGGATAACGACCCCGGAGTTATCTCCGTCAGGAATATTTATCACTACTACAAGCAGCACCGTTATCCAACAGTAATTATGGGAGCCAGCTTCCGCCGCACGGAACAAGTTCTGGCATTAGCGGGTTGCGACCGATTAACCATTTCTCCGGGCCTGTTAGAACAGCTACAAGAAAATAATCAGCCCGTAGAGCTTAAGCTCTCCCCCACCAATGATGTATTAAATCGCCCAAGCTTAATGACTGAAGCTGAATTTCGTTGGCAGCACACGCTGGACCCAATGGCAGTAGATAAACTGGCTGAAGGCTTGCGCCAGTTTGCAGCAGATCAGGAGAAATTGGAAACCATGCTGGCGGCACGACTTTAATTATCTTATTAACCAACTAACCTTCCAGAGTAAATAGACAAGTATCGCTGTTGTTCTATTTTACTCTGGATATCGTTTACCCCAATGGAGCTAACAATGTCCTCTCATCAACAACTAGCGAATGCTATTCGGGCCCTGAGTATGGATGCAGTACAAAAGGCTAATTCCGGTCATCCCGGAGCCCCGATGGGCATGGCTGATATCGCTGAAGTTCTGTGGCGCGATTTCTTAAACCATAACCCAACCAACCCAAACTGGGTCAACCGCGACCGTTTTGTACTGTCTAACGGTCATGGTTCCATGTTGATTTACAGCCTGTTGCATCTCACCGGTTATGATTTGTCCATTGAAGACCTGAAACAGTTCCGTCAGCTACATTCCCGCACGCCGGGCCATCCGGAATATGGGTATACGCTAGGCGTAGAAACCACCACCGGCCCGCTGGGTCAGGGCATTTGTAATGCCGTAGGTATGGCGATTGCCGAGCGTACGCTGGCAGCACAATTTAACCGCCCCGGCCACGATATTGTTGACCACTACACTTATACCTTTATGGGCGATGGCTGCATGATGGAAGGGATTTCTCATGAAGCCTGTTCACTGGCCGGTACCCTGAAGCTGGGTAAACTGATTGCCTTTTATGATGATAATGGTATTTCCATCGATGGTCATGTTGAAGACTGGTTTACCGATGATACAGCGATGCGCTTTGAATCTTACGGCTGGCAGGTTATTCGCGACATTGATGGCCACGATGCGGACGCTATTCGTCAGGCTGTGGAGCTGGCGCGTCAGGAAACCAACAAACCCTCTTTATTAATATGTAAAACGGTCATTGGTTTTGGCTCCCCACATAAAGCCGGTACGCACGATAGCCATGGCGCACCACTGGGTGAAGCGGAAGTTGCGGCAACGCGTCAGGCATTAGGCTGGCAACACCCGGCTTTTGTTATTCCACAAAATATTTATGCGCAATGGGATGCGAAAGCGATCGGTCAGGCCAAAGAACAGGCGTGGCAACAGCAGTTTGCTGATTATGCATCAACCCACCCTGAGTTAGCGGCAGAGTTTAAGCGTCGTGTTGAACATAAGTTCCCCGCAAACTGGGCAAATGAATCTCTGGCCTATATCGAACAACTTCAGGCTAATCCTGCCAATATCGCCAGTCGTAAAGCATCGCAGAATGCGCTGGAAGCCTTTGGTAAACTGTTGCCAGAATTTCTCGGCGGCTCTGCCGATCTGGCTCCAAGTAACCTGACTATGTGGTCCGGCTCTAAATCCATTGTTGACGATCTGGCGGGTAACTACATTCACTACGGCGTGCGTGAATTCGGCATGTCGGCCATAATGAATGGTTTGGCTCTGCACGGTGGTTTTATTCCTTACGGGGCAACCTTCCTGATGTTTATGGAGTACGCTCGTAACGCCATCCGTATGGCTGCCTTGATGAAAATCCGCAGTGTGTTTGTTTATACGCACGACTCGATTGGCTTAGGTGAAGATGGCCCGACTCACCAGCCGGTAGAACAAATGGCTAGCCTGCGCTTAACGCCAAATATGAATACCTGGCGTCCATGCGATCAGGTTGAATCAGCTATCGCGTGGAAAGCGGCCATCGAGCATTTGGATGGCCCAAGCGCGCTAATTTTCTCCCGTCAGAATCTGTTACAGCAGCCGCGTACGGCTGAACAACTGGCAAATGTAGCCCGTGGTGGCTATATACTGAAGAACTGCGTCGGCACTCCGGAATTAATTCTGATTGCTACCGGCTCAGAAGTGGGTCTGGCGGTGGAAACGGCAGATACGCTGAGCGCAGAAGGCCGTAAAGTTCGGGTGGTATCGATGCCTTGTACCGAAGTGTTTGACCGTCAGGATGCGGCTTACCGTGAATCCGTGCTGCCATCCGGCGTGAGTGCACGTGTGGCCGTGGAAGCGGGTATTGCGGACTTCTGGTTTAAGTATGTAGGCCTGAATGGGCGCATTATAGGTATGCGCAGCTTTGGTGAGTCGGCACCCGCTGAACAGCTGTTTGCCGAGTTTGGCTTTAGCGTTGAGAACATACTGAAGCATGCGTATGCCCTACTGAAATAAGGTTGCCGCTATGTCCCATACTAAATTTTTAGTATGGGACAGTTCTTGATGTATAGACACATTTAAGGATGAAGCAACAACCAGATAAAAGCCTCGATGATTGCTCATCGAGGCTTTTTATTATCAGTAAGATATGAATATCAGGATAAATCTATACGGTAAAAAGACTGTGCGTTTTGCCAGAAAAAGGCATCTCGTTGCTGCTGACTAAAGCCTGACAAAATTTCCGATATATTATTAACCAAGTCATGATAAGAAATTTGTAACCCGGCTACAGGGAAATTACTGGCAAACATACAGCGAGCAATACCAAACATTTCTACCGTCTCTAACACTACGCCGCGATTCCCTTCCACTGTCCAGGGTTGATCGCGTAGCCCCAACTCAGAGATCTTCACATAAACATTAGGGCAAGCCGCAAGCGCCTTCATCCCTTTGCGCCACAATGCTAACCCTTGTTCAGAACGATCCCACGGAAATCCCATATGGTTAAGCACAATGCGAGTATTCGGAAAAGCCCGGGCCACTTGCGCAGCTTCCTCTAAATGCCAAAAAGGAACACGTAAATCCCATGACAGCTGGTATTTTTCCAATAAAGCAAAACCCGTCAACCATTTCTCATCCTGCATACTGCCCGCTGCACCTTTTACCGTTTCCGCTTGCTCAGAGCAGGATGCGGTTACGGGTTTACTCCGAATACCGCGTAATAATGGAAACTGTTTATGCTGCGTTAAAATCTCTTCACAATTATCGTGATGAAACCAAACATGGGCCACTACGGCATTTGGAAATCCTGTTCGTTCTGCCTGTTCATGTACCCAGCGAGTTTCAGAAACCTCATGGTTATAATCATGGTCAGCTTCACAATGAACCGTCGCCAGTATGCGATGCCCGGCGCTATCCTTTGCGTAATCCTCCAGTAAATAGTTGCGAATCAATGAACGATAATCACCAAGAAACGTGTTGGGATCATAGTTTTTCAACCATGGATAGTGGTGCAAATCCAGATTCCACAAATGGTGGTGCGCATCGATTAGGGTAATACCTTCTGATTTTGTTTCTAACCCTAACTTTTCATGTATCGTTTTCATTTTTTTCCCTACTTGTTAGTCATTAAAGCATCGGGTTATGTTTACTCTGCTTCGGGAATAGCGTCAGGCTGGCGCTCGGTCTGTGAGCTTTTCACTTTTGGCGTAACCGACGCTAAAGCCAGACCACACAGGAATAACGCCCCGGCCATAATGGCAAAACCAGCCATCGTCGTTCCGGTTATATCGATAAACCAACCGACAATATATGGCCCAACAAAACCACCCAAATTACCAATACCGCCAATCAATCCCAGCGATAACGCCAGAATATCGGTACGTAAAATAAGTGGAGGTAAAGCAAAGAAAGCGCCATGAATATATAAACCGGCCGCCACGATACATAAGAAAATGAACTGAATAACCGGTGATGGAAAAAACTGCCCAATCAGTAAAGCAATCGCGGCAATTGTCAGGGGTAAAGCAGCGGATGTTTTACTCAAACCGCGCTTATCGGTACGAACAGCAATGGTTGCCATACCAATCAAACCAACAATATAAGGAATCGCTGTTAATACACCAACAACGCCCGGTGTCGAGTTAGAAATATTGGCAATCACCTGCGGTAGCCACATGGTAAAACCATAGAATCCGGCACAATAAAGAAACCATGCTCCAATTAAAATTAATACTTTAGGATTACGGAATACATCACGATAGCGAGCAGAATCCTGTGCCAACGTCTCTTTTTTCTGGGCTTCATCCAACGCTATCTGTTCAACAATATATTGACGCTCACCGGGTTTCATCCACCACACTTTACTCGGTGAATCTGAAACCATGACATACCAAACAATAGCCCAAATGATAGGAGGAAAACCTTCAATCACCAGTACGGTTCGCCAGCTAAAGTGTTCCAGTAGGAATCCCGTTAACGGAGCGGCCAAAATCGCAGAGATAGGAATACACAATAACCAGAATCCATTTGCTCTGGCTTTTTCACGCTGGGGAAACCACTTGAGTAACAAAACTAAGGTTGCCGGTTGCACCCCGCCTTCAAATACACCCAACACAAAACGTGCAACTAATAACTCATTGGTTGTTTGAACTAATCCTGTCCAAATCGCCGCCAATCCCCACAGAATCATTAAAATAAAAATTGTCTTCTTCGCACTCCAGCGCTCAGCCAGCAACGCCGCCGGGACTTGCAATATCAGATATCCCAGAAAAAAAATGCCAGAGGCCATCCCTTTAGTACTGTTGGTCAAGTGCAGGTCTTCACCGATATAGGGCAAGATAAAAGAGAGGTTGGTTCGATCGAGAAAAGCCAACATATACATAATACTAGCGACAGGAATAAATAATAACCAGCGCCGTCCAATACCTTGATAATGAGTCGTCATAGCAACACACCTTTTATTAAATAAATCAGTTGAACACTTTATTTTTTAATGTTGATCATATGTTCAGTTACTAATCAATTGATTGAAGTCTGATGCTATATTACACGCCGTGAAATGACTAATTTTGTTTAATAAATTGTGAATAACTTCAAATACAATTCTTTTTAAAAAAATTAATTAATTTAAATTCAATTTGTTAACAAAAACCACCTCTATTGAATATTTTTAATGAAGATAAAAATTAACCAATCAAATATTCAATATAAGATCTTTTGTATTAATGCCAAACAAGCACTCGATGAGTATATTGTTCAAAGGTAAGCGTACAGCGAAGACCGTATGGACTGAATGAACTACAGCACCATCGGTGCATCAATACGCGCATGCCTACTCCCGGTGACCTGTATCACTGAGAGTTCAAAAGAGAAGGAAAACCGCTACGCGTCAGAGTTGAAGAACAACTGACATTTAATTTGTTGTCAGAGAGAATAGACGCCGCATTATCAGGATTCGGCATTGCGTGCATACCGGAGGATATGGTTCAGGGCTTGATCAGATCTGGTGAGCTTATTCAGGTTCTTGAAGAATGGTGTACAAATTTTCCTGGCTATTACCTTTACTACCCCAGCAGAAAACAGCATCCCCTGCTTTTGCTCTCATGATTAATGCTTTGCGTTATTCTGAGTAAATGGCCTGTGAATTACGGCAAACCATAAAACATTAACGGATCAGGCTAACCGGTAAGGAAATGAACTAACATTCGCCAATAACATTACCGTTCTCAACACTGAGCAATTCACCCTCTATTGAACCATTAAACATCAAGTTTACGCCCCGTTAACCATTCAACCATGGCTGGATCACGATGAGAGAAGAAAGCACTGGTTGCGGTATCCATCGCACTGATTTTTAAAATCTCTTGATTGCTAAGTTCGAAGTCCCTTACATTAATATTTTCAGCCATGCGTTCTTTGCGTACCGATTTTGCCAGTGACACAATGCTCCGCTGGAAGAGCCAACGCAATATAACCTGCCCCACACTCTTACCATATTTTTTGCCAATAGCGGCTAATACCGGGTTCTGGAAGAGGCCATTCTTCCCCTCAGCAAAGGGTGCCCAGGCTTCCGGTTGGATATCACGACTTTGCATCCACGGTACCGCATGCAATTGCTGGTTAAATGGGTTCACTTCAATCTGGTTTACAGCGGGAACAATCCTGTTAAATGCGATCAAGTCAGCCAGACGGTCAGGGTGGAAATTACTGACACCAATTGCGCGAATTTTGCCAGCCTGATGCAATTCTTCCATCGCACGCCATGCGCCATGAACGTCGCCGTAGGGTTGATGAATCAGATACAGGTCGACATAATCCAACTGTAAACGATTCAAAGAGCGTTCAAACTGCGCTTTTGCACCTTCATAGTGGGTATCCTGCAACCACAATTTGGTGGTGATAAACAATTCATCTCGTGCAATACCGCTCTGTTTAAGCGCATTGCCTACCTGAGTTTCATTCTGGTAGGAAGCCGCGGTATCAATTAGGCGATAGCCGGTTTCAATGGCATCAATAACGGCGCGTTCGCATTCTGCGGCATCTGTCATCTGAAAGACACCAAAGCCTGACAGAGGCATTTCAACACCGTTATTCAGTTTTACTGTTTGCATAACATCACCCTCAAAGCATTGTGTTTAAGAAGCATAACGCAAAATTATTTATTCGATTAGAGCCCCTAATTCGCTAGGGTTAATGAGCAGGATTCATAAATAAAATGATGAATCCTGCTTTTGGTATTGATGCTATTGAAGATTCTTATCTTTCAGAAAATTGCTAACCAGATCGGCAATCTGGACATTGTTCAGATCGGAGAACGGAAAATGGGTATTACCTTTAATGCCCATCTCAGGTAAATGAATAACCGTAACATCACCACCGTATTTATTCACCACATCGCGCCATTCACGAGCCATTGCCAGACGAACTCGCCAACTATCCTGCGCAGGCATGGTGGTTGGTTTATCCGGAATGTTATCGCCGTAAAAAATCACAATTGGAATTTTGGTTAATGCCATAAATTGATTCAAAGGTACCGGCTCACCTTGCAGAGTATCGAATGCGCTGGGCATTGGTGCAGGCAATTCATTTTCCGGGAAGACAAAGCTGCTGCCGGGCTCAAAGGCAATAATCGCCTTCACCTTGCTGTTTTTCATCGCCGTATACCAACCCGGGCCACCGCCCTGAGAATGGGTAAACAGGATAGCCGGGCCTGATTTATCAATAACCGCCGACATAGCATCGGATATGACGTTGATATCAAAAGGCCCGGTATTTGGAGTCATCTGGCGAAAATACTGATTCAGTGCGTCTTTATCATGAGAGAACTGAACGCCTGCAAAATAGTCAGGCCAGACACCAACACGAAACTGATTGAACCACATCTGCTCATCCGGTTTTGGTGTGATAGTTCCTTCAACCGTACTGCGGCCTGCACTACCCCGACGAGGTTGATCCACCAGATAAGTTGAGAACCCACGGCGCAGGAAAATGTTCTGAAATCCTTCACGACCATCCGGCGTTCTTTCCCAGGTACGGGAAAATTGCCCGGCACCGTGCAGCATAACCAATGGATATTTATGAGGATTTGGTGGAATTTGATAAAACACGGAAGCGTGATCGCCATGATAAGTCTGACCGGCGGAATCCAGCGGGTTTTTAGCCTCAAACTTTCCGGGGGTGGTAATGACAGTTCCACCGGCAGAAAAGCTTCCCTGTTCCTGAATAATCAATGGTTCTGCGTTAACCGACTGGGCTATAAGGCCACTCGTCATTATGCAAAACGCCAGTGTTTTTAAAAGTGTCTTCAAGGCTATCTCCTCTGTGTCGGTTTTACTGTAATACTACCTGAATTATTCAGGTTGATTATTTAGCCACCACGAATAGCCTTATTTATCTGATTCATTAATCATTGACACGTCGATAGCGTTCAATTAAATATCAATAAGTTAAATAAAATATAGAAAACAAACCCTAGCACCGTCAGGTAAACATATCCCCACTTTTACATTCCACTTGCAAACTTTTGCGATCTTCCCCGACATTTCCAAATATCCCCTCCCTGCTCCATTGACCCTTTCTCTGTACAAATATACCTTGTGGTGATTACCCGTAAATTTGCGGGTAATTAAAAAAGCGAAACCCCGCAGTGCGCTAACACTAACGGGGTCTCTGACCACAACGTTACTGGAGGTAACATCATGGCTGTCGTGAAGCATACCCAAACTCGCTCCAATTTTATATATCACCCGGGATCCATTTTCAGATCCGGATCGAAAAAACGATCCCCTGTTTCAGCAAGTTGCCTGACAATTTGGGGGGATTATCATGCTTAATCTTATCGACTCAACCCCCGGCGATCCGCTGGAGCTGGCGGAGCAGTGCCTTGCTTTGGCTACTGTGGTACTCAAAATCAATGAGGCAGCGGTAAAGGAGTCATTGCAGTTTATTCTGCATGAGAAGATGGAAGCGCTGTTTCAGGCGCTTGATAACGCAGAGAGTTCAGTCTGATTATCAGCCAGGTAGCCTATCGGGTAATTCAATATTGTCATCCGAAACGCGTTAATCAAAGACCGACCTTTGCAGGCAATGCTCTGTAAAGGTCGGTTCAGTGGAATAACCATTGAAATTGAAAACTCTCCGGAAGGAAATAGTCTGAACAGAGCAACAGGCTATTTACCGCGATAATAACAATCACTCCAGCTTAAAGATCTTCGTCTGCTGATCCATCAGCGTCAGTAGCGTTGGCATTCGATGCTTGCCGTGCATAGTGCCAACCGCTTCCGCCACGCGCTCTAATGGCAAACCCACCGCGGTAACATACAGAGGCTTACTGCTTTTGCCACGAAAAACCTCCGCGACATATTTGGTATTTTCATTGAATGCTTTCTTTGCCACACCAATTACCGGCACCTGCCGATCGATATATTGATACAGATAGTCTCCCAGACCGGATTTTCCGTGATTGTCCAGACAGACATAGCCATCCACAATAATGGCGGATAATGTCGATAAATCGACCTGTTTAAGCAGCTCAGTGATACAGGGAAGTTCGCGTATATAGAACTCTCCGGACTGATAAGGCGCAACATCATGTTTATAAGCCACTAAGATTTCCGCAGGAGAATCTGCCTGCCAGTTATCGAACAAAACCCCAACCGTTTTTGCTGAATTATCAATATAATAAACGTCAATAGCCAAAAGCATTACTGTCTAATATTCCTTTATTGATGGCGCCAGATAAATTCTTCCGCTGAGTAAGCGCTAACCCTACTCAATACCCTATTTCACAATTTTAACCAGACTATCATTTTTTAGTCCGTAAGCATTCGCCTCTTCCACATCAACGTGTATCTCTAATGCGGAAGTTTCCGTCGCCCGCACCACTACCCGCTGCATAATACCGGCTCGCTCGCCGTCAATTTGCACGCTGACTTCCTGACCATCAGTAAGGCCATACTGTACGGCCATATCACAAGGGATATGAATATGCCGCCACGCCACAATCACGCCGCCTGATTTACTCACACTGCCTTCAGGGCCAATAATCTCAATCGGACAGGAGTCAGCAAGGTCGCCGGACATTTTTATTGGCGCATCCACCCCCAGCACAAAGCTATCCGCCACCGAAATCTCAATTTGCGTTTCGTTACGCAGCGGGCCAAGAATGCGCACATGGTGAAGCGCTTTTTTCGGCCCTTTAAGGGTGACCGTCTCTTCGGCGGCAAACTGTCCGGGCTGTTTTACCGCTTTCATACGGGTTAACGATGAACCGGTGCCAAACAGCGTATCCATATCTTCGCGGGACAAATGGACATGCCGGTTCGAGATACCTACCGGCACCATCAGCACTGCCGGGCTATCACTGTCGGCCGCAGGTACAGCAGGTGTATTCTGGTTTTTCTGCTCAGCCACTATTGGCTGAGGGATCGGCTGGGTTGGTGAATTTATCTCATTCATATTTAAAAGCTCGGCTTAATAACATGATGGGGGTCGGGTAGGTTTATTGAAATACCACTATTTTATTTCCCGGTTTGAGCTAACGATCGCAATTACCGCGCTCCACAGTAAATTTCACTATAAGGGTCGCGTTGATGACATGTCCTGTCAGGTGATGGGAGTTTTTGAGCTGTCTCTCATTTCAGCGCAAAAAAATGCCCCGGCATATTGCCAGGGCATCGGTATTCGCTCACAAAAACAACCGAGTTATCTCTTCGAAGCCTGCCCGAAGTTATATTTAAACCCTAGCGTAAAGGCAGCATCACTGTATCCACTGTCGCCTACCTGAACGCCAACATTGCCCCACAGGTTAAAGTTAGGGTTTATCTGGCCTTCCACACCCAGTTTAAGTTCGCCGATGTTATCGGTACCAGCCTGTTTGATGCGTTCATTGCCCATTTCGGTACTGAATTTTTTGGTGTTGTGTATCCAGTTAGCCTCGATAAATGGCTCAAATTCACGCCCTTTTCCTTCATCAGACTGATGATGTCCTTTAACAAAAGTACGAACCCCTAAGCGCGTCTGGATATTACCGTCACCGTCGCTGTGAATCCGGGTGCCGTTTGCTTCTTTGAATGAATCGGCTTTAACCCCCATCCAGACGATTTGTGCCTGAGGTTGCACAAACCATTCATTGGTTTCGTCTTTGCTGTCTTTATATTCACCGGTTTTAAAGGTATAGCCGGTTTCGATAGAGGCAGTCACCCCTTTAGACTTATAGGATTCCGTCGCCAGTTGATGCCCTTTCACTTCATTATCAAACCAGCTGTATAAGGCCCAGGTATCAACATAGGCGCCGGTGTTCTCACCTTTATTCTGCTGCCAGGTGGCGTAACCACCCAGGCTGTAGCCATCCACTGAGCTATCCGCACCGTAGTGAGTAACGGCTGAACGGGTATTACTGTGACTGTTAGCGTAAGCGCCCATCACCCCAAGATGCCAGCGATCCTGTCCATCAGTACTCCACTGAGCCACATCACCACCAATATGTAATATATAGCGATTGGTTTGTGTTCTTAACTGGCCGCTGCTGTCTCTTGAGCGGGTATGACCACCCACATTATGCATCCACATACTGGTGACTTTTTCTTCACCCGTTAGCGCATCGGTATAGTAGGTTTCCCCTAAACGATCGTGCAGACGGTGAACAAACAACATATTGGAGGCAGCGATATTATGGATATAACCACCGGCTTCCGGTCTGATGGTTGGTTCAGGTTCAGGGGCCGGCTCTTCAGGCGTCGGCGTTGGGCTTGGCTGATAGTTGGTCAGATACCAGTTTTTCTCATCAGCCCCTTTTTCGCTATTGCCACGGTTCAGGAAATAATCATAACCACCGGCAGTAATACGGCCGCCCTGCTGGAAGTCGCCATCGGATTGGCCCGTAACCTGAATCAGTTCAATCCCTTTTTCGGTATAGGCCCCCATACCGCCAACATTGGTTACATAGACTTTGGTTTCCCCTGAGGTATCACCCGTTACCGTCATATGGTCAGTAACAGAGTTATCATCACCAACAACCGTATTAAAATGCAGTGCGCCACCGCCCTGATAGTTACCATTCACTACCAGTTGATTACCCACCAGTGACGGGTCGCTGTTATTGGCTCGGCCCACATAGACATTTCCCTGATTATTGAGGTTAGTATCAATATTCAGCGTAGATAAAGCAGGTGGATTGGTATGATACAGGCTTCCCACCATCATGTTAGCGCCCGATGTTACGGTGGTCTCGCCAAGATAACCGGTAGCAGAAAGCAAAGCCCCCTGCTCAACCACGATCTGACCGCCCAGCGAGTTAGTTGAATCAAGATTACCGCTGGAAACGGTGGTCAAACCGCTATAGCCGCTGCTGTCTCCGCTAAGGGCTAACTGAGCGGTTCCTGATTTGGTGATAGTACCTGAACCGGCAAACTGACCGGCAAAGTAACTATCATTGTTTTGATTGATTGTCAGATTTGCAGGCGTGACATCAACCACACCACCGGCACCCGACAGTGATGACATAATCAGATCATGATTATTCAGATTTAACAGACCACCGTTAACAATATAGGTGGTGTTATCAACGAATGCCCCGGCAGAATTTGCCCGAAGTTCACCGGCTTCTACGCGAGTTCCCCCCGTGTAATTATTCTCACCGGAGAAAATAACGGTTCCTTCACCGGTCTTAACCAGTCCACCGTCACCTACCAGATTACCGTTTAACAGCATGCGTTTATCGGCGGTATCCGCTTCCAGAAACGACTCAGACAGCACATTCATATTAACTGAGGTCGTTAGCTTATCGTCGCAATACTCACATGAATTAACCCGCAGCGTTCCACCATTCAGGTTAAAGTTATAATCACCGGCACCGGCGACAATCCCATCTTTAGTTGGCGATAAATTGCTGTCAGAGATAGAAATGGTACCACCCGCGTTAAGATTAACCGTTGCAGAAGAACCCGCATCACTGGCCAGGAATAACCCGGACGTTTTCTCAGGAAAGCCAAATGCATCCGCATAGGCTTTGCCTTCGAAATAAACTTCCGCACCGTCTTCAACGGTTAAAATGGCGGTTCCCACGCCCTTAATGTCGGCAGCAAAATCGATACTTGAAACACCTCCGCCAGCACTCGAAGCCAGAGCCAGTACGCTTTGAATAGCTAATTTACTCTCTGCACCGGTAACATTAATATTTACCGTGGATAATTTTTCACCGCTATTGATGACGTCATTGTATTTTGCAAATGAGGCGATCATACGACCGGTAGTCAGTGAGCCACCGTCAGAAATATTAATATTAGCATCGCCGAAATAGCCTAAATAGGCATCGCCATTGACAACATAATCTTCAACATAAGGACTCGACTCAAAAACCTTATTGATCAGGGAAAGCTTGCTGTTTGCACCACTGATGTTAACGGTACCGGTATTCACTGCGTTTCCGGTTCCCACCCACATCACGCCACCAGAAACACCTCCTGGCGTACCTGAAACCGGGCCCACATTGACACTGGCACCCTCAAGAATATTGAGTGTGCCAGTAACCGTTTTATCCCGCACCGTATGTCTGTCATATACCGTGGTATCGCCGATCCTCAACACTGAGGTATCAATATGCCCAATACCTGAACCAATCAGATTCAAAACACCGACCGTGTCTTCGGTTCGCGGTTGCGTATTGCTGACAAACCCTACATAAAAACGAGTAGTCTCACCGGTGTGTGTAGCATTATCTTTGATTGTCAGTGCACCGTTGCCGCCGTTATAGCCAATGGAAAACATATTGTTGTAACTGGCGGAACCTTGCAGAATTAACTCACCGCGATTTCCATCGTCGCCGCCAATAACATTACCCTTATTTTCCCAGTCCCACAGACCGCTACTGGCAGTACCAGATTCATTGTAATAAGGAGGGGCGGCATTAACTGAAAAGCCAATTGAAGGGGTGGCTACTGCACTGATAAGAAGAAAATACTTACTATAAACAGACATAGTGACATCCATTTCAAATACGTTATAAGTCCATTTAATTAAAGCGTTGCTAAAAACCCAAAAATGACCATCAACAACAGTTAATCAAACACGCAATTACAAGCAATTACAAGCAATTATGTTGTAAATAAAAAACAAAAAATAGTTATATAATCAATGAACATTCTATATAAAAATATAATGTTTTCAATAGCAACTCTTTTAAAATGAAATTTTATTTGTTTTAATTAATAAAAACAATTAGTTAAATCAATTGTTATTATAAAGTTAATGCGTATTAAAAATTAATAACCTTTACCATACCAGATTAATATCAAGATAATATAGTTAACTGGAAAACTATTTTAATACAACTTACTTTTATAACATAAAGAATAACCACAAATAATTAAGGCTTATTCAAAAATGAATATTAATCAAACAGTATATGCGTGTTAAAATTAACTTAAAATCAGTTAATGATTAGACTGAAAAGGCTTTATATAGGTAAACTCTGCTGTATTAATGAAATAATACCTAATTTAAGGTAGGGGAGATTATTCAACCGCCCCCCCTTTTACTTCCATCAGTATTACGCAGATATCCTGTTAATTTTTCTTTCTTGCCGCTTCATAAGCCGCCAGAGTTTGGTTCCGCGCCAGTTTGTGATCAACTATCGGACGCGGATAATCAATGGTTCGCTGCGCCTTATCTGCCCATATCCATGGCGTATGTATCGCTGTTGTCGGAACATCCGTCAATTCAGGCAGCCATTGACGGATAAACACCCCCTGTTTATCAAACCGTTCCCCCTGAGTAGTGGGATTAAAGATACGAAAATAGGGTGCCGCATCGGTGCCGGTAGATGCTGCCCACTGCCAGCCGCCGTTATTTGCCGCCAGATCGCCATCAATAAGTTGAGACATGAAATAGCGTTCACCTTGCCGCCAGTCGATCAACAGATCCTTTACCAAAAAACTGGCGACAATCATTCGTAATCGGTTATGCATCCAGCCGGTTTGATTCAATTGACGCATCGCCGCATCAACGATGGGATAACCGGTCTTTCCCTGCTGCCAGGCCGTCAGCGCAGCGCTATCGTTATTCCACTGCACGTTATCGGTCCAGTCGATAAAAGGACGGTGTTTACATAAGTTTGGATGGTAAGTTATCAGATGACGGTAAAACTCACGCCAGATCAGTTCACTCAGCCAGACTGCCCCGGTTTTTCCTTCCAGTGCATCGGGGTGAGCTTTCAATAAAGCGTGCAGACACTGGCGCGGCGACAGTGCCCCCAGCGCCAGACTGGCAGAAAGTCGACTGGTGCCATCAACAGCAGGAAAGTCGCGCTGCGTGTCGTAACTCGCCACATCGTATTGGCAAAAATGCCGCAACCGGACCTGTGCACTGTTCTCATCGGCAGCAAACCAAGTGGTATCAAACGATTGCTGCGGGTAATTTAGCTCAATGGGTGCTAACTTGCCGGTCAGCGCACCGGCCGGACGCACCTTGGGTGGATTCACGCATTCCGGTAGATCTTCACCCAATCGGCGTAAAAAGGCATTTTTAAACGGTGTGAATACCTTATACATGTCATGATTGCCGGTCATCACACTACCCGGTGCCAGCATCACACTATCATCAAAGCCCTGACAGGTAACATCAGTCAGCGCCTGCTCCACAGCAACATCACGCTGACGCTCGTTAAATTCATACTGATAGTTATAAAACAGCGATGTGACATTATGGGTTTCACACACTTCGCGTAACACCTCTATGCTGGCGGTGAAGTCATCCACCTGCTTAACCAGAAGAGGAATTCCCCTCTCCGCCAGTGCCTGTTGTAGGGCATTAAGCTGACTTTGTAAAAATGCCGCCTGACGAGGTGCCATATCATGTTGCTGCCATTGCTTTAGCGGGGCAATAAACAGTGCCAGTACCTCCGTGTCGTCGGAACGACAGGCGGCAGCCAAAGCCAGATTATCATGCACACGCAAATCTGCGCGAAACCACATCAAATGAGAAGCCATATTTATCCAGAATTAATGTCCGTAACGTAAGCGCAATGCTTCCGGCCAGGGATCAAAGTAGCGCTGTCCTGCCAGATAAGCATCCGGAAATTCAGACATATAGTGTTTGAGTAAGGTCACCGGTGCAAGTAACGGTTGAGTCCCCTGACGATAGCGTTCAATCAACATGGTCAGTTCATGGCGCTGGCGTGGGTTAAGATGAGGTCGAAAATAGCCCTGAACATGCATCAGAACGTTAGTGTGATTGCGCCGGGTGGCCTGATGTGAAAGAAGGTTCATCAACCGCAGGCGGTATTCTGCAAAATAATCCTCCAGCTGTGGCCACTCATGCATTGCCGCCACAAAACGACCCAGCTCCCGATAATCGGGTTGAGAATGTGCCAGTAACAGCAACTTGTAACGGCTGTGATACGCCATGAGCGCACCGCGAGTCAGCCCCTGCTGATGGAGCTGGTTCAGTTCATGCAGGGCATAAATACGCTCCACAAAATTTTCCCGAATGTGCGGATCCTGTAGTCGACCATCCTCTTCCACCGGTAGCCACGGCATGGCTTTCATCAGTATATCGGTATAGATGCCACGACCTGCCTTGCGGTTATTGTTTTCATCCGGTTCATAAACCCGCACGCGCTCCATACCGCAGCTTGGCGATTTGGCGCAAACGATGTAGCCACACAGATGGGAGAGTTGAGCCACGCGCTGCTGTGAAAATTCACGCATAGCAATGGTTAAGTCTCCTTGCCGCTTATCGCTGTAGCGCAGAGTTATCTCGCCATTATCTTGTTTAACCAGTCGCAACGCCGGACGCGGTACTGACAGGCCGATGGCCATTTCCGGGCAAACCGGCTCAAACTGAACCCAGGGACTCAGCTCCTCTACCGCAAACGCAAGTCGCTTATGTCCGCCGTCGAAACGAACATTTTCCCCTAACAGACAGGCGCTGATACCAACAGGGATTTTCTCACTCATAGCAGCTCCTTAATGATTATTACATTAAGGGTAGCTAAAAAAGTGAAACCCCGCAGGGAGTTAACACCTGCGGGGTTCGGGTTATACTGTGATTAACGCTATTTGATAGCCTTTAACTTAAAACAAATCTCGATTAACCGACCATCAGCGTTTTGGGTTCAAGGTATGTCTGTATCCCCCACTTACCCATTTCGCGCCCCAGTCCGGACTGCTTAAATCCGCCAAATGGGGCTTTCGGTTCATGGGCCAGAGTATTAACCAGCACCCGCCCCGCATCAATATGCCTTGCTACCTCGACACCCCGGGCACGATCGCCGCTGAGCACCAGGGCACTGAGGCCATAAGCGGTGTCGTTTGCAATAGCAATCGCGTCGGCCTCGTTTTCATAAGGAATAACCATCAGAACCGGCCCAAAAATCTCTTCTTGTGCAATACGCATCTGATTGTTACCCAGGAAAATTGTCGGTTTTACATACCAGCCTTGGGTGTACCCTTCCGGACGACCTTCGCCACCAGCCAGCAGTATTGCCCCTTCTGACAACCCCAAACGGATATAATCCTGTACACGTTTCCACTGCCTGTTACTGACCATTGGGCCTATTTCTGTATCCGGATCGCGGGGATTTCCCGACTGTATTTTATTTACCGCGACGGTAATCATTTGACGGAACTCTTCCAGCCGACTGTGCGGAACTAAAATCCGTGTTCCTGCAATACAAGCCTGCCCGCTATTGATAAAGCCTGCCTGCAATGCCAATGGTATCGCCTGCGTCAGGTCTGCATCCTCCAGTATCAGCGTTGGAGATTTCCCGCCCAATTCCAGAGTAATACGCTTCAGTGATTGTGCCCCACGCTCAACAATATGTTTACCTACTGCGGTAGAACCGGTAAATGAAATCTTAGCAATATCAGGATGATGATTAATAACATCACCAACCACCTCTCCGCGTCCGGTAATAATATTGAATACGCCGGCAGGAACTTGTGCCTCATGCAGCGCTTCCATTACGATTTGTGTCTGAATCGCACTCATTTCGCTGGGCTTGATGACGGCGGTGCAACCTGCGGCCATCGCCGTTGCTAACTTATTACAGATAAAGCCCGCATCACTGTTCCACGGTGTAATCAATCCGGCAACGCCGACGGGCGTCATAATGATCTGAGCCTCTCCTGCCTGTTCTATAAACTCAAAATTCTCCAGCGCCTCAATGGCCTGCGCGATGACATCTGCCGGATATTTAGCCATCCAGCGAGATCGGGATTGTGGAGCGCCATATTCTGTAATAATCGCCTCAAGTAGCTCCTCTTCTCTGGCCGCAACCGAAGAGTACATCCGCTGCAACACAGTGATACGTTCTGCCTTTGAGGTTTTAGACCACTTGCCAAACGCGGCTTTAGCAGCAGAAATGGCTCGCTGTGCATCAACATCGTTAGCCAAACGTACTTTACCAATGACCTCCTCCGTTGCCGGATTGTACAGTTCAAAATACTCATCACCGTCCGGCGTCACGAATTCACCATTGATATAAATCTTGTCGAGATAATGCATAGCAGCCTCCAAAAACTAATGATGTTCAAATTATAGGAAAGCATGACTAAAAGGATAAGCGGGTCTATTCTGGATGGACTGTACCGAAAATCAGGACAATTCATTATGCATCGTACTGGCCTTACTGAACTGGAAGTGGTTTTGGCTGTAGCACATAAACAGAGCTTCCGTGCAGCAGCCAGAGAGTTAGGAATGTCAGCAACTGCCGTCAGTAATGCCGTAGCCGGGCTGGAAAACCGCCTGAAAGTACGTTTATTTAACCGCTCAACTCGCAGTGTGGCATTAACGGATGAAGGGCGGCGTTATGTCGAACGAATTGCCCCAGCATTAGCGGAGATCCAGCGGGCATCAGAGGAAATAGCAAGTGAACCGGGTGTACCGAGAGGAACCCTACGGATTAATGCCCCTAACGAATGCGCTACGTTATTATTTGAACCTCTGATCCGGGAATATATACAACGCTACCCCCAGATGCGTCTGGAAATGACCAGTGAACCACGCATGGTCGACATCGTGGCGGAGGGATTTGATGCCGGTATCCGCCTTGCGGAATCCGTTCCGCTGGATATGATCGCCGTTCCCCTGACCAGTCAGGCCAGAATGTTAATTGTCGCTACCCCTGACTACCTTGCCCGACATGGAAAACCACAATCGCCGGACGATTTACGACATCACCACCTCATCGGTATGCGCATGTCTCATGGTGGTATTTACCATTGGGAGCTTCAGCAAAATCAGCAAAAATTTTCAGTCACTGTTCCCCCCAGAATAATCCTGAATGAAATGCGAGCCATTCATTTGGCGGCCCTGAGTGGCATTGGACTTGCCTTTATTTCTGACTGGTTCATCAATAAAGATCTGGCCACCGGCACGCTGGTTAGTGTGATGGATGAATGGTGCCCTTATTTTGGCGGATTACAACTTTACTACCTCGGTCGGCGTCTTGTTCCTGCGGGGCTAAGAGCATTTATCGATTTGGCAAAAGAAATTCAGCGGCGGTAAAACCATTAAGCTTATGATGACTCCGCATCGTGATAGTACCTTGATAAAAAAACACCACGCCGGTTAAGCGTGGTGTTTGATTGAAAAGTATATTCGATGAATTGATATATTGTTAAAACAACCAACCACTAAAAACTATACTTAATCCCAATGGTTGCCTGAGTATCACTATAGCCTTTATCACCAATCTGCTGAGCAACGTTGCCCCACAGATTCAGGTTTTTGTTTAAGTGCCCTTCAACACCCACCTTCAACTCACCGATATTGCGGGTACCGGCCTGATAGTCAGAGGTATCGTTCATGGTGACGCCAAAGTTTTTACTGTTGTACAGCCAGTTAGCTTCCACAAACGGCTGGAATACCCGACCGGTGTTATCGTCCAGTGCGCTGTGCCCCTGAGCATAAGCCCGTAAGCCTAAGCGGGTGGATAAGTTATCGCCATTGCCGGTGACTTTGGTGCCGTTGGTTTCATAATGCTTATCCGCATACACCCCCATCCAGGTCAGCTGCGCTTTAGGCTGTAACCAGTAGCTGGCACGCTCAGCTTCACCCAGTTTAAAGCTGTAACCGGTTTCCACCGAGGCTAACCAGCCTTTTGAGTCATACTTCTCTTCCGCCAGACCATCGCCCTTCACGCTGTTATCAAACCAGGCGTACTGAACCCAGCTATCAACATACAGTCCGGACTTATCAGCCTGATTGGCGTACCAAGTACCGTATAAACCCAGCGCATAACCATCTACCCGACTTTTTGCCCGGTAAGCGGTGTATTTGGCATCCGTATTACCACTGGCATAGCCGTAACCTGCCATAACACCTAAATGCAGACGGTCGAGACCATCGCTGCTCCATTGAGCAATATCACCACCGATTTGCACCACATAGCGGTTGGTTTGGGTTTTGCTTTGGCTCGACTGAGTTTTGCTACGGTTATGCCCTCCTTCCTGACGCAGCCACAGGCTGGTGACTTTGTTTTCACCGGTTAAGACGTCGGTATACTGCGTTTCACCTAAACGATCGTGCAGGCGAGTGGTAAACATGGCGTTTGCTGCTGCCAGGTTGGCAATATAGGCACCGGTTTCAGGGCGAATCACTCTGATGTTCTCACCGCCCTCTTCAGGTTCCGGAGTCGGTGTTGGCTCAGGCGTCGGCTCTGGGGTTGGTTCAGGCTCAGGTGTGGGTTCCGGGGTCGGATCGGGTGGCTGTGGTGAAAGGGTATTGGTCAAATACCAGTTCTTACCCAATTTAGCCACATGATATTCATGGGCGCCTGCCACTACCCGGTGGCCAGACGCTAACTGAAAGACGCCGTCTGACTCACCGGCAACGTTAATCACTTCAATACCATTGATTGTATATGCACCGCTGCCGTTGTAGTTATTAACGTACAGATCGGTAACGCCAGAGGTGTTACCCTCTACCATCATTTTATCAGTTTCAGAATCATCACCGCCTAGCGCAGTGTTAATAGTCAGGGAACCGCCACCAATATAATCGCCCTCAACCTTTAGGGTTTTAAACGAACCGTTATTATCCGGAGACAAGATATTGACGCGCCCTTGCTGCGCTAAAGAAAGACTGGTTACGCTGGAGTTTCCGGTCATGTTCCAGACCGCCTGATTAGAAATATCCAGATTAACAGTACCGCTATTGTCCCAGGTATAGCTGGATGCTGTCAGATATGAGTGTTGATTATTTAACGTCATCTGAAGCACACCATTATCATAAGCGCCAATATCACCCACGACCCGAACCGTACCAGTCCCGGTGCTATTTACGTCAATCTGGCTTCCCACCCCCTGATCATCCACGCCACTGGAATAAAGTGACCAGTAGATGTCACTATTATCATTGATAAACAGACCTTTTTTTACATCGACTTTACCGCCAGCGTCCGCCTCTATTCCGGAGATAAAGTCAGCCTGCGTATCGGCCAGTGAAATAGACAAATCGTCATTAAATACCGCCTTAGTCGGCCGACCATACACACCACCATGGAGATACATTCCCCTCGCAGTATCTATGCCATTCTTCACTGAAATACTGGTTTTGCCATTAAATTGCGCCTGACTCTCTGATATATATAACGCCGTATTATAATAACCACCGTTACTGGTTATGGAGAAATCTGTATTAGCCTTAAACTCGGTATCTTTAATCAGAGAAACGGTTCGCAACCAGTAGGGTTGGGGTTCTAGTGGCGCTAAATCTCCAACTATTTCAGGAATGAGTCCTTGGGGCGTAAGGTTTTCGCCATAAACCGTCACGCCACGATGACTGTTAAAGGTGACATCCGTTCCCACCAGACTCAGTGCCTGACCATTACTATTCAGTCGATAAGTATCATCCTCGCCACCCCGGGCGATTGATTCAATTAGCGTATGCCCCGTAAACTCGAGCGTATTTCGAATACCATCATAAATGCCTAACGCATAGGCATGGTTTCCAACATGGATCCCACCCCGGCTTCTAAAAATAAGGGTATCGGCTTCAAATTTCGCCGAATTAATCGCATCATAAGAGGCGTAGTTTCCCATCCGTAATGCATAGCCATCAGACTCAATTAAAATTTGTTCGGCATTAATATCGACATTGCTTCCGCCGTATACTCTCAACCCTATCTGGTTCTCAAGCATGCCACTCTCAGGATTACCATCAATTCTGACAGTAAAGTTTTTCCCGTTAAGGTTAAACTCACTCTTATTAATATTTAAGCCCGTCCGACGTCCACCTGTTCCAAGATTACTATCCATGCTGACAGTAAAATCTTCGCCATTAAACGTAAAGTCACTATCATAAGCACTGATACCCGTTCGGCTCTCACTGCTATAAGGATTAGGCGTAGGGTTACCATTAATACTGACGGTAAGATTTTTTCCATTAAAATTGAATGCGCTATCATTAATATTGATACCCGTGCGGGTCTCACTGTTATAAAGATTAGGAGCAGGGACACCATCAATATTGACGGTAAGATTTTCCCCATCAAAATTGAATGCACTATCATTAAGATAGATACCAGTCCGATTGGTAGACTTGCCAGATACCGGTACATAAACGGTCAAATTGATTTTATTATCACCGTCGCTTTTAAAATCGAATATCCCACCGGCACGACCATACATTCCATAACTACTAAATGAGTTAGTACTGGTCGCATGATTACTGACAACAACGTTACCGCCAGTAAACGTCATTGTTCCGCTTAAATTGCCTCTTTTATAAGCGTGCAGTGCTGAATAATAGTCTGCCGAATTATAGTTATAACCTTTTATCGTTAAGGTGTTACCCTCGCTGATATCGATATTCACTGCCCCATTAAGCGTACTGATAACCGATCTTTGATTATTATAAGTTCCGGTATATCCACTGGCATCGAGCGTCACATCACCATGACTAACGGTGTGATTACCAGAATCAATTTGATTAATCCAGGTAGTATAAGTTTCATCAGTCAATTCTCTTGCTTCAGCCATTAAGGGAACACCCAAAAGGCTACTCCCTAATACTACCGGCATCACTTTTTTCCATGGTTTTTTCATTATGTTATAACTCTCCATTTTGATATTTTCGCCATCCTTAATCTCTGTATGGCATTCCCCAACAGGAACGAAAAATATACTTTTTATTTAATTGCTCGTTACTACCACTAGTTAAAAATGGGGAATAGCTAACCATGCAAATGATAAAATTGGTTTTATATTTATTTTTCCGAATATAATTAAGTCTGATTAAATTTAGCTAGTACTAACCTCCTGAGTAATAAACTCATTACTCAAACTCCTTTGGGCTTCTTTTACTACGACTTCATCAGCTTTTTTATAAGCCTGATAAATATAGTTTTCCTGAAATGTCTTCTGGCAATGACCACACAAATAGCGCTGATAGCCTGAAGGTGCCGTACCGTGCTTTTTAATCGCATTTGAGTGGGAGCAATATCGACAATAAATCCTTCTTTTGAACATCGTGTTTCTCCATTATTCTGCCTATATAAAACCCCATAAAAATCAGTGAGCGATTAATAAAAACACGCCTTAACTTTCTAAAGACGATAAAACCGGCGCTTAACCAATTAATAGAGTTCACGCGGCTCTTATGAGCATCATATGTACTAAAACACATTTAAACACGATCTATAATCTCGATCAAATACTCAAACACAGATTATTATAAACATTTAAGCTTAACCACCAGATTAACAGATCGAGCAATTCGCGATGAACCAACACTTTCACCACCAATAGGCTAAAAATGTAGTTAATGACACTTTTTAATCAAAAAAATAAATATTTAAATAAAAACACATGTGTTGCAGATATTTATCATTAAATGATTCACATCAAATAAAACAAATATATTAATCACAGATCATTTCATGGGCATAAATATCGTTTAATTAAGGTATTCATTGAAAAAAATTAAATTTCTCTATTGCTATTTTTCCGATAGCATAATTAGTGCAGGTTCGGTTGGTATCCATAGTCAATGTGCTCCTCTTGCTGGCTAAGCTAACTTATTGCAATTTATCGATTGAATAATGAGTTTGAAGATAGAACGACAAAAAAAAAGCAGAACTTAAGTTCTGCTTTTTTATCAGAGAATAAAATCATAAGAGATTAGAAACTATACTTAACCCCAATCATTGCCTGAGTATCGCTATAGCCTTCATCACCAATCTGTTGAGCAACGTTGCCCCACATATTCAGGTTTTTGTTTAAGTGTCCTTCAATACCTACCTTCAACTCACCGATATTGCGGGTACCGGCCTGATAGTCAGAGGTATCATTCATGGTGACGCCAAAGTTTTTGCTGTTGTACAGCCAGTTGACTTCCACAAACGGCTGGAATACCCGACCGGTGTTATCATCCAGTGCACTGTGCCCCTGAGCATAAGCCCGTAAACCTAAACGAGTGGATAGGTTATCGCCGTTGCCGGTAACTTTGGTACCGTTGGTTTCATAATGCTTATCCGCATGCACCCCCATCCAGGTCAGCTGCGCTTTCGGCTGTAACCAGTAGCTGGCACGCTCAGCTTCACCCAGTTTAAAGCTGTAACCGGTTTCCACCGAGGCTAACCAACCTTTTGAGTCATACTTCTCTTCCGCCAGACCATCGCCCTTCACGCTGTTATCAAACCAGGCGTACTGAACCCAGCTATCAACATACAGTCCGGACTTATCGGCCTGATTGGCATACCAGGTACCGTATAAACCCAGTGCATAACCATCCACGGTGTTTTTGGAACGATAAGCACTGTATTTAGCATTGGTATTACCATGAGAGTAGCCATAACCCGCCATTACCCCTAAATTCAGGCGATCAAGTCCGTCACTGCTCCACTGGGCAATATCGCCACCCAGTTGCACCACATAACGGTTAGTTTGGGTTTTGCTTTGGCCAGACTGGGTTCTGCTGCGGTTATGCCCCCCTTCCTGACGCAGCCACAAACTGGTCACTTTGTTTTCACCGGTTAAGAAATCGGTGTACTGGGTTTCACCTAAACGATCGTGCAAACGGGTAGTAAACATGGAGTTTGCCGCCGCCAGGTTGGCAATATAAGCACCGGTTTCAGGGCGAATAACTTTGATATTCTCACCACCTTCCTCTGGCTCAGGTTCCGGTGTTGGTTCAGGCGTTGGCTCTGGTTCTGGAGTTGGTTCCGGTGGAATCACAACCGGTGGAATGGTATTAACCAGATACCAGTTGTTACCCGATTTGGCGACATTATATTCATAAGCTCCCGCCACTACCCGATGTCCGGCAGCCAACTGAAAGATACCATCCGATTCACCGGCAACATTAATCACTTCGATGCCGTTAGTGGTTTGTCCACCCGTGCCGTTGTAGTTGTTAACATACAAATCGGTAATGCCGGAAGTATTTCCCTCCACCATCATTTTATCGGTTTCAGAATCATCACCACCTAATGCAGTATTGATCGTCAGGGAACCGCCGCCGGTATAATCACCGTGAACCGTTAACGTTTTAAACGAGCCATTATTGTCCGGAGACAGAATATTAACCCGACCTTGCGAAGCTAAAGAAAGACTGGTTACGCTGGAGTTTCCGGTCATGTTCCAGACTGCCTGATTGGAAATATCCAGATTAACCATACCTCTGCTGGTTGAACCAGAAGTCGAGGTGTAGCTGGCCGCGGTCAGATATGAATTTTGATTATTCATCGTCATATCAATTGCGCCACCATTTATCGCGCCAATATCTCCTTCCACCTGCACCGTTCCTGCCGCGGTGGTATTTACGCCAATCTGACTATTTGCCCCCCGGGAATAAAGTGACCAATAAATATCGCTGTTATCATTTAACAGCAGGCCCTTTTTCACATCGACCTTACCACCTGCCGCGGCCTCAATTCCGGCAATATAAGATGCCTGAGTATCAACCAGAGAAATGCTTAAATCATCGTTAAATTCTGCCTTACTGGTTCCTGTACCACCGTCATAGACATACACCGCTCTTGCGGTGTCGACACCATTTTTAAGCGTAATCTCGGTTTTACCGTTAAATTGCGCCTGACTTTTCCATACATACAGGCCGGTATTGTAGTAACCACCGTCACTGCTTAATGACAGGTCAGCATTCGATGTCAGCGTTGAACCATCGGTAAGAGAAACGGTTCTAAGCCAGTAACCGTCTATCCATCCTAAATAGTCATGTTCATAGCCAGGGCGAATACCCAATGGCGTTAAGTTTTCACCAATAATCCTGACGGTATCATTACTGTTAAAGGTGATATCCGTCGCCATAACATCGATTGCCCGGCCTCCGCCGATTTCACCAAAAATGTTGGTTTCATCGCCTCGCACAATGGCTTCAATTAACGTATTACCGGTAAATTCAACCACATTTCGAGTTCTGAAGGTATTACTCGACAGTCCGGCCATAATGCCCTGACTACCTCTAAAGATAATGGTATCAGCATCAAACTTTGCCGTATTTACCACATCGTAAGCCGTTGGATGATTAGGATAATCTCCGATAGTAGCCGGGAAGAATAACGCCACCTCATTTGCCTCAATCAAAACGTTATCGGCTTTGACATCCACATTGCTCCCCGCCGATACCGCAATGCCAACCCGCCGGTCAATAGAATTCGCACCAGGATCGCCATCCACTTTGACGATAAAATTTCCACCATCAAAATCGAGCCCGGAATGATAGAGTGCAATACCATGACGATGGGTATCCACCAGCCCAGCCTGTGGCATTAATACAGTCAGGTTGATCTTATTGTCACCATCACTTTTAAAACTAAACTGCCCTTCATTATCGGCAAACAGACCATAAACATTGGCATAACTATTGGTGACTTCGTTACTGACAACAATGTTACCGCCGGTAAAGGTCATGGTTCCACTGAGAGTTGGCGCTCTCTTGTAAGCGTAAAGCGTAGAATTTTGCTGAGAGGAATTATTATTAAAACCTTTTATAGTTAATGTGTTGCCCTGGCCAATACCAATATTAACCGCGCCATTCATTGTATTGATGATTGCCCTTTGATAGGCAAACGCCCCGGTATAGCCGGAAGCATCTAAAGTGACATCACCATTGTTAACGGTATGGTTTCCACTGGTAATCGAACTAATGCTGCTGGTATAAAACTGATCTGTCAGTTCCGCTGCCTGAGTCATGGGGCTATAAAGAAAAGAGCTCCCCAATACTACCGGCATCACTTTTTTCCATTGTTTTCTCATGATGTTATAATTCTCCATATTGATACTTTTCTATCCTCTCTATTCGGCACATCATTCATCACCAAACGAGTTGCAACTTTAGATATTTTTCTTTTAATTATTTTCTAACGTTAAATGGTAGTTATTAAAAAACACGTCACTAACTAACTCTTTAAAATATTTCTATATTTTATTTATCAATATGAACTGATAGAAAATGAAGGTAAGAAATACCCCGTAATAGTTAAAATCACCGACTATTAATTTACGTATTTATAATTAAAGATAATTAACATTGATACTTAAATCATTAAACTCATTATCCAAACCATTTTGCATTTTATTTACAATCGCCTCATCAGAGGTTTTATAGGCCTGGTAAATATAATTTATCTGAAACGTCTTCTGGCAGTGGCCACACCGATAGCGCTGGTACCCTGAAGGCGCAGTACCATGCTTTTTAACAGCATTCGTTCTGGAACAATAACGACAACAAACCCTTCTTTTGAACATAGCGCATCTCCATATTTTTATATATAAATTCTCAGCACGTTCAGTATTTCAATATGTCCTTACTCACACATAAAAACAACTCTTTACATATTGAAACACGATCAATAATTTCAATCAAACGCAATAAACCGAGCTTTTACAACTAAAAACACTAAAAAACATCAACAAACAACTGTTTTTTGATTATCTGGTAAAATTTTCAACAGGCATTACTTAGTTATGTAGCCCATAATACTATTTTTCACTTTCAATTCTTTGCTGAAAAATAAAAACAAAAATACAATAAGTGTTGTAAATAAATAAAAAAAAGAGAATCAATATTAAATAAAAAATAAAAAATAAAATGAATTTACGATCAATTCTATTGGCCAGCCTACATAAGAGTAGTTATATTCACCAACAATAAATAAAATAACCCTATTAACATTTTTAAACTGGTGATTAATGAATAATCATAAGAAAATCAACAGTCAGAAAAGGTAGTTTATTGATTGCTAAAGTGAAATATCATAATTAATGCAGAATTTAATTTGAAAGGTGAGCATAAAAATATTGCTGATAATAAAATAAGGGCGAAACCTGAGTTTTGCCCTTCTGATACAAAATAGCGCTTAGCGATGCCGCAGGCGCGCAAAAAAACGTATTCCCCACAAGCGCAAATCATCAACATAGGTAAAAATCACCGGGATAACGATCAGGCTGAGGAATGTAGAGGTTATTAAGCCGCCAATTACCGCTATCGCCATTGGAGAGCGAAAGCTGGGATCCACGCCCAGCCCCAATGCAATCGGCAACATACCGCCACCCATGGCAAAAGTGGTCATCACAATAGGACGTGCGCGTTTTTTACCGGCATCGACTAACGCCTCAAAGCGCGCCATTCCCATTTCTGCCCGAGCCTTAATAGCGTATTCCACCAGCAGAATCGAGTTTTTAGTCGCTACCCCCATCAGCATAATCAGCCCCAACATGGCGGGCATAGAGAAGGCCTTTTGGGCAAGAAACAGCGACAGAATGGCTCCGGGCACTGACAGCACCAATGCCGCAAGAATGGTGACTGGCTGCATAAAATCCTTAAACAGCAGCACCAACACCACAAAAATGCACAGAACACCGGTGCCCATGGCAACCGCAAACCCTGACATTAACTCCACCATCAGTTCGGCATCACCGACCTGAGTGGTGTAAATCCCCGGAGGAAGCTGTTTCATACTGGGTAAGTTGTAAACGCTCTCGTCAACATCACCGAGGGGGATACCGTTGAGTTCAATCTCGATATCCACGGTACGGCGACGATCGTAGCGTTTTATCTGGTCGATACCATCAACCACAGTAACCGTTGCCACATTCGCCAGCATAACCGGCCCCTGATCGTCCCCCAGATTCCCCCGGCAGCACCACCGCCAATGGTGGTATAGATGGTTCGCACATGGGGATGGGTTTTAACAATGGCTTCTGCCTGCTTAGTCAGGGCCAATGTCTGTTCAAAGCGGCTGCCCGGTGGCAACGTGATATTCACCTGAGTTTGTGACAAATCATCTGGCGTGGTAAATCCGGTAGGCAGAAGTGGCCCCAGCCCCAGTAACACACCAAAGAAAAACAACATGGTAATCATCACGGTTTTGAGGCGATTCTTCATTGCCCAGCTTGCCGCCCGGGAAAAGCCCCGCTCCCAGCCAGCCTGACGATGCGCATGCGTTAACGGCTTGAGCATATAAGCCGCCATCATTGGGGTTAATAAACGGGCAACCACCAGCGAGAAAAATACCGCGATAGCGGCCGTCCAGCCAAACTGAATAAAGAAGCGCCCAACAATACCGGGCATAAAGGCCGTGGGTAAGAAGACCGCAATCAAGGTGAAGGTGGTGGCAATAACGGCCAGACCGATTTCATCGGCCGCTTCTCTGGCCGCCTCCATCGGTGTTTTCCCCATCGACAGATGACGCATGATGTTTTCAATTTCAACGATAGCATCATCCACCAGAATACCCACCACCAGTGACAGCGATAGCAATGTGACGGTATTAAGGGTAAATCCCATCAGGTACATTGCGGCAAAAGTAGGAATAATCGACAGTGGTAGCGCCACCGTGGCCACGAAGGTTGCCCGCCAGTTACGCAGAAAAATCCATACTACGATGATGGCCAGAAAAGCACCTTCATACAGTAAGCTCATCGAACCTTCATAGTTTTCAATGGTGGGGTCAACAAAGTTGAACGCTTCACTTATCACAATGTCCGGGTGCTTTTGATGAAGCTCTTCCAGCTGTTCCCGTACGGCATACATGATATCCACATCGCTGCCGCCTTTGGTTCGCACCACTTCAACCGCCACCACCGGCTTTCCATCAAGAAACGCGGCGCTGCGCTGTTCTGCGGTAGCATCACTAACGGTAGCTATTTGGTTTAAACGCACCTGACGCCCGTCGGATAGCAGCATATTCATGTTTGCCAGTTCATCAACATTACGTACCGTTGCCAGCGTACGGGCGCGCTGCTCCAACTGACCAATATCAGCACGCCCTGCGGATGCTTCCTGCTGAGTCATTTTTAACTGTCGAGAGATATCAGCGGCGGAAATTTGTAGCGCCAGTAACCGCTCTGGCGACAGTTCAACGTTGATTTGCCGCGTCACCCCACCCACCCGGTTCACGGAACCGACGCCCTTAACATTTAACAATGTCTTGGCGATATCGTTATCCACAAACCATGACAGCGCTTGATCATCCATTTTGGCAGAGTGCACCGCATAGGCCAAAACCGGCATATTGGCCAGATCCAACTTGGCAATAATGGGTTCGTTCATGGCGGCAGGTAAATCAGAGCGAACCCGAGCCACCGCATCACGCACATCGTCCATTGCATCCTGAATCGATTTCTCTATCCGAAACTCGATAACCAGAGTCGCGACGCCATCCTGTACGGTGGTGATGATATGTTTGACGTCCTGTACCGACGAAATGGTATTTTCCAGCTTGCGTGCAATATCGGTTTCTATCTGAGAAGGTGCTGCCCCTTGCAGGGTTGCGGTAACCGTAACAATAGGAAGTTCAACATCCGGCATGCTCTGGATTTTCATGCTATTAAACGCCCCTAACCCAATAATGGTCAGTAACATAAACAGCAAAATGGCCGGAATGGGGTTATTGATAGACCAGGATGAAACGTTCATGCATTTCTCCTTAGTCGGCCTGATGGGAGGCAATACGTACTGAATCACCTTCCGACAGGAAACTGACGCCGCTGACAACAATGGTATCCTCTGGTTGTAATCCATTGAGGATTGGCACCCAACCGTCAACCTGAGGTCCGGCAGTCACTTTGGTTTGCACAATTTTATTATCGGGACCTACCCGGGATACAAACGCCATCCCATCCTGTAACAGTAAGGCTGAAAGGGGAACTGCCAGCCCTTTGCGCTGGCTGATGGTAATATTTCCCGAAGCAAACATCCCAGCACGAATCGGTGGCGTATTGGGCAACTCAACATACACCAGCCCATTACGCGTTTTTGGGTCCACCGTAGGGGCAACTTGCCGTACCTGACCGGTAACGGTTTGTTGTCCGTTAACCGATAGTTTTACGCTTTGCCCTGACTGAACCTGAGCCAGTTCATTTGACGGCAGCTCACCACGCCATTCCATGCGATCCTGACGGTTCAGTTTAAACAGGATATCGCCGGGGGAGACAACATGACCCAATGTAGCCTGTCGGACGGTAATCGTCCCCTCATCCGGGGCAACAATTTGGGTTTGAGAAAGGCGAAACTGCGCGGAGCTGACTTTTGCCTCGTGGGCCTTAACTCGCGCCTCTGCGATTTTTGCCGTAATGAAATATTGGGTAATTTGCTGAGCGCTCAACGCAGCAGACTTTTGTAATTTACGCGCACGTTCCGCGTCGGCTCTCGCTTCTTCTCGCTGTGCTATGGCCTGAACCAGTTCTGCATTCGCATGGGCTAATTCAGACTCCAGCGTATGATTTTGTAGTTCAACCAGCAGTTGGCCTTTAGCGACTTTATCCCCCACATCAACCAACACTCGAGTGATACTTAAACCACTGGCTTCGGTGCTTACATTAGCTTCCTGCCAGGCAACGATATTACCGGTCGCAAGCAGCGTATTGTCCCACTCCATCATTTTGGGGGACATCGTCGTCACCGTCAGCGCGGTTTTCTCCGGACGAATGATATCGGTCTGGTCGGCAAACGCCGTTTTTATTGGTGAAAAGGCACATAAGATGATGGCAACCATCCATGTTCCAAAGCGAAAATTATCCATTTACCGTTCCATTGAGTTGTACCATTCGTACACTTTTTCACTTACGGTTTAAAACTATTGCTACCCGAAAAATAAAACAGCCAATTTAACAGAGCAATAAATTCACCGGAAAGTTTAACCATTGTCTCTTCCGCCAGAGAGCAGGATTGACGCCCTCTTGAGCAAGAGGAATATCATAAACCATGATAAAAATAGTCCGCTTCTCTATTCCGGGCATCGAGTAAGCATTAGCTTTGCGAAAACCAGTCTGATGTGAATGATTTACCAGTGCCAAAACCTGCTCTTAAACGCCACTTCTCTTACGGAGAACGCATTAGGGCACAATCAATAACGCCTTGCAAATACAGCCGTTTTATATAATTAACCACAGAAGTAATTACATATAGTTAATGATGCCGACCAGGGTTTTCAGATTAAAACCATCAGCATGAATTACCCTGACATAGAGTCGATCATGCTATTTGAATTGCGTGGTTTTTTATCAACAAAAAAACAGGTAAATGAACGACTCCGGGCCAGGAAACAGGCGGGCACAATTCAAATGAAAAACGGGAGAGCATAATGCTCTCCCGCTTATTTCTGCGTCTGATAATACTTTTCAGCCGCTATTTCTTCGAAAACCGACGGCGAACCACCACGAAGAATACCGGCACCAGGAATATTGCCAACAGCGTTGCCGTAATCATGCCGCCCATTACCCCAGTACCTACGGCATTTTGAGCCCCTGAACCCGCACCGTGGCTCACAACCAGAGGTAATACCCCCAGAATAAAGGCCAGCGATGTCATGAGTATTGGTCTTAAACGCATTCTTACTGCTTCAAGGGTGGCCTGAATAAGATCTTTGCCCTCTTTCTCCATCAAATCCTTGGCAAACTCCACAATCAAAATGGCGTTTTTAGCCGACAAACCGATCGTTGTCAGTAACCCTACCTGAAAATAGACGTCATTGTTTAATCCTCGCATAGTGGCCGCCAGCAGCGCACCCACGACACCGAGTGGCACAACCAGCATTACCGATATGGGTATTGACCAACTTTCATATAACGCCGCCAGACATAAAAAGACTATCACCAGCGATATAACATAAAGCGCAGGAGCCTGATTACCTGAAAGACGTTCCTGATAGGACATGCCCGTCCAGTCATAGCCGATACCGGCAGGAAGTTTTCCCACCAGATCTTCCATTAGCGTCATGGCTTCACCGGTACTTTTACCCGCAGAGGCCTCCCCCTGAATTTCCATAGAAGGCAGACCGTTATAACGTTCCAGACGTGGAGAACCATAAGTCCAGATGGATGAAGCAAAAGCAGAGAAAGGCACCATTTCCCCGTTGTTACTACGAACAAACCAATTGGTTATATCCTCCGGCAACATTCGATAGGGAGCATCAGCCTGAACGTAAACCTTCTTCACCCTTCCACGATCGACGAAATCATTAACATAGCTGCCACCCAACGCAGTGCTGATGGTCTGATTAATGTTGGAAATCGATACGCCTAGCGCACGAGCCTTACTTTGATTAATCTGTAATTTATATTGTGGCGTATCTTCCAGACCATTGGGACGAACGTTCTGCAAAATATCAGGATGCTCTGCCACCATACCTAATAGCTGGTTACGGGCCTGCATCAGTTTCTCATGACCAAGATTACCTTTATCGGTTAATTCAAAGTCAAACCCCGTTGCGGTACCCAGTTCAATAATCGCCGGCAGGTTAAAAGGAATAACGATGGCATTTTTAATTTTTCGAAATTCAAGGAATGCCCGTCCGATAATGGCCTGCGCACTGTTTTTCGAACCGCTACGCTCATCCCAGGACTTCAGGCTAATAAACGCCAGCCCCGCATTTTGCCCCTGTCCACTAAAGCTAAATCCATTAACGGTAAATACCGACTCAACGTTATCTTTTTCATGAGTCAAAAAATAATCCGTTAACTGATCAAGAACCACTTGAGTTTGAGGCTGAGTCTGACCTACTGGCAGTTGTACCATAGTCATGAAAACGCCCTGATCTTCATCAGGAAGAAAGGAGGTTGGTAGCTTAATAAATAGTGTCACCATACCGATAAAGATAAACAGATAAATAACAATAAAGCGCCCTGACTTACTCAACACCCGGCTAACGCTATCGGTGTAATGGTCGGCACTCTTTTCGAACAGTTTATTGAACCAGGTAAAGAAGGCATATTCTTTCTGCTTCTCATCATGACTTCTTAATAACGTGGCGCACAGTGCCGGAGTCAGTATTAAAGCAACAAATACCGATAACACCATGGCGGAAATAATGGTGACTGAAAATTGGCGGTAAATCGCCCCGGTAGAACCACTAAAGAAAGCCATCGGGAAGAATACTGCAGACAGCACCAGTGCAATGCCTACCAACGCCCCCTGAATTTGCCCCATTGATTTACGAGTGGCCTCTTTAGGCGAAAGCTCCTCCTCCATTACTCGTTCGACGTTCTCTACCACAACAATCGCATCATCCACCAACAATCCAATCGCCAGTACCATCGCGAACATGGTTAATGTATTAATCGAGTAATTAAACGCGGCTAAAACGGCAAAAGTCCCTAACAGAACTACCGGCACAGCAATGGTTGGGATCAGCGTTGCTCTGATATTCTGTAAGAAGATATACATCACCAGAAAAACCAGAACGATGGCTTCAAATAGCGTTTTTACGACTTCAAAAATTGATATTTTAACGAATGGGGTTGTATCGTAAGGGTAAACGGTTTTCATCCCTTCCGGGAAAAAAGGCTGTAGTTCAACCAGCCGTGCTTTCACTGCTGCGGCAGTATTCAGTGCATTGGCACCGGTCGCCAGCTTGATCCCCAGTCCGGTGGCTGACTTGCCGTTAATCTTCGCCAGCGTGTTGTAGTTTTCACTGCCCAGCTCAATTCTGGCGACATCTTTTAATAAGACTTGCGAGCCATCAGAATTCACTTTTATCAGAATTTGTGAAAATTCATCCGGAGAAGTAAGACGGGTTTGCGCAATAATTGAAACGTTCAGTTTTTGATTATCCACCAGCGGTGTACCGCCGAGCTGCCCTGCTGCAATCTGCGCATTCTGTTCTTTAAGCGCGTTAACCACATCAAGTGGTGTTAACTGGTATTTGTTTAATTTATTGGGATCTAACCAGATACGCATCGCATATTGCGCACCGAACAGCTGTACATTCCCTACGCCGCTGGTGCGGCTCAGTTCATCTTTGATATTTGATGATACATAGTCCGACAGATCGGCATCGGTTAAATCAGCATTTTCAGAAACAAAACCGGCAACCAGCAAATAGCTGCTGCTGGATTTCTCCACGCTAATACCCTGCTGCTGAACTTCCTGCGGCAGTAACGGCATGGCTCCCTGCAGTTTATTCTGTACCTGAACCTGAGCAATATCCGGGTCAGTTTCAGAGCTAAACGTTAATGTAATAGTCACTCCGCCAGCCGAATCACTGGTTGAGGACATATACATCAGGTTATCCACTCCGTTCATATTCTGTTCGATCACCTGAGTGACCGAATCTTGTACGGTTTGAGCATCCGCGCCGGGATAAGTGGCCGAAACTGCAATGGCAGGAGGCGCTACCGTCGGATATTGCGCAATAGGAAGTTTAAGAACAGCCAGCGTTCCTCCCAGAATGACGATAATTGCCAAAACCCAGGCAAATATTGGCCGTTCAATAAAGAAATTAGACATACTTATTTTGCCTTAATCATAATAATGAAATCCGTCTCACTTAACCTGACTGTCGAGGTGACGTTCTGTGGCTGATACCGTCATTCCTGGTCTGATTTTCTGAAGATTGCTGACCACAACTTTGTCACCCTCTTTTAATCCATCCGAAATCAACCACTGCTCCCCAATGGCCCGGCTTGCATTAACTTGTCTAATTTCAAGCTTATTGGCGTCATCGACGATCATGACAGTGGCCATGCCTTTTGGATCGCGCATTACGCCTTCCTGCGGAACCAAAATTGCACTCTTGAGCGTGCCTTCATTCACAACAGCACGGGTATACATGCCGGGTAATAGCTCATATTTAGGGTTAGGAAATAACGCCCTTATGGTGATAGAGCCAGTATCTTTATCTACCGTAATATCAGAAAATTCGAGACGGCCCTTTAAGCTATATTGACTGCCATCATCCAACAGCAAACTCACCTCGCCGTTCTGCTGCGGGCTTTGCATTTCGCCATTTGATATGGCGCGTTTTAAGCTCAGGTAGCTATCGCTGGATTGAGTAACGTCAACATAGATAGGATCAAGCTGCTGCACGGTGACCATGGCATCTTGCTGGTTAGTGGTCAGCAGTGCACCTTCTGTAACCGATGATTTGCCTGCGCGACCGCTAATGGGAGAGATGACTTTGGTGTAATTCAGTTTAATGTTGGCGGTGTCGACCGCCGCACGAGAGACCTACACTTGCGCATCAGCCTGACGCGAGGTAGCCACAGCACTATCGTAATCTTGCTGGCTGACATAGTGATTTTTTCTCAGAGGAGAGTAACGTTTCACCGTTAAGCCTGCCAGCTCTGCCGCGGCTAATGATTTAGCCAAATCTGCTTTTGACTGTTCAAGTTCTGCCTGATAGGTCGCCGGATCGATCTGATAGAGCGAATCCCCGGCTTTAACATCATTACCTTCGGAGAAATAGCGATGAAGTAAAATTCCACCAACCTGTGGACGAACTTCTGCTGTGCGATAAGCGGAAATACGTCCGGGTAATTCTGTCGTAACCGGAAGAATAATTCCTTTTACGGTAACCACATCAACCGGAAGTACTACCGATGCAGCACTGGTATTTTTTTCATCATTACAGCCAGTAATGGCAAGTACAATTGTTAATCCAATAATACACTGGAATAAAGCAGATTTATTTTGACTTTTCATTATATCCTCAAAGAAAACATCTTAACTAAAATATATTCAGCAAGTCTTATGGCCAGAAAAACAAAAATAGAAGCACTCATTACACGACAAAATATCCTGAATGCCGCACTGGAAATATTTTCCAGCAAAGGGTTCACATCAACCTCTCTTTCTGATATTTCCACCTTAGCAAAGGTAACCAGAGGGGCTATTTATTGGCATTTCGAAAACAAAGACGACATATTGCATGAAATTTTCTGCGACTTTGAAATGATGAAGTCTGAACATATAAAACCCTTTCATATAATGCTAAACACAAATCCGTTTATTGCACTAAAAGAAGCGCTAATTAAAACATTAGATATTATTTATCACGATAAAAAACAGGCTATGATTATGTCGTTAATATTTTTCGATCGTGAACTGGCATACAGAAATGACGCAATAAAGAACATTCGTAAAAATATTCTTTTTAATGATGGCGACATTGAGTCTGCGCTCATTAAATGTAAAGAGTCCGGGGTTTATCAGGAAAATTTTGATATACAAAAAAACGCCACCATGATCAGGATATTTGTTATTGGTATCATTGAGTATTGGCTGGCAGAACCTGATAAGTTCAATCTTTCTAAAGACGGCGAAAAAGCTGTTCTCCGGTTTCTGGAAACCGCTCCAATAATATAATAAATAGTCTTTATGGCATGCATTTAATATGTCTATAATTATATAAAGAGCTCAGTTATTCCATCATTCACAATCTTGACAATATACAGTAACCAATAAAAAAGTAACGGTGTAAAATTACACCGCACATCAAAGCACTTTATAAAAGACAATAAAAAAAAGTGATATTCAAGAGAGTAAATCAAAGGTTTTAGGTAACTTTTAATATTTAAAACCCCATGATTGAAATTATCATTAATTAAAAAATCCTAAAACAGACAAAATAAAATTTGTAATAATAAAAACATCATAGAATAATTCACGATTCACAGAAACGATGAAAGCAACACTTGTTTTATAGTTATATCCATTTTTAATAACCGTAGTTCAATATGTTAACCACTTCATTATTTTCGACACTATTAATATCCAGTAAAGATATTAAGCATGGTTGAAGAACCTATAACAGGATGTTTAAACTTACTTAATACCCGCTTGCGGAAATACTCAATAAGACCAAACAAGAAATAATAAGCATACTCGAATGGAGAACGAGAATGGATTTGCCATTAAGCAGTATCAATAAACCAATAGATGCCATTCAAACATTAATCAATGAATTACTCCCTTACGCTCATCAACAAATCAGTCCGCCCCATAAGAAGTTTTGTTGTACCGACCAATGTTATCTGGTTCAGGATGGTCATGTGCAGTTACACAGAGTAGTAGATGAAATGGTTATCTATTCAGCAGACGCTCCTACCGTTTTAGGGTTAAGCAACCATCTTATCCCGGGAGCAGAGGATTATTTCTTTACTACTAAGACCACTTCGACCATCGCAATACTCCCCACCGCAAAGGCAACACAGATCATCGAAAGTGAAAAATTGTGGGAACAATTATCTATTTTCCAGGCGTTTATCATACGTCGCATGCATGAGTACCATACAAAGATAACTGCGCTCGGTGCTTATGAAATCACCCGTAATCAATTGATTAATCTTATTAATGAGCCAGAAGAAGTCAGGAATAATATTACTGCCGTTCAATATATTCAGGATCATACGAGATTGTCTCGTAGTGGTGTGATGAAAATGTTATCGCAACTCAGAACAGGAAATTACATTGAGCTGAATAAGGGGCATCTGGTTAAAATCAATAAAATACCACTACGGTATTGATTTTAATTAGAAATATTCATAGTAAAAAAGAAGGAAAATTATTTCGGATAAATAATTTTCCTTCATAAATAGAGCAGTGGCAGTTATATCAAATCATTTTTTACCGTGGTCAGCGGTAATCTTCACCAAATCGGTATAGGTTACTTGTACACTTTGGCCAACTTTCAGATCTTTTAAGCGAGCCTGAACTTCAGGTTTTTTAACTGAAACCACTTTGCTACGACCTGCGGGGCCTTCGAACGTTATTTGGTGCTTTTTAAGGTCGATATGCGTAATTTTCAGCGATATATTCACCTGACGGAGTGCGTTGGCGTTTGGCGTAGGATTATCTTTGGTAGCCTGACTGACTTCTTCTTTTGTCAGCATAATGGGGGCTGCCTGATTCACATCGGTTTCCAGTGCTACAGCAACAGAATGCTCCAGAGTGACCTCAATCATGTCGCCGGTTTTTACATGTTCCAGATCTTTTGCCCGATCGGTCAGTTGAAAACTAGTCTCTTCACCATCTTTACCGGACAACACAATGACATGGTTACTCTGGTCCACTGAAACTACTTTCGCGACAAGCAGCTCTGTTTGTACGTTTCCGGATAGCGGAATAGTATCGGCCTGAGCCGAAAAAATAGAAGCAGTTAAGAAGGAAAGCGCAGCAGTAGTTTTAATCAATTTACTAAGTAACGTCATGATTATTCATCTCCATGTGATTCGCAATAAGTAATAAAATTCGGACACGCTAAACAATCTATCTGCTTAGGCTTACCAATTTATACTTAACGTTCGCAGAGCAACAATCACTGTTGGGGTTATTAATATACTTCCTAAATGGTTTAGCTTGTGGTTGTGGGATATAAAACGGTTAATTTCCATTGACTGATTTCTGAAAAATTAAGAGGTTATAGCAGGTTTACTGGCAACCGGAATTCACGATACTATCCGGACGCTTAAATCCGCAGGTTGGAATTTATCGGATATTCTCTTAATAAAATGGATGGTTTTATGGCAGTTTTTAACGGTAAAAAAAGTATTGTCTTTGGCATCACCGGCGGGTTCGCAGGCCTGCTCAGCGCTCTGTTATATGAATCGGTCAATATTACCAACGCACTGGCAAGTTGGACAATTTCTGGCGGTTTTGATGCTGCACTGATTTCGTTATTTATTGTTATCGGCCAGTCCTATTACCAGTCGCGAACGCTTCCCGTCACATCAAGATTGATATCAATACTGATTCAAGGTTTCATTTTTGGTGCCCTTGGCGGTCTGGCGGTATACATCTTTATGGCGGTAACCTCCTCCGGAGATATTGGCCGCGTTATTGGCTGGGCGATCAGCGGAGCGGTTTGTGGATTTCTGGTATCCAAGAAAATCCCTAATATGAGTAAGAAGCTGGCGATGGTAGCCGGTGCTATCGGTGGCGCTGTAGGCTGCCTGTTAATGTATCTCAATCTGGGTTATGTAACAGGCGTTATTGCGACGGGTGCGGCCATCGGGATTGTGGTGGCAAGCGCTGAAGTGATGTTCCGCAAAAGCTGGGTTGATGTGACGGTTTATTCTGAACCGTTGAAAGAGAATGGCATCAGCATGGCAAAGAAAACTAACCAGTATGTACTTAATCTTGGTAAAGATGCGATTCAGGTTGGTTATTCAGCGGATATGGATATTTTGCTGAAAGCTAAAGGCATTGCCATGAGCAAAGAGGTTTTTCAGATTACGCTGGAAAACGATAAGTGCTATTTGAATGACATTAAAACCGGCGAAAAGAAAGAGATCAAACCGGGCGAGAAAGTGATGGTCGAGAACTGTGAAATCCAGTTTTGTAACTAAGCCTACCCTTGTTTACAGGCCATATTCAGTGGCCTGTAAACAGATGTTTTCTGGATATACTCTTTAAATCAATTGGATGATTTTATGGCAATTTTTAACGGCAAGAAAAGTATCGTTTTTGGCATCACTGGAGGCGTGGCCGGTTTTCTCAGCGCGTTGTTGTACCATGCGACACCTATTCCTGGCCCACTGACAAGCTGGTCCGTTGGTGGAGGCTATAATGCCGCGCTGATTTCGTTATTTATCGTAATTGGTCAATCCTATTACCAATCACGAACCTTCCCGATCTTATCAAAACTGACCGCTGTTCTGTTTCAGGGCCTTATGTTTGGTGCCCTTGGCGGTGCGATTGTCTATTTCTGCATTATGACAAACTCTGAGTTTGCCTATTATGGCCGTATTGTTGGCTGGGGTATCTGTGGGGCGACCTGTGGATTTTTGGTCTCCAGAAACATACCTAATATGGGCGCTAAGTTGGCGATTATCGCCGGCGCAATCGGCGGCGTAGCGGGTTGCCTGCTGATGTATCTCCATTTAGGCTTTGTAACCGGCGTTGCGGTAACCGGTGCTGTTATCGGAATTGTGGTGGCAAGCGCTGAAGTGATGTTCCGTAAAGGCTGGGTTGATGTGACAGTTTATTCTGAACCGTTGAAACAGAGCGGCATCAGTATGGCAAAACCGATTAACCAGTATGTGCTTAATCTGGGTAAGGATGCGATTCAGGTTGGTTACTCATCAGATATGGATATCCTGCTGAAAGCCAAAGGCATTGCCATGAGCAAAGAGGTTTCGTTGATTACGTTGGAAAACGGTAAGTGCTATTTAAGCGATACCAAAACCGGCACAAAGAAAGAGATCAAACCCGGTGAGAAAGTGATTATCGAAAACTGCGAGATCCAGTTCTGTCATTAATCACCATGCCTGTTCACAGGCTGCTATTCGTGGCCTGTGAATAAAAAACCCCAGTCATCAGAGAAGATTAACCGCCATTCCCCTTCTGCGCTTTAAACGTCTTTTTACTGATTTCAGAAAGTTTACCGTTTTCATTAATTTCATAAACTCGCTGTTCGCTCCAGACAACCGGCTTCTCATGTTCGGTATCTGATATTCCGCGTTTGATCGTCAGGCGATAGTCTTTATCAATGCTGAAATTAATGACGCCTGTATCGTCCGGGCCGGAAAAGCCAATCAGCTGTTGGTCGATAAGTTTGTTGTCTTTTATGGTCATTAACCTAAAGCTGTTAACCACGATGGAGCGTGCGGCTATCAGAATTTGTATCTCGCCTCGTGCAGGTAGAAAGAGGTAACCGTCGTCTTCACCACCGTCCAGGTTATAGATATTTTTCTGGTTTTGTTGGTTGATTAACTGTTGGAGTGGCGCGGGAAGTTGGGACAGCTGATGCATCGGGTAACGGGACTCGCAGTTAGAGTCACAGGTATAGATATCCATGAATTTTAGGGGGAGTTGGGTGGTTTTGAGGTTGGTTGAGGCAGATAAAAATGAAGGCGATAATAGAAAAACTATGGTTGTGATAATTATGTATAGATATTTACTCATTTTAGCCTCTGATTATTAGGTAAAAAATAAATTAACTTATATTTAATGGCGAAATAAAAACTTTTACATTTTTATGTTTACTTTTAATATCGGCACATAATGCCTCTGGTTCTTTAATTAAAAAATTCGGATCATATATAAAAAAGAATAAAAAATTACATTTATCATGAGATGAATAGCGATTAATATCTATTAGCATTTGACCTCCAAGTTCAGCATCTTTCAGTCCATTTCTGGTCATTTTTATTTCAATTGCTATTTTTTCATCATTTAGTAAGAAATCAATTCTAGAAGATGAACCCGCATGACTCGGTGTATATTCCTCAGCTCTAACATCATTAAAATGAAGTTTTAAAAGAGCATTAAAAATATCCTGAACATCATACTCATCTTTTATTACCAAACTGGCCCTATTATTATATCTTTGGTTTAGTTGCAAATAAAACCTATTAAACCCATGAAAAATATCAGTAACAATCTTGATTGCATCATAATGATAATTTTCAATATGATAGTTTTCACCTTTTAAGTACTCCTCTATTCTCTTATTTTCATATTCTATTTCTGGTTCAGATTTTTTATTTAAAATGAGATAAACAAGTAAAATAAAAAGAATACTCTCTATTAAAATAAATAAAATCAATATATTATTATTTAATTTTACACTAATAAAAGAGTCGTACTTTAACTTATTGTTATTAAAATTATTTATAGGTGATATTTTATAATGCCAATTTATATTCAAGCCAAAGCTTGATGGAAATTTTAAATATATATCTTTTGGATAAGATGCTCCATGAACTCCATTATTAAAATCTTCGAGTTCTTTAAAAATAGTTTTAGTATTACTTTTAAATAAATCAGACTCCATAAAGCGATATACGGCAGGGTTTGTTACATCTTCAGGCATAAAAGCATACTGAACAAGAAGTGCATAATTTGCACCGAAAGATATTATCGTTATCGATATTAAAAGAATACTAAGCCTTATATAATTTCTCGTTGATAATATTATTTTTCCTATATGACGATCTCTTAAGCTATCTGTAATTTTTTTCATAAAATAAATATCTTAATTAAAATGATAACAAAATAGCATCAACACACCAAAAGTTATGAACGCTTATTTTTCATATATATGAATACGATAGATTGTTAGAAAATTTATTACTCACTTTATTATTTCAAATAATACTAATATTAAAGTTATTCTTATCATAATGTTACTTATCGACTCACAATTACATGTGTAAATTATCACGATTATTGGTGGTTTAACACCTCGTAAAAACACCAGAAAATTACTATTTTCTTTCCATCATATGCTGTTATGCAATGATTCTTAATTTTTTGCGATCCATCCCCCCACTCTAAAATAAACCCCTCAACCACCAAGTCATCCCATTGACCCCAAGACTGCCCAAATATACAGTCCTTTCACTACCCGCAATTTTGCCGGTAGCTAAAAAAGCGAAACCCCGCAGTGCGCGAACACTAACGGGGTCTCTGACCACAACGTTACTGGAGTAACATCATGGCTGTCGTGAAGCATACCCAAACTCACCCTGAATTTATACACTCGCAACGATCCAATTGCAGATCCGGATCGGAAAAGCGATCCTCGATTTCTATTTGTTGCCTGAAAGCCGGGAGATGCTCCCATGCTTAATCTCATCGATTCAACCTCTGTCGATCCGCTGGAACTGGCAGAACAGTGCCTTGCCCTTGCCAATGCGGTAATCAAAATTAATGATGCAGCAATAAAAGAATCGCTACAGTTTATCCTGCATGAAAAGATGGAATCCCTGTTTCAGGCGCTCTACCACGCTGAATAACATCGTGTTTCAGGCTTTAATATTTGGAGCCCTTTGCTTTCTGGAGTCATGGGCTCTTTATCTATTATTCACTGACGGCTCAACAGAAATCATGATTATCGGCGATAACTACACATCTTTTTCTTCTAACAGCATAACAAGCGACTTCACCTTTACTAACGGTACCTGAAGCTCAGTACTGATTTGCTCAGGTGTATGATGTTTTTCCCATAACGCCTCTACCTGAGCAGCAATGTTGAACTCCTTTCCTTTGTATATGTAAGTTGTCTGAAAAGTTTTATTACAGTGCATACAATAATAGCGTTGCTGCCCGGCCGCCCCGACACCATACTTCTTGGTGCCATCGTTTCTGCCGCAAATGTGGCAAATAGTTTTTTTCTTCTTTGAGAAAATCGTCATGTTTAACTCCAGACCTAATAATTACATCAATATTTATATAATTTATTGATATTTTTAAAAATGATTAAATAGCACGCTAAATACCTTTTATAAATTAACACCTCTCATGAGTAGAAAATTAAAAACATGAAAATACGCATCAAGAAACATATTAAAAAATAAATCAAAGAACATTAGCAACCTTTATTAAAAGATAGTGAATTAAAATTAATATGTTATTTTTAGTAGAAAATAATTAATTATAAAATAATATTAATAATAGCAATACCTTTATTATCAATAAAATTTATAGTAAATACATGTAGTTAAAATTATAACCCCCAACAAAAAACATAGTAAGAAAGTAAGGTACTTTGATATGATATATATGTCATTATATAGCATTGTATTTATCAAGGATGTAAATTAAATACTTTACAGAATAAAAACCCATAAAATAGATGGTTAGCAAAATATAACAATAAAAAATAAATTAAATTTTAATTATTCTCACCACAAAAAAAATTGGAATTGAATAATACCATTATGCATTCATCATTACATGAAAAACAACGTATTAAAATCCGACTTGAAATGGTACTTATCTCTTACCAGTAATGCTAATATAAATTATCCATTACACATTATTGGTTCTATCAATGTCATTCTCATTAAGGCAACTTGAATTTTTTATCGCTGTTGCGGAGACCGGCAAGATATCAAGCGCGGCGCAGCGGTGTAACATTTCACAATCCTCAATGACTATCTCACTCCAAAATCTGGAGAAGATACTTGGGACAAAGCTGTATACCCGCCATGCCAAAGGGGTCCGGCTCACTGATTTTGGGCGATCGTTCTTAGAACACGCCAGGCAAATTATGGACTCAGTTCAAACCGCCCTCAATTCTGCCAATCAACAACCTCAGGCGTTAGCCGGGGAAATACGTATCGGTATCACCGATACCATCGCGGCTTATCTAATGCCCAATGTTCTTCAGGCAATGGACCAACGTTTTCCGGCACTGTCGATGATTTTGTTTGAAAACAACCAGCAGGGGTTGGAGAAAGCACTGCTGGCAGAAACCATCGACTTCGCCCTGATGCTAACATCGAACTATAAGCTGTCTTCCGCTATCCGAGTCACACCATTATTGCATTCTAAACGAAAGCTTTGGCTCTCACCTCACCATCCACTTCAGAAAAAAGAGATAATATCTTTAGCCGATATCACAGAACAAGACTACCTGCTGTTGGATATGGAAGGGCATGTCGCAACGGCCGATATGTTTTGGGGACAATACCAGCTTACCCCAAATATAAAACTGCAAACCAAATCCATTGAGGCGGTTCGAAGCATGATTGCACTCGGGTTAGGCGTCTCGATTCTGTCCGATTTTTCCTACAGACCCTGGTCACTGGAAGGCAATCGTATTATTCGGCGTGATATTAGCGAGCAGATCCCCGATCTGGAAGTGGGAGCGGCATGGGTAGCAGATAAAGCGTTATCTCCACAGGTAAAAGAAACCATTGATTTTATAAAAAATATGGTCGATCCTCCTTCATCACTTTAGAGGAAGATCTTCGGCTATATTAGCCCGTCGGCTTCTGTAGGAGCTATACTGTGAGAGCATAGTGAGACAAACAGGATCGGTGAACAAACTTGCCTTAAAACACAAAATTATGCCCTCACACCACCGCCTTTAACCAGCCAATAAACGCATCAATTTTCGGATCCCGACGCTCCGGCAAGGTTGCAATGTAATAGCGCTGTTCACACATCACTTCCATCTCAGGAAACGGCGTTACCAATTCGTTATTGGCCAGCCGCTTATTCACCAGCTTCTTCCTGCCCATTGCCACCCCTGCATGGTTAATTGCCGCGATAATCGCTAAATCGGAACGATCGAATCCCATACTGTGGCGATCGGCGTCTAATGTGAGGTTAAAGTGCTCAGCCCAGGAACTCCATTCATCGGTATCTGAATCATAACTCCATGCCTGCCGGTCGTGCAGCAACGTGCAGTGCTTCAGATTATGGATATTTCCCTGCAACTGATGCTGTCGGGCATATTCCGGACTACATACCGGCACCATCGACTCATCCATCAGATGCTGACAGGCCAGTTTTTCCGGCGTTATATCATCAAAATAGATCGCCAGATCGATACCATAACCACGAAAATTCACATTCTCATTACCGGTAAGAATATTCAGGCTGATGGAAGGATACTGGCGGCCAAAATCCGCCAGCTTAGGCACCAGCCAGCACTGAGCAATGGAGGGACGGGAATAAACCGTCAGATTACCCGACAGCTCCTGATTTTTAATCTCCAGAATTTCCTGATTCAGATACTCCAGCGATGACTTCAGCGCCCAATAAACCCGCTGCCCTTCTGGCGTCAGCTCAATCTTACGGTGAAAACGCTGAAACAGCTTAATGCCCAGCTCCTCCTCCAGCCCATTAATCCGATGGCTAACGGCGCTGGGGCTGAGGCTGAGTTCATCCGCCGCCATGGCAAAAGAGCTGTGACGTGCTGCTGCCTCAAACGTGTGAAGTTTTGATAACTGATAACTGTTCAGCAGTCGATTTCTGGCAAGGTAGCTGTCTTCGGTATACATAAGTCTCAAACCTGATGGTAAAGCGTTTAATAAGTATACCGAAGAGCATGTCCTGACAGGCTTTTAGCATGAATTTATGTGATTCAAAGCGCAAACCGTGATGGTTTTTTGATAAATATCACTCATTTGATTCAATCTGACTCATCTAAGACGTCGTTTTTATCGTTTGTCAGGAAACGCCGGTTCTTATCCAATACAAACGGGATTTATTATTATAAAACGAGGTCGGATATGGACTCACATCTCTGGGTTATCAGTACTTTACTGACAAGTATCATTTTGATTGTTTTTACCATTGTTAAATTGAAGATTCACCCGTTCCTGGCGCTGTTATTGGCAAGTTTCTATGTCGGTGCGCTGATGGGAATGAACCCGCTGGAAATGGTTAACGCCATTGAGGGCGGTATTGGCGGCACACTGGGCTTTCTGGCAGCAGTCATTGGTCTGGGAACCATTTTGGGTAAGATGATGGAGATATCCGGTGCGGCAGAACGCATTGGTATCACCCTGCAACGGTGCCGCTGGCTCTCACCGGATGTCATCATGGTGCTGGTGGGTCTGGTTTGTGGTATCACGCTGTTTGTGGAAGTCGGTGTGGTATTACTTATTCCTCTGGCATTCTCCATTGCTAAAAAAACCAATACTTCTTTATTAAAACTGGCTATTCCTCTGTGTACCGCACTGATGGCGGTTCACTGTATTGTTCCTCCTCATCCGGCAGCGCTGTACGTTACCAATAAACTGGGTGCCGATATTGGTTCGGTGATTGTGTACGGTCTGATTGTTGGCCTGTTCGCTTCGCTAATCGGCGGCCCGCTGTTCCTGAAGTTTCTCGGTAACCGTCTGTCATTTAAACCGGTTCCGGCTGAGTTTTCCGATATCGAAGTGCGTAAAGAAGAAGATTTACCATCGCTGGGCGCGACGTTATTTACCGTTCTGCTGCCTATCGCACTGATGTTAATCAAAACCGCCGCAGAACTGAACATGACCAAAGGCACCACGCTATATACCGTGCTGGAGTTTGTCGGTAACCCCATTACCGCCATGTTTATTGCGGCGTTTGTGGCCTATTACATTCTGGGCATTAAACGCAACATGGGTATGAGCACCCTGCTGGTCAAAACCGAGGAATGCTTTGGCTCTATTGCTAACATCCTGCTGATCATCGGTGCCGGCGGTGCATTTAACGGTATTTTGAAAGGAAGCGGCCTGAGCGATACGCTGGCCATTATTCTGTCGAATTTGGATATGCATCCAATTCTGCTGGCCTAGCTGGTCGCCATCATCCTGCACGCTGCGGTAGGTTCCGCCACCGTCGCCATGATGGGCGCAACGGCGATTGTTTCGCCATTACTGCCAATGTATCCGGATATCAGCCCTGAAATCATCACGTTGGCTATCGGTTCGGGTGCTATCGGTTGTACCATTGTTACCGATTCTCTGTTCTGGTTGGTGAAACAGTACTGCGGAGCAACCCTGAACGAAACCTTCAAGTATTACACCACAGCGACCTTTATCGCCTCGCTGATTGCCCTGGCTGGCACATTCCTCCTTTCTTACGTGGTTTAATTGAAAAAGAGATACATTATGAAAAGCACAGAGATTCAACAATTAATCAACGACTTCCCTCTGGTTAAACGCCTGATTGATCTGGAAGAAGTGAGCTGGTTTAACCCGCGTGCCACCACGCTGAAAGAAGGTCTGCCATACGTAGGGCTGAATACCCGCGACGTACAACAAGCCGAAGCCCGACTGAAGCGTTTTGCCCCTTATTTGTGCAAAGCCTTCCCGGAAACTCAGGTGACTAACGGAATTATTGAATCAGACGTCGTGGCTATCCCTGACATGCAGAAAACCCTGAATCAGCGCTATGGCGTTGAGGTCACAGGAAAAATGTTGTTGAAAAAAGACAGTCATTTACCGATTTCCGGCTCGATTAAAGCACGTGGTGGTATTTATGAAGTGCTGACCCACGCCGAGAAGCTGGCAATGCAGGCAGGATTACTGCAAGAGAGCGACGACTACAGCAAACTGTTCTCCGAAGAGTTTAAACAATTCTTCAGCCAGTACAGCATTGCGGTTGGTTCAACGGGTAATCTCGGTATGTCTATCGGCATCATGAGCGCCAAACTGGGCTTTAGCGTCAGCGTCCATATGTCTGCCGATGCCCGCGAGTGGAAAAAACAGAAACTGCGTTCCCACGGTGTGAACGTGGTGGAATACGAACAGGACTATGGTGTTGCGGTAGAACAAGGCCGTAAAGAAGCGGAATCCGATCCTAACTGCTTCTTTATTGATGATGAAAACTCTCAAACTCTGTTCCTTGGTTATTCTGTGGCAGGAGGTCGATTAAAAGCCCAGTTTGAGCAGATGAATGTGGTAGTCGATGAAAACCATCCGTTATTTGTCTATCTACCTTGCGGCGTGGGCGGCGGTCCCGGCGGCGTAGCCTTCGGTCTGAAACTGGCGTTCGGCGATAACGTCCACTGTATTTTTGCCGAACCAACTCACTCCCCTTGTATGCTGTTAGGCGTACATACCGGTTTGCACGATGGCATTTCAGTACAGGACCTCGGTATTGATAACGTCACTGCCGCCGACGGTCTGGCAGTAGGCAGAGCCTCCGGTTTTGTTGGCCGGGCAATGGAACGCCTGCTGGATGGTTATTACACCTTAAGCGATCAGGAAATGTACGATCTGTTAGGCTTAATGAATCGCGACGAAGGCATTCAACTGGAACCTTCCGCACTGGCAGGTATGCCGGGCCCGTCCCGCGTCACCGCCGATAAAGCCTATCTGGAAAGTAAACAACTGACCGCTGAAAAAATGCGTAATGCCACCCATCTGGTATGGGCAACCGGCGGCGGCATGGTACCGGAAGTCGAAATGGCAAAATATCTGGCGACAGCCAGGATATAAGCGGTAAGTTAGCGTTGTAAGATAAAAAAGACGCCAAATGGCGTCTTTTTTTGACTGCGGATAAACCAGATTAATCAGCAACAGTTCCTGTTCCGGCCGTAAAAATGATATTGCTTATATCACCTTCGTGTTCGGCTGGAAGACCATCGGTATCTGGCGTCAATGCGTATCGGATCGGACCAGCCCTTAATCCCTTGACCTTAATCCCTTGACCTTAATCCTTTGACCTTCAGGAGCACTGGAATTCAGCTGACGACTGAGAGAGGGTAGCACGCCAAACATGGAAGTTTGGCGAGGCATGGCTTCGTCTGGAACGAATCCATGCCGGTGCGTAAGCCCGAACGAAGGAGGAAGGAAGTCGCGCAGCGACCTGAATTCGTGTGCGAAGGCGCGGGGGTGCAGGGGACGTTCGCCCCAACGCCCCCTGCTCGGCCGCCGCACGACAGCCAAGTAAAACACTGTACTATTTGCGGACGAAACTAACCCAGAACTAAAAAACTAAATCCCTCTAAAAACCAAGAAATATCCTAATAATAATTCACCGTATACGTCACCGCCCCATTCGCCTTCCCGGCCTTCGCCGTAGCACCATACCGATAATATCGAGCCTTCAATGGGATCACATAATTAGCCCCATCATTAGTCGTCAGCGTAATACCCAATGAAGTATGGGGAACGTTTGAAGTCAGGTTAATATTTGCATTGCTGCTGTCCTGAGTTGCCATCTGAATGGCAAATCCTTCTGCCGTACCCGGTCCGGTTTCAGTATTGGCAGCATAAGTATTGTAATTACCGTGAACGCTGGTAAATGAAAAATTCAATTTATTGGCTGTTATCGGAGAGCCCGATGAGGTTGTTTGACCGGTTTTTTCGTCATAAATATATCTGCCGGTACCTGTCATATACCCATGAAAAGGCGGGCAGTTCTTCAGGGTAATATTAAAATCTTTCCACTCAGAAGTACTGTATCTGGTAGGGAAATCAGATAACTGATGCGAACCTAAATCTACATCCACATCTTCAACCTGACAGGTTTTAGTTACAATATTAATCGCGCCGTTAAAACGCACGGTCCAGAATTTCTGACTAAAAAAGGAGGGAGCCGTCGTTCCCTGTGATGCCTCAAAAACGGGAAATGATGACGCCAGTACCTGTTGAGTTCCGGAAGTTGAAATGGGTCCGGTTTTGATTAATTGAACGTTGAAATGACCCAGAGGCGAATGCGACATCCCTGCCCCTGTCGGTGAAGTACTCACATAGGGAGTATGAATCCAATCCACCGGATATTGCCAACTGGTCATAATACCCGTGCTCATCTGAACAGCCATGCCAATTCCCGGAATATTGGTTGGAAAGACGGTTTTATTCCCCATCAGCACCGGAGCACCAGATGGCTGGGAAATCACATTAACTTTTGTAAAGGCTTCTATGGTGACAGGCGCCTCCCCAAAAGCCCAATGACACCACCATCCCATATTCATATATTCGATCTGGTATGAGCCATAATAGATGATCGATCCAACGGCCACCTCTTCCCCAACGCTGGCAATACCCGGTCCCACCACTGGAACAGAAAGATCCCGGTAGTAAGCCGGATCGTAAGGAGCGCAGGTTGCCGCCTTTGCCTCTACAGCCACCAGCGCCAGTAACCCCAATATCAACTTACCTGCCAGCCCCATCTTCCTTTTGCCACATAGCACTTTCACTATTGGTTCCCTCATTACTCGTCCCTCAGTCCGCTAGCGAGTCATTATGAATTAACAGGTCTTTCAACCGACGGTTTACCGTGTTAACGCTGATCTTCAGATGCGTGCCTATCTTCTGCGGTGTCCAGCCCTTACTGACCAGATCGCTGATTTGGCTATTGATATTGTGGTAGTTTGCCCGGTAGTAATAGCGGGTCTGGAACGTCTTACCGCAGTCAATACACATATAGCGCTGTAATCGGGTTCTGCTGGTTCCGTGCTTTCTGATCCCCTCTTTACGATGGCAATGAGGGCACTCTGGATTTAGGCGTATCATCACGTCCTCCTTACTGACAGACTGAGTTAAATTTAATTACGTTATCCTGCTCCGGATTCGCCTCCTTCGGCATCAGATAACTCAGGGAGCACTGCTGATCCACCGCATCGCCCCATATCACTTTTAATTTCCCTTCCATTGCCGGCACCCGGGCAAACAGACGACCACCCTGCCCTACCACACCAATATGCCGATCCTGTTCGTCATACACATCGGCACCAAAAGGCAGTGCTTTACCATTGGCCATTGGCGCATTGATCAGTGCCGGATAACCCACCGTGGTGTCATAACTCACTTTCACCACAGCACCGCTGTACGGCGCCACTTTCTGACGGGTCAGGTTGAGCTCAACGTTGTTGGAAAGGCCTTTTGGACTGATCTCCACATCATTCATCTGGTAAGCGGTCAGATAAGGCACGACCGCATAGCCGAAGCTGTCCACCTTAATCCCCGGATAGCTGACCATTTTCGCCCCTTTGGCCCCTTTGGCTTCGACTAGCGCATAGGTATCGCCGCTGTATGGGGTCAGGGTCAGGCCACCGCTGTGGGCCACCATGGCACCGCTTAAACCGGCAGAATAAGTTTCATAACCTTTACCGGCCCCCGCCAGCGCATTAACCGTTGTATAAGGGGTGCGCGCAGAGCCATTCACCACCAGACTGGTGCTGCGGCTGTCTTCACGACCATCGCGGGTCATACCGGCATTAATGTTGTAGTTATATTGACGATCTTCCCCGGCGGTGCCGTTAACAAACACCTGTTCATTCATGGTGCTATCCGGCCCACGGTTAACGGTGATCCCCATCTGGTTAAAACCAAACAGGTTATCCAGCGGCACCATAATGTTCAGCATGTAGGTGTTTTGCGCTTTGCCATAACCATCCTGACTGCGGGTCATATTCAGACCATAGCTGATACTTTTGAAACGATTGTTATAGCCAAACTGATACTGGCGATCGGTACGATCGTCATTCCAGTACGCCTGCTGCCAGGCGCTGATATAGAACTGGCCGTAATCCTCCGGCAGCGTTTGTGCGGCACTCACCGACAGGCGATTCTTCGCCCGACGGATCCAGTCTTTGTTGTAACCATTACTCATCACCTCCCGGGTGGACATGCCGGTGGTGAAATCCATATAGCCATCGGTGGAGAAGCGATAGGCCGCCACCGACAAATTACTGCCGGTAGATTCAATATTCTGGCTGTATTTCAGCTGATAGCTCTGGCCGGACATCGAGCCCTGATCTACTCCCCAGGCTTCGCCCAGCTTGGTTTTGGCATGGGTAACATCAAAGGAGAAAGCACCAATGGGCGTACCAATAGAAGTCCCGCCCTGTATCGCCTGATAGTCTTCATTACCCTGCACGCCGCCGTACAGGGTCAGGCTATTATTGATACCGCGACGATAGGTACCTTCCAGCAACACCGGTTCGCTTTTCAGCCAGCTGGAACGCAATTTACCGTAGGTCAGGCTGTAGTGATGGGTGCCCGGACGCAGCAGATTACTGGTGGAGGCGTAAGGCATCTGGAAGTTCTGTGAGCTGCCGTCGGCCTCTTCAATAGTGACATCCAGATTACCGCCGTAACCGGTAGGATACAGGTCGGTAATTTCAAACGGTCCCGGCGCCACATTTTTCTCATAAATGATATCGCCGGACTGGCGGATCACTACTTTCGCCGCAGTACGGGCACTGCCGCGCACCACTGGGGCATAGCCGCGCAGGGCGTTTGGCAGCATCTGCTCTTCGTTGGCAATTTGTGCACCGCGAAATGACAGGGTGTCGAACAGCTCCCCTTTGGTATTAGCATCACCGACTAACAGGCGGCCCTGTATCGCAGCAATATCCCGCTGCACAAAGGTATTGATATTGTTGTAATCGCCGCTGCTGTCATTGGGTTTGGTGTAAATACCGTTATGGCGAAAGTACCAGCCTTTCAGGTTAAAACCGGCGTTCAGGTTGCCATACAGGTTGTCATAATCTTTATTGCCGTAATGGGTGCGGCTGGCATTGAGGTTATAGCCCAACGTGGCGGCGGTGATCCCCTGATCCCATTGTTCGGGATTAACATAGCCCCGCGGACGCTGGATCAGATAGATTTCCGGCAGATCCAAATTGAGGGTCAGATCGTTGGCATCAAACGCCACGCTGTTTTCCGGTAGCAGTTGATTCAGCGCCAGACAGCTGTCCGGTTTAGCATCATTAATTTGTGTTTGTGCTTCGGCACTGAGCTTTTCGACGTTGATATCCAGCGCGCTCAGGGTATTGCGCTTAATACAGACATCCACTTTGGATATGGCTTTACCATCAACCAGACGATCTTTAATCGACACTTCATCGCGACCAATTCGTCGACCGTTGACGATCAGTTCAGCCCGATAGGTGCCAACTGGCGTTAAATCCTGATTGTAGCGGGTCAGATCGATACGCTGCTGGCTATCCAGGCTCATAAAATAGGGGTTAAACTCAAACTCGTCATTGGCGTCATCCGCTACGGCCCAGCCGGACAGGGCGAGCAAGACGGCAGCTGTCAATGGAGAAAGCGAACGGTTAAAAGCTGACATGTGAATTCCTTTCACTCAGGACATCATTTCATCTTCAGGAAGCCATGACTTCCCCGTTATTGTTCTGCTGTTACTCTGATACTGTCAGGGAGCTACCTGCTGTAACGTTGGTCGAATGCCGCCATAGTCGTTGATATAGGACGGATAAATGGTGCTCAGACCTTTTTTCATCGGGAAAAATTGCGTGCTATTAGGTGCAATCATTCCTCCTTCACCCACCAGATTTTTACCCTCTTTATCCGAGGCGATATTGGCCAGCGAGACGTAATACGGCGTTGGGTTTTTGGCTTCCACCCCGCCCTGTACTTTGCGCCAGGTCACAGACTCACCGGCGATATTGGCATCACCCGGCAGTGCCTGCGGGCGATAGAAAACTTTGATGCGTGAGCGGAACGCCATCTGCAACTGATTCTTCTGCTCTTTCGCCCGCGGTGGCACTTCCAACACGCTGAGCCAGAACACCGATTCTTTATCTGTTGGCAGTTCTTCTCCGGTAAACATCAGGCGGAGGGTCTGGCCTTTACCGGCATTCACCCGGTTAACCGGTGGAGTAATGGTGAAGGGGGCTTTAGCGGTTTCCGGCGTGGCTTCCGGATCGCCGTCATCTACCCAGCTTTGTATCAGTACCGGTTTGTCGCCTTTGTTATCAATTTTTACCATCACTTCACGTTCGCCTGCCGGATAAACCACCCGGGTTCCAGTGATCACCACGCCAGCCAACGCCGGAGCGGTTAGTGACAGGGCAAAGGCCAGCGCGGTCAATTGACGGAATATTATTCTGTTATTCATTTGTTCATCCTCCCTGATGCAGGGCGAGGCATATGCCCCACCCTGAAGGAAATTCACCGTATAACGATTAGAAATAGTTAATGGTGAAGTTAACCGCACTGGCAACCAGACCCGGCGTTGCAGTACCTGTTGCATAGTACTCAACGGCATATGGCAGGGTGGCTGAACCAGAAGTCAGGTCATAAGTGGTTGAGTTAGTGGCCTGGCTCGGGTTACCCACCTGAATTGGTGTACCGGTAGTGGCATCCAGCAGTTGCAGCTGAACGTTAGTTGCCGCAGTAGCACCGGTCAGGGTGTTCAGCAGACGGTAGTTGATTGGGTCAACCGTTGCGCCGTTTTCAAAGAACGCGGACGCTTTGGTGACCGTTGCGGTACCGGAACAGTTAGACAGGCCGATGTTAAAACCGGTACGTTTAGCCGTTGCACCCGGGCTGGCCAGCTGCGCTTTATCAACTGCATCCAGCGCTACGGTCGCCGGGCTGGTGTTACCATCAATGGTGATATCACAGGTTTGGTCGATAACTTCACCGGTAAAGTTCACGGTACCGTTAGAAGCGGCCTGTACAGCTGTAGTTCCTAATGCAGCAACAATCGCAGCGGATAAAAATACGTTCTTCAGTTTCATAAAAACTCCATTTTTTGATAAAAGTGTTTTTTCTTCTCTTCTGTTTTAGTCGATGAAATAAGGGAGGAAGAGAATCTCCCTGTTTCATTTTTAGAAAAAACGAGTCTGAACGAAATATGGATAGCCATAACGTTTATATGAAAATAAAAATACTTAATGAGTGTTAAATTTAATTTACATATAATTTTGTTTCAGATGAAATCAATTAAACCCCAGTTCAGATCCCGTTCTTATTTTTAAGTTAACATATCGAATTTATGCTGTAAACGATCTAAAAATCTACATAATTTAAGTAAGTTAGATTTTAGTTCTAAATGATGTGGTTTTTTAGCCGTATTGACTAATGGGAAATTTTGAGATTTGGATCTTTTGCTATATTAAATTTTACGGTCGAATACGTTATCAAAATTTATATTGATACATAGCATAAAAAATAGTTTTTAAGATCGACAAGGCTATTATAAAAACCGGGCATTTATTTATTAAATAATAAAAACTACCATAGTCAAAATATCAACTCATCTGACGAAAAATAACAACAAATTTGAAAAAATAATTTTATTGAACCAGATAATTATTGATAAAAACAAAATCCAATGCGTTGTGAAATTAACAGAGATATTTTAACAAAAACATTACAAGTATCTGAATCAACATGATGGATAGGTTGTTTTGAGATGACATTAGCCTGAGAGCCTTGTCAGATAACATAGTGAGGGTGTGTGAAATTTATCCGGTTTTAACTGCTGATATTAGCTTTTAAACACCTGCTTTTGATGCCATTCAACAAACTGTTCCAGTGGGTAATATTCCGGGCTTTTTGGCAGTAAGATCGCATGCCCGGCAAAATCCCAGAACAGGCGATCAACCATTTGGCTACCGTTTACCCCTTCAGAAACCAATAGCCTCATGCCGTCATCAATACCAATCACCCCCATATCAAATGCAGAATGATGCAATGAGCACAACGCCAACCCATTAGTTACAGTGCAAGGACCTCCATATTGTTTCCATTTAATATGGGCAGCTTCCAATCCAACGGGCGTACTGTCATGCCTCAGGTTATAGCCACATACCGCACATTGATAGTTGTATGCACGCAGTATGTTCTGACGAAAATGAGGATCGCGAGCTTTACGAACATCAATAAGGGACAGGTCTAAACGGTTGGCAATCAGCTCCTGAACACTATCTGGAAAATGCTCACTCAGGATCTGTTGGCATAACTTATCGATCAACTTAGGATTGTCGAGTAACAGTTGATAACTTTGCAGATCAAAACCGCCCATTACGTTGTGTTCAATCAACTCTCGCTTTGGAGGCTCTTTACTGCCTGTTTGTGGAGTACAGAGATCGTCGTTTTTCAACTCCCAAAACCCGTCGCCACGTAAGCGCCAAAATGGCATCGCAGGATAATGTTCTCTTCTTTGGGGGCCAAAACTTTTAAGTAGCTCAATCAGTGCTGGATGTATTTCCTCTCCATAACTAAATAGCCGTTGATGACCTTTTTGATATTCAGATAAAACATACAGCAGCAGTAATGGCTTATGCGGTGCACGCTGATCTCCCTTACGCCAGATGGAAAGATGAGACATTGCCGTTTGCAGTGTTTTACTGGTGACCATATAAGCAGCCTGCTAACAATTTGAAGTTATTGCGATAATGCTCGCAAAACTGATGTGATTCAAGCAGCTTACGTTTGAAATGAGTTTTAGTCTGTTGTTGTTTTGCCTGGGGCTTTTTCTGCAAATCTCCCCTTGTTTTCATCATTTTTGCGGTATGTATCTACAGCCTGAACAATAGCCTGATTCTCCCATTGACCCTGTTGGCGGTATAAATATACCGTAGCCTTGCTACCGCAGATTTACCGGTAGTTAAAAAAGCGAAACCCCGCAGTGCAGCAACACTTACGGGGTCTCTGACCACAACGTTAGAAGGAGTAACATCATGGCTGTTTTGAAGCATACCCAAACTCGCCCCAATTTTATATATCACCCGAGATCCAATTTCAGATCTGGATCGAAAAAACGATCCCCTGTTTCAGCAAACTACCTGAAAAATGGGGGATATCTTCATGGTTAATCCGATCGATTCTACCCCAAACGATCTGCTGGAACTGGCGGAACAGTGCCTTGCCCTTGCCAGTGCGGTATTAACTATTGATGAGGCGTCGATCAAAGAGTCGTTGCAGTTTATTCTGCACGAAAAAATGGAAGCTTTATTTGATGTGATATATCGCGCTGAAAGCTGATAGCACTGCCACCTGAGGAGATAAACGAGACACCTCGTTTATCTCCATCAGACATCATCAATTCACTTTTTGCTCTGGCGTAAAGCGGCTAAACATAATAGCGCCAGCGGTAGGAACCACTTCAATCTCCATCAGCGGAGAATCATCATCATCCGGCAAGTCGTAAGTATTGAGTGAAAGTCGGTTAACCCGATAAGGGGTTAAGGTAGTGACCACCGCATAACCACGCCAGTCGGTGGTGGTGCCATACTGGTTATCAACCCCAACTCCCGGCCGGTCTGGTACATTCACAATCGCCATGGTTTCACCCAAACTTTGTCCCAGCGTGACGCCCCCCTGATGGACCATGGCACTGCCGGTCAGTTCAAGGGTTTTCTGGCGATAGCCTTCACCCTGCGAGTAGCCCAACCGCAATCCCCCGGCGTTATATTGGTAATCAGCACTGAGATCCTGACTGCTGCCATACTCCTGACTCTGGCTGGTGCTGGCGTTATAGCTCAGGCTGTAGTCATCCAGCATGGTGCCGCTCACCCCTACCCGTCGGCTGTTTGCACCATTTTTTGTCTGAGTATGGTCGTAGTTAAGCTTCATGCGCGGCATGCCTATCTCTCCCAGCGAGACCGAGAATGAGATCCCGACCTGAGCCTGCGCTTTGCTGTAGCTGTAGTTGGTATATTCCGCATACAGATTGATGTCCACATCTCCCCAGGTATTGCTGTAGCCCAACTCTACGCTGGTGTCTCCTTTGTCTTTGCCGCGCATTGCCTCACGCGACAATGTCAGATACAGGTTACTGGAGTCAGAAATATACTGGTTATAGCGGGCTTCCAGCCGGTATTTTCTTTCGTCATCGAAATCACCAACGTACGCTCCGTCTTCCCAATCCCACCAGTAGGTCTTTTGCTGTGCTACCGTTTCGCCCAAAGTACGGTAGTGCTGATTCGGATAGTACTGGGCTAACAGGCTGAGAGCCGATTCCTGAGCTGGAAATGCTTTGGCGTAACGCATACGCACCATGCCGCCGCGATCTTTGCCCTTAATGCGCGGATCGTCCGCCACCGCATAGCTATAATCCAGCGACAACGCCCCCCATTTATCCAGACTTCGGCCCATTCCCATGACCGTACTGCGATAAATTCCTGAGTTAAGGGTTCCACCATACAATGTGGTATTGCCCGGTAAACCATAACTGACGGAAGCCTGTTGGAATCCCGGTTCCTGCTGTTCTACACCAAAATAGTTTTGATATTTACCCACAATCAAATCGTACTTCCACTGCCCGGGATGAACCAGATTTGGCATGGCTGAATAAGGGATCTTTCGCTCGCTTTCGGTTCCGTCGCTCTCCTTGATGGTGATGTCGATATCCCCATCGTGTGCCGGAGGATAAACATCTTTCAGAATAAAAGTACCGGGAGAAACAAACGTCTGGTAGATCACTTCGCCATTTTGCCGCACTTTAACTTCCGCATTACTACGGGCATAGCCCCGAATCCACGGGGAGAAGGTACGCAATCCATCGGGTAGCATACGGTCGTCAGAGTTTAGGCTCAGGCCGCGATACTTCACGCTGTCAAACAGCGTCGATGAAGTGGAGCTGTCACCCAAGGTCAGAAGCGAGCGCCATGCCTGAAGGCTACGAAATGCTACCGCTCGTTCGGTATGCCATTGAGGATTGCCCCAGGTGTCTTTCTGATACACCGGTTCATAGCGCAGACGCCAGGCCCCGAGATTGAGGCCGGTAGTAATATCCGCATACAGGCTATTGTTGCGATCGGCATCCTGATACTTTTCACCAAGATAGCTGGCGTAATTGATGTGGTAATCGACGAACATCGCGGTTACACCTTCATCCCAGCGGCTGGTAGCTACACCATTTTCCATATTGGAAAATAGCTCGTCAGGGATCACCAGCGTCAGGAGTTGTGCAATAGGATCGTAAAAATGCAGGATGTTCAGCCGGTCCAGCGCTTTGGGCACTACGCAAGAATTGGCAGAGAATGCCATCTTCTGTACGGTTTCGTAATGTACACCCCATTCACGCAATAGTGGAGCAGTCAGGCAGGGTTCATCGGTGCGTTGAAAATCCAACAGCACTCGTCCCCGATAGGCATCATTAACAATAACGTAGGTTTTATCCGCTTCGGCGTAGCAGACAGGCGCGACCCAAACCAGCCCCAGCAAAACAGTACGTAAGATGGAATTGATTCGGTCCATGATTCATTCCGCTAGTGGTGGTAGCTTTGTTTATTTTTGTGGATATTCCGGCCGTAAAAGCGAATGTGTGTCTATTACCTTAGTGCCCGGCCGGAAGACCATTTGTACTCAGCGGTTGAGGACGTCGGGCCTAGTCCGCCTAGGGGCGCTTCGGCAGCTAAAGCTGCTACGACCCCAACGGCGGCCTCTCCCTCCGATTGGCTTTGGTAAAATCAAAACCATTACCCTTTTAGATATTCCAGTTGTAAAGGCGATAGTAAGGATAAAGATATCGCGGTGATACTCTGCCGGAAAATCGTTTGTGCTTAATCCTGGAGTACGTTGGATCAGGAATCATCCAACAATTAGCCATTTTTAGGCATAAAACTGAGCTATCGGACTTTGCTATCAATCAAAAAGGTGCCGTAGCACCTTTTTGATTGTTTCTGTTAGCCTTTCAGGGCAGCCAGTTCGGCACGTGCCTGATTCAGGTCAGCAGTCACTTCTTTAACATCACTCTGCTTTTCCTGCAGTTTGCTTTGGTATTTAGCAACTTTCTTAGCATCGCCTTTAGCCTGAGCTTCACGCAGGTCAGCCTGTACTTCACGTACATCTTCTTGCTTTTCGTTCAGTTTCTTTTCCAGTTTGGCAACTTTCTTCTCTGCATCTTTAACCAGGCCGCCGTTGGTGCAGTTAGCGTTCAGTTCGCTCAGTGCTTTTTTCAGGCCGGCAACTTTGTTCGCGTTACCATACTTTTGCGCTTCTCTGATTTGGTTTTCAATAGCAGCACGCTTAGCAGCACAGTCATTACCGGCAGCTGATGCCATAGAAGAGAAACCAACGCCCATTGCCAGTACTAAAGGTAAAATCAGTAATTTAGCTTTGCTCATGTTAAAAATCCTCAATTTGCTTTTACAGTGGGGAGCTATCACTCCCCTCCCTTCCATTGCATATTAAGATTTTCCCTAATTACTTTGATACCCCCTGCCTTCCTCAGAAGCTTGTAGGAACGGCTTAACCGTTTGTAGTCCGTAGTTGCATTTGCAGGCTGGCAATGTGCTGTTGAACCCGCGCTATTCCTTCCCGGTCGCACTGTTGCCGCAATTGCTGGCATGCCTGAGCCAGTCCGGCGTCATGAACCAGATGGGCCGATCCTGCCAGTTTATGTGCCAGAGCGGCGATGTTTTCCACGTTCAGCGTTTCCCTTTCTGCCTCTGCGGTTAATGCTGCCGCGTCCTCTGTCAGGCATTGTTGTAAGGTGGTGATAAATTCCGCCAATACCTCCGGCTGCTGTAATGCGGCCGGTAAACTGGCAACATTGAATGTTACCGGTTCGGCTTCAGACTCAGACTCCGGCGATGTGGTTATCAGGGTAGCCAGCTTTTCCATTAACCCCTTCAGGTTGATTGGTTTAAACAGACAATCGTTCATACCCGCCTGCAGGCATTATAGGCACTGTCCTGAGCATTGGCGGTTAACCCCCACACGGTGATTGCCGGGCGCTGCTGTTCTCGCTCCAGCCCACGCAGCCGTCGGGTAAAATGGTAGCCATCCATATTTGGCATCTGGCAATCGGTGATCACCAAATCAAAGCTTTGGCTTTCACAGGCTGCCAGCGCTTCTTGCCCATCCGTCACGGCGGTAACCTGATGGCCTAAATGGGTTAGCTGATGTGTCAGCAGCATTCTGCCTGCCCGATGATCCTCAGCGATCAAAATACGCAGGCGTCGGCCAGTCTCGTTTGTCGCCATCGCTGAGGCAGGAAGCTCCAACGTGACCAGACGTGGCAATGAGAGCTGTACGGTAAATTCACTGCCTATCGCCGGTTCACTATTCAGGCTGATGCTGCCGCCCATCATGTCTACCAACGTTCGGCTGATATACAGCCCCAGCCCCGCACCGCTGCCGGAGTTTTCCGCCTGAGAGAATGGCTGGAATAGCCGTTGGCGGGTCACTTCATCAATACCTTTACCAGTATCCCGTACCTGAATGCACACATCCAACCGGTCGGCACTGATTTGCTCCACCATCACGCTCAGAGTCACTTGCCCCTGTTGGGTAAATTTGATGGCATTACTCACCAGATTCGATAGCACCTGCTTAAAGCGCAATGGATCCACTAACACATCACCATGCACTTCAGCATCAATTTCCAGACCGAAATCCAGCCCCTTCTGGCGCGCAACGCCATCAAACAAACTGGCGACTGCTTCAATCAAATGGCGCAGGTCGGCTCTTTCCGGATGAAGTACCAGACGCTCAGATTCAATCCGTGAAATATCCAGAATATCGCCAATCAGGGCCAGTAAGGAGTGAGCCGAATCATGGGCGATATTCAGCAGCCCGTCATCCAATGGTTCCCCCTGTCGCTGTTGGCGTAGTGCCAGTTCCAGCATGCCAATAATGGCATTAAGCGGCGTGCGGATTTCATGGCTCATGGTGGCAAGAAACGTGGTTTTAGCCCGATTGGCGGCATCGGCCCGCTCTTTCGCTTGTTGCAGTTCGCTAATCAGTCGTTCCCGTTCCGTGATATCAAACCAGCCACCCACTTTATTACCGGCATAATCTGCATTGTTCATCAGCAGCATGCTCCACTGCTGAAGCGTGCGTTGCTGCCCCGAGACTTCCCAACTGCGGGTAATAAACAGCGCATTCGGATCGCTGTCATCAGGATATAAAACCATATCCACCGCACTCGACTGACTTAGCTGATAGTGGGATAGCGATTGCCCCACCGCCAGAGGTGGCGTATCGCCCACCGCGCGATGAAAATGGCTGTTGGCGGCAACAATGCGTTCATTGAAATCCGTAAGATAGACCGGTAACGGCAATGCATCTAACAATGCTTGCTGCTGACGCTGCAACGCGGTACGTAAACGACGGCGGCTAACCAGCAAGGCTAACAGTAACAGCACTAATAGCAGGATCAGTATCGTAAACAGCAGAGGATAATACTCGGTCAGCCGATCTTTTTTGTTATCCGCCACTTTCATTAAGTAGGCTTTGCTATACCAATTACGAGTCATGGCATGCATCTCTTCCGGCGGAATATTCAACAGCGCTTTGTCGAGAATGGTCGCCAGTGGATACTCATTTTCTGAGATTCCCATTACAAAGCGCGCCGGCTCGGTTTCTAAACCACGGATAATTTTTAAGTCAGCCATCTGGTCGTGAGAAAGCAGAAAATCGGCGCTAATCATCGGCAGTACTAAGGCATCCGCTTTGCCAGCCATTAAAGCATCGATGCCATCCTGTGGTGAATCCACCGGTAAGATACGGCTTGTGGCGTACTGCTGTTTCAAAAACGCCTCCAGCGGATGCCCCTTAACCAGAGCAATTTGCCGTAACTCCGCTTCATCCTGCTGTTTTTCATGCCCGACCAGCACCCAGGAGCTAAACAGGTATGAGCGCGTGGTTAAAAGTCCATTAGGCCAGACGGTATCAAGCGTGACGCCAGCGACCACATCCGCTTTGCCCGATTTGACCTCCTCCAACGAATGGCGCAGGGTATTGGCTCGAATCACGTCAAACTTTAGCCCGGTTCGGTTGGTGATCTCTTCCATGATATCAGCGGTCAGCCCGCGAAAATCGCCCTGAGCATCAAAGAAGCTCAACGGAGGAAAATCATCGTTTACCACCACCCGTACGGTCGGATTCTCCTCTATCCATTTGCGCTCCAGCGCGGTAAACAACAAATGGCGAGCGCTAGTGGTTTCCGGACTTCCGCCACTCCAGCGGCTTTGAATGGTCGCATTGGTGCGGTCAGGAATAATAGTCAAAACGGAATTTAATGCTTTTACCAGTCGGGTATTGTTGCCCGCTACCGCGAAGGAAAAGCCATCAACATCTTCCTGAGGCAACAACTGCAACCGTAAATTATTCAGATTGGACTGGTTAATCAGATACTGAGCCGAGGTGGCATCACCAATAAAGGCATCCAGATTGTTAAATGACAGGGCCTCCAGCGCACGCCTTGGAGAATCATAAACCTGATAGCCACCGGAATAGCGGCCAGTTAATGCTTTACGGCTGCTGTAAAGCCGCTCAATGGCAATTCTCTGTGGCGGTTTATCATGCAGCAGGCTGTCGGTACGCTCCACCAACGCTGGCACCGCCGTCAGATAAGGCAGAGTCAGCAATAGCTTATATTTTTTCGCCTCTTCACTACCGGCATTACCAATCAAATCAACTTCACCGTTCGCCAACGCCTGCATCAATAATGCTTCACTATTGTAGTAGCGCACACGAATCTGAACGTTAAGGGTGTAGGCAATAATACCAAGGTAGTCACCATTTATACCGCCGTAATCCTGTACGCCGGAAGTGATGTCATAAGGAGGGTAATTGGGTGCTGAGGTACCGTATACCAGAGTGCGTTTTTGGCGTAGCCACTGCCAGTCGCTGCCATTCAGCGTCGGCTCAGGTAACTGTACCTGCTCCCGACTAACCAGATTCACTTCCCGAAATGCCGGGGGTTCGTCTGCCAGCGCCGTAAAACACCAGAGTAATAGAATAAAAAATAACTTATTGAGCTTCATCAGGCGGCTCGCTGACAGAATGATTATCGAAAAAAGTGACCAGCTCTTCTGCGCTGTTTAACTGCAATTTTTCCATCAGGTGCGACTTATAGGTACTGATGGTTTTATTGCTGAGTATTAGCCTGTCAGCAATATCTTTATTACTTAATCCTTCGGATAGGTAGCGTAAAACGGTTAATTCACGGTCAGACAAGCGCGCCAGTGCACTCTTATCTTTTTCTTCCGGCTCTACGACTCGCTGTAAAGCTTCCGTCATAAAATCAGGAAAGCAGTGATAGCCCTGTAATACCAACTGACACATAGAAGCCAGTTGGCTGATGTCTTGATCTTTACCAAAAAAGCCACTGGCTCCGGCACGCCATGCGCGTTCAGCATAGGTTTCTGCCGGTAAACTGGTATAGATGATAACTTTGCCCGGATTTTCTAACTGACGCAGATGCTGCAAAATTTGCAGACCATCCATCTTGTTCAGCATGATATCCAGAATCACTAACTGCGGCTGTTTCTCTTTTATCTGCGCCAGCGCAGATATACCATCGGTCGCACTGATAATGGTGTTATCACCTAAAGGAGCAAGAATTGCTTTGACCGCAAAACCGATTGCAGGGTGATCGTCGACAATTAACCATGTACTCATCGCCATATCCTTATTCAGCGCCAAAATTCCATTCATAATACAATCCAACAATTATGATGATTCTAACAGTGAATTGATAATTGCTGCACCCTCTAATCTTTCAGGTATCAACAACGCCTTACGGCTGGTATTAATAATATAGAAATTTGCTTCATTCGGGAAAAATGAGTGGCGATTAGATTAATGAAACTGAATAGAAGCAGAAATGAGTGAAGAGGAAGGAAGGGATGTATATAACCAATGCCAGTGACTTAAGGTGACTGGCATTGTTGCTGTTTTACTGTAACGGACAAAATGGCGAATAAAACAATGAGTAGATAAGTTATGATTTTTCTATCGCTCAGGCTTTTTCAAGCAGGTCGGCCTGACCCAGACATCGTTTCACCGTACTCATATTGGCTTTCATATGTTCACTGATTTCCTGAGTAGACTCCCCAGTCTGGTAGCGGGTAATGATCTCTTCCATCGCTTCGGGCTGATAGGCAATATAGATGTACTTCTGTTGAAATGTTTTATCGCACGCTACACATTGGTAACGCTGTGCACCGGTGCTACCTTTGCCATGCTTACGGATATGTTCTTTTTGACCACAGTATTTACATTCCGGTGTCGTCATTAATTTGTATGCATCCCATACCATATAAACCTCCCGTGAATTGCCTTGCTTGCCAGTTCTTCACCGTTCAGGTGAGAACTGAACACATACTCGTTTAATCTTTACATTTTGCTGCTGAACGCTATATCACTATAATTACTGTGCCGTTCAGGGTGTTTAATGCCTGATGAATTAAATAATTAAATCAATTTTTATTGTTTTAATAACCTCTTAGCAATAAAGGTTATCAACATACAAAAATGCACAGTTAACTTTTACAACAGCACACCACAACACCCCTTCATCTCTAGCCAATAAGCTAAAGAAAGAAGAAATCAAAACATAACAACAACACATTATATAAAAATAATAAAGCGTATTACACCAGCAATAATCTTCATAAACAATAAATTCATCAGCACTAAAATTGAGCAAAAAACCAACACAATAGATCGAACAAAATTGATTTAACAACAAATTACTCGATAAATCAATCTAAAAAAAGTGACTAAAGATTTTAATCTTGATTAATAATAAAAACTCAAAATAATTGATCGACTTAAATAAAAAAATGATGATAAATATTGAAACTAAATAAAGAGTAGATAAGCAAAATAAAAGAAATCAAAAAAAATAAATAACAAAAAATGCAGTAGAAACACTTTAGATTTAATAACTATCAAATATTAATAGTAACAAAATAAACTATAACAATATTTTAGAAAAGCAATAAATGATAAACAAAATCACTACCCAGAATAAATAAACAAAATAGGATACATATTCAGAACTAAAAAAAGGCACCAAGGGTACCTTTTAGATTTTTAAATTATAATTTAGTAACAGAGTGGTTTAATCAACCTTCACCACCGGGGTTGAAATGGTATCTAACTCCGGAGTTACCACAGGTGCCACGCGAACGGGATGATGAACCTCATAACCATACACCAGGCTAATGAGCGCCGGTTCTGCAAATTCCCGACCTAAAAATGCTAATCCTACCGGTTGAGGTTGTACATCCTTTGTTATATGAGTGGCTCAAAAGCTGATTCATTTTTTCCGACTGGAGTGTAATACCAGAAAAAGATCTTCAATGCGTCAGTAGCTTTACATGCATCCGGCACAGCTACCACAGCGCCAGTCCTGTGGGTTAATCGCCCGATAGAACAATCGCACATGTTCTTCATCGATGGGCAAGCCGTTATCCACTAAACTGTCTGCCAGCCAGTCGATGTTTTCCAGAATCCAGTCATCCTCATCCCGCCCCTCGGCAAATAGTTCATTTTCCGGATCGATAATGTAATAAATGCCGTAGGTGCCCATGTCTTTATCCTTTCGGTTTTCCGGCAGAATAAAAGGACGTTCAAGATAGGTGATGTGCCATTCGCCGTGACACAAAAGATTACCGGATCGCCCCCAACGGGCGATAAATGGATTTGTATTCATTGCATGGTATATCTGAAATAAATGACCCGGCATATAGCCGGGTCTGTACGATACGATATTATGACCGAATCAATTACCAACAAGATAGAGACAATTGCCCAAAACCCTTGCGGTTAGTGACGATTTCTCACTAACTGGTAACGGCGAGTCAAATATTCCACTGGCACACTCCAGATATGCACCAGACGACTGAACGGGAACAGCACAAAGAGTGTCATACCTAAAACCAAATGGATCTTAAACACCAGAGCGACGCCTTCCAGATGGGCGGAGGCACCACCGTGGAAAGTAACTACGCTTTGTGCCCATCCCACCAACTTCATCATTTCACTGCCGTCCATATGTTGTGCAGAAAATGGAATAGTCAGTAAACCTAATGCCACTTGAACCAACAGCAGAGTCAGCACCAGAATGTCCATGGTAGTGGTGGTAGCGCGGATCCTTGGGTTAGTTAAACGACGCTTTAGCAATGCCACTCCGCCAATCAGCATCAGCATCAGCATCAGCAGACCACAGGTTCCACCGCCAATCATCGCCATCTTCTGCTTCACTTCCAGCGGCAAGAACGACTCATACATCCAGTGTGGGGTTAACATACCGAAAAAGTGACCGGCAAAAACACCCAGAATACCAATATGGAACAGATTCGATGCCCACAGCATGCTTTTCTTATCCAACATCTGGGTGGAACCGGCACGCCAACTGTACTGACCATAGTCATAGCGAATCCAACTACCGATCAAAAAGATGGTGCCTGCCATATAAGGATAAATATCAAAAAAGAACATATTCAGGTAATTCATACAGGGTTTCCTCCGGTGCGCGCCGAGGCTGATTCAACACTCAGGTATTGCGGAGCAACGGCACCAGCAAAACGCCGCTGATGAGCCTGCTGTGCAGAATTGCCGCACTCATTCTGACTTTGTGCATCAATAAATTTCACTTGCTCTTCTTCCCATACGGCATCAAGAGCTTGTGGCGTATCGTCCCGCGCTTCTGTCGCAACGGTTTCTTTCAGGTTGGCACTGCGTGCTTCGCTACCGGAAATCTCGGTTAGCAGATCAAATAGCGCCCCATAACCGCTATTACGTTCATGCAGGCGAGCCCCCAACAGTGCAAGAATGGCAGCAATATCTTGCAACCAACCCCGTGCCTGCGACTCATCTAAAACAGACAGGAATTCGAGAAACAGCGGTAAATGGTCAGGCAGTTCGCAACTATCAATTTGTAAACCGACCTGCTTATACTGATCCAACAGATCCACCATTGCCTGACCGCGATCCCGCGATTCACCATGAACATGTTCAAACAGTAAGAGTGACGTTGCTCTGCCGCGATCGAACAGGCTGCTGTACTCTTCCTGAGCGTCCAGCAAGTTGCCCTGACAGCGCCAGTGGATCAGCGCCGCAAGCGCACTTTTTTGTTCCGCCGTCAGCTCATCCGCTTCAGCCGTTGCCACAAGCAGTTCATCAGCTCCCTGCCACAGTGCCTGATCCGGGTACTCCAGCAGGTAAGAGAGTATTTTTAAACTGATCATGACTCCTGTCCTCCCACGTCTTTTGGCGTTTTGGCCGTCACGTCAATAGAAGCAATACGTTTGGTATTAAACAGATTGAATTTACTGTCGCTACCGTGGCAACCGTCACCAAAGCTGAAACCGCAACCTTTAGCTTCCGGGAAGGCTTCACGCGCAATTTCACGGTGGCTGGATGGGATCACAAATCGATCTTCATAGTTGGCAATGGCCAGATAGCGATACATCTCCTGCGCCTGAGCCTCTGTCAGTCCGACCTCTTCCAGCGCCCGTAGATCTTTTTGGCCTTCCACGGTTTCGGCACGCTTATAGTGACGCATTGCCATCATACGCTTCAGCGCCAGTAGCACTGGCTTGGTATCACCGGCGGTCAGCAGGTTCGCCAGATATTCCACCGGAATACGCAGGCTTTCAACGTCCGGTAAGATACCGGTGTGCGGCAGGTAGCCCGCATCAGCAACGGACTGAATGGGTGACAACGGCGGCACATACCACACCATAGGTAAGGTGCGATATTCCGGATGCAGCGGCAGAGCCAGCTTCCAGTCCACCGCCATTTTATACACCGGTAACTGCTGGGCGGCTTCAATGACGCTTAAAGGAATGCCGTCTTTCAGCGCCTGCTCTATGACTTTTGGATCGTTAGGATCGAGGAACACATCTAACTGGCTTTGGTACAGATCTTTCTCATCTTCCACCGAGGCAGCTTTCTCGATCATATCTGCGTCATACAGCAGCACGCCGAGGTAGCGAATACGCCCTACGCAGGTTTCGGAACAGACCGTTGGTTGACCGCTCTTCCAGTTGAAATAGATTTTTTTGTACGGACAGCCGGTGACACACATACGCCAGCCACGGCACTTATCCTGATCAATAAGTACAATACCGTCTTCCGCACGCTTGTATATGGCACCGCTTGGACAGGTCGCGCTACAGGCAGGATTCAGGCAGTGTTCGCACAGTCGTGGTAAATACATCATGAAGGTATTTTCAAACTGGCCGTACATTTCCTTCTGCATATTCTCGAAGTTCTGATCTTTAGCGCGTTTTTCAAATTCACCGCCCAACAGTTCGCCCCAGTTGGCACTGCCTTCAATTTTGTCCATGCGCTGACCGGTGATCAAAGAGCGTGGGCGGGCAACCGGCTGTGCTTTACCCTCTTTCGCGGTTTGCAAATGCTGGTAATCGTAGTCAAACGGTTCGTAATACTCATCTAACTGAGGCAGATGGGGGTTAGCAAAGATTTTGGCTAACAGACCCACTTTCCCCCCCATACGTGGCACCAGCTTGCCGTTAATTTTACGGATCCAGCCGCCTTTCCACTTCTCCTGATCTTCCCAGTCATTGGGATAACCAATACCCGGGCGAGTTTCTACGTTATTAAACCAGCCATACTCAATGCCTTCGCGGCTGGTCCAGACGTTTTTACAGGTTACTGAACAGGTATGACAGCCGATACACTTGTCCAGATTCAGCACCATCCCGACTTGTGAACGAATTTTCATTGGGCTTTCTCCCGTTTAGTATCCTGTTGAACCTGATCGTGGCCTTCGTCATCCAACCAGTTAATGTTTTTCATTTTGCGAATCACCACAAACTCGTCGCGGTTAGAACCTACGGTACCGTAGTAGTTAAATCCGTATGCCAGCTGGGCGTAACCACCAATCATGTGGGTTGGTTTTGGACTAACTCGGGTAACCGAGTTATGGATACCCGCTCTCTGACCGGTAATTTCTGAACCCGGCAGGTTAATAATACGTTCCTGAGCGTGGTACATCATGGTCATGCCTGATGGAATTCGCTGACTCACTACCGCTCTGGCGCTAAGTGAACCATTGCTGTTAAAGGCTTCAATCCAGTCGTTGTCTTCAATGCCGAGCGATTTGGCATCCTCTTCGCTGATCCAAATAATCGGACCACCGCGGGACAGCGTCAGCATCAGCAGGTTGTCGCTGTAAGTGGAGTGAATTCCCCACTTCTGGTGCGGCGTCAGGAAGTTCAGCGCTTTTTCCGGATAGCCATTTGGCTTGGCATTGAGTAACGGTTTAGCCGCTCGGGTATCGATGGGTGGACGATATACCAGCAGGCTCTCACCAAAGGCGCGCATCCATTCATGATCCTGATACAGCTGTTGACGACCGCTAATGGTGCGCCATGGGATCAACTCATGAACGTTGGTATAGCCGGCGCTATAAGAGACATGTTCATCTTCCAGACCCGACCAGGTTGGGCTGGAGATGATTTTACGCGGCTGCGCCTGAATATCGCGGAAGCGGATTTTCTCATCTTCTTTATTCAGTGCCAGATGGCGGTGATCACGACCGGTGATTTGGCCCAGCGCCTCCCAGGCTTTAACTGCTACCTGTCCGTTGGTTTCCGGTGCCAGAGACAATACGACTTCCGCCGCATCGATCGCCGTTTCAATTTTAGGCCGCCCTGCGGCTGCACCATCGATCTGAACGTAATTAAGCTTTTTCAGGAATTCCACTTCGGTTTGGGTATTCCAGCTAATGCCTTTACCGCCGTTGCCCAGTTTGTCCATTAGCGGCCCCAGCGCGGTGTAACGGGCATAAGTATTTGGATAGTCGCGTTCTACCACCATTATGTGCGGTGCAGTTTTTCCCGGAATCAGGTCACATTCGCCTTTTTTCCAGTCTTTCACGCCATAAGGTTGCGCCAGTTCAGCCGCCGAGTCGTGTTGAATTGGCAGCGTCACCACATCGGTTTCTACGCCAAGATGACCTACCGCCACTTCAGAGAACTTTTTAGCGATGCCCTTATAAATCTCCCAGTCGCTTTTCGACTCCCAGGCAGGATCTACCGCCGCTGACAATGGGTGGATAAACGGATGCATATCCGAAGTATTCATATCGTCTTTTTCGTACCAGGTGGCCGTCGGCAATACGATATCGGAATAGAGACAGGTACTGGACATGCGAAAATCCAGCGTCACAACTAAGTCCAGCTTACCTTCTCCGGCATCATCACGCCACTGAACTTCTTCCGGTTTAGCGGCACCCTGCTGGCCCAAATCCATCCCCTGAATACCGTGTTCGGTACCCAGCAGGTATTTCAACATATACTCATGTCCCTTACCGGAAGAACCCAGCAAGTTAGAGCGCCAGATAAACAGGTTACGCGGGAAGTTCTGCGGGTTATCCGGATCTTCAGCCGCGAAGCTAAGGTTGCCGTTCTTCAGGCTATCTACCGTGTAATCTACCGGACTTTGACCTGCGGCACGGGCCATCTCTGCAATTTTTAGCGGGTTAGTATTCAGTTGAGGTGCCGAAGGCAGCCAGCCCATACGTTCAGCCCGCACGTTAAAGTCGATCAGATTACCGCTAAAGCGGGATTTATCCGCCAGCGGAGATAATAGTTCTTCCGTTGCCAGCGTTTCATAACGCCACTGGCTGGAGTGGTTATAGATGAATGATGTGGTATTCATATGGCGCGGTGGACGCTGCCAGTCGAGAGCAAACGCCAGCGGTAGCCAACCGGTTTGTGGACGCAGCTTCTCTTGTCCTACATAGTGGGCCCAACCGCCGCCGCTCTTACCGATACAGCCGCAGAAAATCAGCATATTGATTAAGCCACGATACTGCATATCCATGTGGTACCAGTGGTTTAAACCCGCACCAACAATAATCATCGAGCGTCCGTGAGTTTTGTCCGCATTGTCAGCAAATTCACGGGCGATACGAATAATGTTTTGACGATTAACACCGGTGATCTGCTCTGCCCATGCGGGGGTATAGGCTTTCACATCGTCATAGTCTTTAGCGCAGTTTTCATCATTCAGACCGCGATCGATGCCGTAGTTAGCCATCATCAAATCATAAACGCTGGTGACTAACGCACTGGTGCCGTCCGCCAGCTGCAAGCGCTTAACCGGCAACTGATGATGAAGCACTTCCTGTAACTCGACGCTTTTAAAGTTTTCGTTCTCAATACCGCCAAAGTAAGGGAACCCAACGGTCGCCACTTCATCGTGCTGACCCAGTAAGCTAAGCTGTAATGCTATCTCCTGCTGATTTTTGCCGTCTTTCTGCTCCAGATTCCATTTGCCTTTCTCGCCCCAGCGGAAACCAATAGAACCCTGCGGTGCGGTCAGTTCACCGGTGGCCTGATTAATGGCTACGGTTTTCCATTCCGGATTATTGTCCTGACCCAGTTTTCCCACTAAGTCATCAGCACGCAGCAAGCGGCCGGCCGCGTAGTAACCCTCGTCACGCGGCTCCAACATCACCAGCATGGGCAAATCGGTGTAGCGACGCACATAGTCTGTGAAGTAGTCGCTTGGCTTATCCAGATGGAACTCTTTCAGAATCACATGGCCCATTGCCAGTGAAATAGCGCTGTCAGTACCCTGCTTCGGGCTTAACCACTGGTCGCACAGTTTGGCGATTTCAGAATAGTCAGGAGTAATGGCAATGGTCTTGGTGCCTTTGTAACGCACCTCGGTAAAGAAGTGGGCATCTGGCGTGCGGGTTTGAGGTACGTTTGAACCCCAGGCAATAATATAAGAGGAGTTATACCAGTCGGCAGATTCAGGAACGTCGGTTTGCTCTCCCCAGGTCATCGGTGAAGCCGGCGGTAAATCACAATACCAATCGTAGAAGCTGAGATTAATACCGCCAATCAGCGCCAGATAGCGTGTTCCTGCGGCATAAGACACCATCGACATGGCGGGAATAGGTGAAAAACCAACAATCCGGTCCGGGCCATATTTTTTAGCGGTATAAACGTTAGCAGCAGCAATCAGCTCATTCACTTCCTGCCAGTCAGAACGCACAAAGCCACCGCGACCACGAATTTGCTTATAGTTTTTGGTTTTTTCTGTATCTTCAACAATCGAGCTCCAGGCTTCTACCGGATCGCTATATTGTTTTTTCGCTTCACGCCACAGCTTAATCAGACGTTTACGCATCAGAGGGTATTTCAGGCGGTTAGCGCTATACAGATACCATGAATAACTGGCACCGCGCGGGCAGCCCCGTGGCTCATGATTAGGTAAATCGGGTCGGGTGCGAGGATAGTCAGTTTGCTGAGTTTCCCAGGTGACTAAACCGTTTTTAACATAGATCTTCCAGCTACAGGAACCGGTACAGTTAACACCATGGGTAGAACGAACAATCTTGTCATGCTGCCAGCGTGAACGATAACCATCTTCCCAATCGCGGTTAACATTCAACTCCTGACCATGCCCATCGGCGAAGGTATCACCTAATTGCTTAAAATAGCGGAACCTATCGAGAAATTTACTCATCCGGGACTCTCCTGCAACACAGCCTGAAGTCGCTGCCGTTATGATAAAAATGCAGAACGCATTACTTATGGAATGGGCCCATCTTATCCGTGTCGTTTTGAGTAAAGTTGACTTTAATCAATCCTGCCTGACACTTGAAATTCTGGAAAACCCGTAACTACCACCAAAGTGGCACAAAGGATTAATAATTTAATTTATTGATATTTAATTAAAATTTAAATTTCATTAACAGAAACCACATGAATAATTTCATAGTGAACTATTTGGGGGTAGAGGAAAGGCGGAGAGATATGGTGAAAGCTAAAAATAGAAAATCCCCGTCAGAAATGCAGCGAGGATTTTTCACTTATAGAGGGACGATTAGAAGTAGTTTTAAGTACTCTTACCAAACGAGAAGTTCACAAAAGCCTATCGTTGGGAGAGACCGCTGTTGGGGTCGACTTGGCGTAAGCCAACGAAGCGCCCCTAAGCGGGCTAGGCCCAACGCACTCTGAAGCTAAGTACAGATGGTCTTCCGGCCGTGCACAGCGACAATATAAGCACTATGCCGTCACGGCCGGAATATCCTCTGAAGCAACATTAGTAGACGAAATCAATGCAATGCAGAAAAAACAACACTACCCCTTCCGTCTCCCATACACTCCCCACGTAATCACCACGCAAACAATATAGAACACCAAAAACAGATCCAACGCCCCAACTGCCGAGCCGGTCATATGCAACGAGGTACCAAACGCTTTAGGAATAAAAAATCCGCCCACAGCGCCGATAGCAGAAATAAAGCCTAACGCCGCCGCTGAATCTGTCGCTGCTTCACGTTGGGCTTCCTGATCGCTACCGCCGCGCGCTTTCACTTTCTGTACCGTAATCAAACGGAAAATCACCGAGATCATCTGGAAAGTAGAACCGCTACCTAAACCCGCCGTCAGGAACAGCCCCATAAATACCGCAAAGAAAGCCATAAACGAGCCTGATTTGCCCTCTCCCGGTAAGGTGGTAAACAGTAAAGCAACGAAGATCGCCATAAAGATAAAGTTAATCAACGTCACCCGAGTCCCCCGAAAACGGTCGGATAACATGCCACCAACCGGACGAGCCAGCGCACCAAACAACGGGCCAAAGAACGCAAAGTGCAGAATATTTACGTCAGGAAACTGCGTTTTTGACAGCATGGCAAAACCGGCAGAGAAACCGATAAATGAACCAAAGGTTGCCAGATATAACAGACTCATCAACCACAGGTGTCCACTCTTCAACACCGGCAGTTGCTCTTTCAACGATGCTTTAGCCGCCGACAGATCGTTCATACCAAACCAGGCCGCCAGAGTAAAAACCAGCAGCAGCGGGATCCAGACAAACGCCGCATTTTGCAACCACAGCGTTTCCCCACCACCAATACTCTGACCGGCACCGCCAAACACCGCTAAGGTAACCACTAACGGGGCAACCAGTTGCATGACGCTAACCCCCAAATTACCTAAACCGCCGTTAATACCTAACGCTCCCCCCTGACGCTCCTTAGGAAAGAAGAAACTGATATTTGCCATGCTGGAAGCAAAGTTAGCGCCACCAAAACCACACAGCAAAGAGATCAACACAAAGGTATTGTAGGAAGTGGAAAGATCCTGCACCGCAATCCCCAGCCAGATACAAGGGATCACCAAAATCACGGTGCTGAACGCGGTCCAACGGCGACCGCCAAAAATAGGGATCACAAAGGAGTAAGGTACCCGCAATATGGCACCGGAAATCGAGGGCAACGCCGTTAACATAAACAACTGATCGGTGTTGAACTGAAAGCCCACTTTATTCAGATTAATGGTTACTGCGCTGAATAACATCCAGACACAAAAACCCAATAACAGGCAGGGAACAGAAATCCATAAATTACGCTGCGCAATTTTTCGGCCTGTTGTTCGCCAAAATTTCGGATCCTCCGGTTTCCAGTCCTGAATCAATGCCCGATTGTTAGGGGATTGAGTGGCAGATTGGTTATTCATATAGGCCTCTTTAGGTGAATTCAATTCAAAAATCTGCAAGCTGTTTAGCCGCTACCCTAGTACCAATTTGTCAGTTATATTTGATGCACATCAAAGGGGCTGTAGTAATATTTTAGCCTGTAAATATCTCTATCCACTTAGTGGGTATGCCATCATTCAAAGAAAACCTGTTATTTATCACCAAATTGAAAACCAGAGTGTTTGATAACCAATGCAATTTTTACCCACTCAACTATTTGGGAGTAATCCCATCTGGGTATGTGGTTTGGTGAACATTTGGTCTAAAAAGAAGCTGTGTAGATCCATTCAGGAATAATTGCATTGTGAAAAAACGTTGCCCTGTTCCCTTTTCTATTGTGAATCAGGTTATTTTGCTGCTACTGATACTTGGCCTACTGGGTATTATCAGCATGTCGATTTCCAGCTGGAGAGCTGAAGCTATTCAGGGGCATGCCCATGCCATCAATAAAGCTGGTTCACTACGGATGCAGAGCTACCGCATTCTGACCATGGTGCCACTAAACGATGAGAGCAAACGTTATTTAGATGAGTTGGAGCAGGACCAGAACAGCCCAATGCTCGAACAAACAGTAGAAAAGGAACAGCTAACCTCACAGTTAACCGCACTTAAAAACTACTGGCGCCAGCAGTTACGACCACAATTAGAACGGGCACCCAGCCCTGAACAAGCCACCGCTCAGGTTATTCAGTTCGTTCATCAGTTGGATGAGTTAGTACTGGCCATCGACCATAAAACGGAACAAAGTCTGATCGCTATTCGCCATCAGCAAATTACCTTTATTGTCCTGACACTATTGGTGATGGCCATCGCCGTCTACTATTTACGTACTCGCTTTTTACGGCCGTGGCGCAAGCTGCTGTCGATGTCCGAATCTATTGGTCATGGCGATTTCACACAGCGTTTTAATGCCATCAGCACCAATGAGATGGGAATGCTTGGCTCAACGCTGAATACTATGTCCGATGAGCTTTCGCAGATCTATTCCAGTCTGGAAAGCCGTGTTAAAGAGAAAACCGCCGAGCTACAGAATAAGAATCAGACGCTGTCATTTCTCTATCACACCAGCCAGCAGCTACATACTAACCAGCCGCTCTGCTCAAGATTACTGTCAGTATTGAATCAGTTTCAGAATATTACGCCGTTATATAACCTGCAAATCAGACTGTATGAGAATAATGATATTAATTATTTTCAACAGATTAGTAATGACGAGCTTATCCGTCCGGAGCACTGCCGTCAGGAGAGTTGCCATGCCTGTATGGCAAAACATCCCCGATACAGTGGCCCTCGTCAGACGCTAAGTTGGCGTTTAGCCGATCAGCACGGGCAATATGGACTAATATTAGCTGAGCGCCCGATTGATATTGCATTAACCGATGAGCACCAACAGCTTCTTAATATGCTTATTGACCAACTAACCAGTACACTGACACTGGAGCGGCAGTCCCACCAACGACAACAACTGCTGTTAATGGAAGAACGTTCGGCAATCGCCAGAGAATTACACGACTCTATTGCCCAGTCCCTCTCTTTTCTGAAAATTCAGGTCAGTTGTCTGCAGATGGAAAACGCCTTTCCGGAAACGAGCAGCGCCAAACGCCTGACGGAAATGCGCAATGAGCTGAACAGCGCCTACCAGCTGTTGAGGGAACTGCTCACCACCTTCCGTTTACAACTACCGGAGGCTGGACTACTGGCGGCGCTACAGGCGACGGTTCAGGAATTTAGTGAGAAATTACACTTTCCGATTACCCTCAACTATCGTCTGTCATTACATCAGGTTCCCAGCCATCAGGCGATTCATCTGATACAAATCGCCCGTGAAGCACTGAATAATATCTATAAACATGCCAACGCCACACAGGTCACCATCAACCTTGAACAACATCAGGGCACTATCCAAATGCTTATCAGTGATGATGGACGTGGACTACCGGAAGGCCACGCCCGACAAAATCACTATGGGCTGATCATCATGCGTGACCGGGCTAAAAGTCTGAACGGCAAATTTGAAATTTATAATCGACCGCAGGGAGGGGCTGAAGTCAACGTTGAATTTACCCCGCTGCCTGACGAGATGAGATTACCAGGAGCAATCAATGACTAACCAGACCGCCTCTATTTTATTAATCGACGATCATCCAATGATTCGCAACGGTGTTAAACAGTTGATTAGTATGGATACGTCCCTGAGCGTTATTGCGGAAGCCAGCAGCGGCGAACAGGGTGTAGATCTTGCGGAGCAGTACGATCCGGACCTTATCTTGCTCGATTTAAATATGCCCGGTTTGAACGGTTTGGAAACGCTGGATTTACTGCGTAAACGAGAGCTATCCGGTCGTATTGTGGTGTTTACCGTTTCCAATCATGAAGATGATATTGTCGCCGCACTAAAACGTGGTGCTGATGGCTATCTGCTAAAAGATATGGAGCCGGAAGATCTACTGGAAGCACTGCGTCAGGCAGCTACCGGTCAGATGGTATTAAGTGAAAAGTTAACGCCAATTCTGGCCGCCAGCCTGCGTACCACCCAACCTTCTGGTGAGCGCGACATACAGCAACTCACCCCTCGTGAACAGGGAATATTAAAACTGATTGCACAGGGGCTATCTAATAAACTTATCGCCCGTAAGCTGGATATCGCTGAAAGCACGGTAAAAGTACATGTGAAACATCTGCTGAGGAAAATGAAGCTTAAATCGCGGGTCGAAGCAGCGGTGTGGGTGTTGCAAGAGAAGGTGTTTTGATAGCCGGGATAATCCCTTTCCCACCACGGCCAATGGTTAGCATTGAACCATCGATTTATTCGGGTTGAGTATTTATGATGTATAATCAATAAATTGCTTATTATTAATATCAAAATACCACCCGATTAAAGGAATATCATTTAAGGAGAGGTTTAATGCTTCAATCGTTAAAACCCGGTGAGAATACCTCACTTTCTCAGGCCAAAGGACAAGTACGCGTCTCCCATACCGCTGGTGCTAATCTTGATATTAATCTAACGGCTTTTCTGGTCACTGACTCTGGAAAAGTGATTAATGATAATGACATGGTTTTCTTCAATGCTCCGCACCATGCCTCCGGAGCAGCGTCGTTTATCTCGCCCTCGACCCAAGGTTCAAGCGTAACTCACTGTATTGATTTCGATCTCTCGCGCCTTCCTGCCAATATCACGAAAATTGCGATTACGCTAACTCAGGATGGCAGCGCCGGCGGCTTCGCTTCCGTCAATAATTTGCGCGCTCAGGTGTTAACGGCTGGTAGCACGCTGGAGTTTGCTCCCGGCATATTCTCACAAGAAACAGGAATTATTGTGCTGGAACTGTACGTCCGGAACGGTCAGAACAAAGCCCGTGCCGTCTGGCAGGGATTTGCCTCCGGGCTTGCCGGATTATGTCATTTTTATGGTGTCGAAGTAGAAGAACCAATGCCGGTAGCCGTTACGGCGCCCCCTCCGGTGAACATGGAAAAGAAGCGGGTCACCTTAACCAAACCAGATAGTAGCCATAAAATCTCACTACTTAAAGGTGCCGCCGCACCTAAAAGTATCCGTGTTAGTGCAACCTGGATTGATAATGGTGATGGCAGAAAAGATAATGACGATCTGGATCTCAGAGTGGGTATTCTTCGTCCTGATGGTCAAATGTCGATTATTCAAGCTCCCGACAAGAGCGGCGCATTTAATGCCGATCCTTTTGTCTTTCATACTGGTGATGTGGTCACTGCCAGCGTGTCAGCCCCGGGATGCGAAACCGTTGAAATTAATCCGGAAATCTCTCGCTTAATGGGAGGGAAAGTTGCTCTGGTGTGTAGTGTGTACTCCGCACTCAGCAATGGTATTGTAGCCATCGCCTCACTCAAGCCCACCATGCGCATGGAATATGGCGATCAAATTGTTGACTGTGCATTTGAATTTAAAAAAGGCTTCTTCAACAGTATGGTTTATACCTATGTAATTGGTATTATTGAAATTGATCGGGATAACATTACCCTGAGACCTTCTGGCGTAACCTCCAGAGCAGGCAGTGAATCCACACCATGGCTTACCCGAACAGGCGACGAACTCACCCTGACGATGGATGGTCCTTATGTCTTTAAAGGGAAAAAAGTGTCCAGCCGAGGCAATAAACGTTACATATAATCCGTTTTCTGAGAAATGGCTGAACTAAAGCGTCCCCCAGCATAAAAAGCATTTGGTCATCCCAACCATCAGGATGACCAACGCCAAACCACTATTCAGGCCTGAGGCAACAAACCTAAACTCGCTCGATAACCATCGCAATACCCTGCCCGCCACCGATACACAACGTCGCCATACCTAATCCTTTGTCATAGCTATGTAATGCGTGAGTTAGCGTTACCAGAATACGTGCGCCGCTGGCACCAATTGGATGGCCAAGGGCAATGGCACCGCCATTGACGTTCACTTTTTCCTGATCTAAACCAAGGTCGCGACCTACCGCCAGGAACTGAGCGGCAAAGGCCTCGTTAGCTTCTATCAGGTCGATATCCGCCAGCTCTACTCCTGCCATTTTCAGCGCTTTGCGTGTAGCAGGAACCGGGCCCAGCCCCATCACATCAGGTTCCACACCGGCAGAAGCCCAGCCGCGAATACGTGCCAGTGCCGGAATACCCCGCGCTTTGGCTTCATCTTCACGCATCAGAACCAGCACCGCGGCCGCATCATTAATACCGGAAGCATTACCTGCAGTGACAGTACCGTCTGGCAGAAACGCCGGACGCAAACCCGCCAGTGATTCCATGGTGGTATCACCGCGTGGATACTCATCCTGATTAAACAGAATGGTGCCTTTGCGACTTTTGATTTCAATCGGGGTAATTTCTGCCGCAAACCGGCCGCTGCTTATCGCCGCCACTGCTTTCTGCTGAGATGCTACAGCAACCGCATCTTGCTCCTGACGGGTCAGGCCATAACGTTTAGCAATATTTTCCGCTGTGATACCCATGTGATAATCATTAAACGCACACCACAGGCCATCTTTAATCATTGAGTCAACCAGAGTGCCGTTACCCATCCGGTAACCCTGACGCGCTTTATCCAACAGATAAGGTGCGGCACTCATGTTTTCCATACCGCCGGTTACCATCACCGAGCTACAGCCTGCCAGAATTGACTGGGCTCCCAGCGCAACGGTTTTCAGACCGGAACCGCAGACTTTATTTACGCTAAACGCCGGTACTTCAATCGATAACCCTGATTTTACTGCGGCCTGACGAGCCGGATTCTGCCCCAACCCCGACTGCAAAACATTACCCAGAATTACTTCATCTACATTCAGATCGTCAGGCAGTTTGCTCAGACAGTCAGCAATCGTCGTCGCCCCTAAATCCACCGCAGGAACCGAGGCTAACGTGCCGCCAAATTTACCGATGGCGGTTCTTTTAGCCTGAACAATAACAACAGAATCTCTCATCTTAATGCTCCTCAGTTAACCTGCATTGGCCGTAATTCAGGGGAAACGGTAAAGTTGGCTTCCGTCAGCTCACGCAATTTATCTACCGTGGTGTCATTGCTGATTTCAATTAATACCATTTGCTGATTGATAAAGCTGAATACCGCCAGCTCGGTGACTACCATGCTGACTTTTCCCTGCGCGGTAAGCGGAAAATTACAGCGATGCAGCAGTTTAGCGCCGCCGTCTTTGGCGTTATGCTCCATGGCGATAATCACTTTTTTCGCGCCCACCACCAGATCCATAGCACCACCCATACCCGGCACCATTTTTCCCGGTACCACCCAGTTTGCCAGATTAGCCTGTTCATCAACCTGTAAGCCGCCCAGTACGCAGAGGTCCACATGACCGCCGCGAATCAGAGCAAATGAAAATGCGCTGTCAAACATAGCGGCGCCCGGCAACATACCGCAAGGCTGTCCACCGGCATTCACCAGATTGGGATCTTCCTGAGTTATCGGCCCCAAACCGAGAAAGCCGTTTTCCGACTGCAATGTCACATGTACATCATCCGGTAAATAATTCGCCACCTGAGTGGGCAAACCAATACCCAGATTCACCACATCACCATCTTTCAGCTCTTTAGCCACACGACGGGCAATAATTTCTTTCGCATTCATCAGTTATCCCCCTGATAAAGGTAGTCCACTAGGGCCGCAGGCGTCATAACGAAGTCGGGCTCAATATCACCAATCTCAACAATCTGGTCGCACTGGGCAACCACTTTATCGGCGGCCAGCGCCATAATCGGGTTGAAATTACGCGCCGTTAGCGAGTACAGCAGGTTACCCATACGGTCAGATTTCGCCGCCTGAAGAATTGCCAAATCCGCACGCAGCGGTAACTCCAGCAGGTAGGTGACACCATCAATCACCATCTTTTGTTTGTTTTCTTCCACCACAGTGCCAACACCGGTAGGGGTTAAGAATCCACCCAGACCAGAGCCGCCGCAGCGAATACGCTCAATCAGTGTGCCCTGAGGAACCAGTTCTACATCCAGCTCTCCGGAGATCATACGGCGTCCGGTTTCCGGGTTAGTACCAATATGGGACGCAATCACTTTCTTAACCTGACCGCTAACAATCAGCGGGCCTACACCGGTTTCGGTAAAACCGGTGTCATTACCAATAATCGTCAGATCACGCGCGCCGGACTCGAGAATTTCTGCCACCAGCAGCGCGGGTGTACCTATGCCCATAAAGCCGCCAAACATGATGGTCATGCCATCACGCAAGCTGTCGCGAAACGTTGCGGCATTAATTAACTTGTTATTCATGGTTATTCTCCTGCTGAATAACGACAACAGCGATCCCTCTACCCATTCAGACTGAGATGGGCATTTCAGGTGCTAACTATCTTTATTAATGGATGTTACGGCGGTGCAGATAACAGTGAGCACCTCACCGCCGTTGACTAAAGCTGATTAGATATCCATGTCCATGATGGCGGAGCTTAATCCTTTGCCATGCATATCCAGCGCCAGAGAGCGGGTCACTCCGCCTCCCAGTGCGCCATACATCACAAAGTTCAACGCACCAATGGCAGGCAGTTCGTAACGCACCACCTCACCTTTAACAATATCGGCAAAGTACGCTTTTACTTTTTCGGCCGTGACGGCATTTTTCAGGGTTTCATAATCATCCTGAGAGTAAGCAATCAGCGAGATATTTGAAGTATTCCCTTTATCACCGGTACGGGAGTGGGCAATTTCACGTAATTTCATGATTAGATCTCCAGATAATCAACGGTGGCCGTGGCTAAATCGCGAGAAATCAGAGTTGAATCCATCGCCAGAATCTCTTTAACCGATTTGGTTGCACCGCCGCCCCCTGCCGGGCCGTTGGTATATAGCGTTTCTACTTCATTCCCCACTTTGGCCGCTTGTGCTTTGGTGGCGCAGCGAGCTGCTACACGAGCACGCACTTCATAAGGCTGGCTGCTCTGGGATAAGGTATCGCCATGCAGTGAGTTAACCCCTATCAGGTCATAGCGCACTTCTTCCGGCTCAAAGCCGCACAGGGCAAAACGCTCTTTCACAATTTCCAGCGCCAGTTTGCCGCGCGCTACCGCCCCCGGACCCGCGTAAGAGATCTCCCCTTCGCCGATAAAACCATCCTGATAACCTACCGATACCTTCAGGGTATTGGTGCGTTCAAAGCCATTACCACCGCGAACCTCAACTCTGTCAGGTCCTGCCTGAGTGAAAGTCACATGGGAGAAATCAGCCACCACATCCGGTGTCAGATAGCGATCCGGCTGGTGAATTTCATACAGCATCTGCTCTTTACAGGTATCTACCGTTACGTTACCGCCGGAACCCGCAACTTTGGTGATAGTTGCATTACCCTGCTCGTCCACTTCCGCAATTGGGAAGCCAAGGCGAGCCAGACCTGGAACATCTTTAAACCCGGGATCAGCATAATAACCACCGGTGATCTGACCGCCACACTCCAGCAGGTGACCAATAATGGTGCCTTTGCCCAGCATTTCCCAGTTATCCGGCTGCCAGCCAAATTCATACATCATTGGTGCAAGAAACAGCGATGGATCCGAAACCCGGCCGGCAATCACAATATCCGCACCGTTATTCAGTGCCTGTACCATGGCTTCGGCACCCATATAGGCATTGGCGGAGATAATCTGTTTATTGCTCTGAGAAATCGGTTTGCCAATTTCATCCAGTTTCACATCGTTATCCATTGCCATATGCAGCACATCGTCCCCACTGACTATCGCAATTTTTAGCTTCTTAGCTCCCAGAGAACGGGCGATTTCTGCCACCAGTTTTCCGGCGTATAAAGGATTTGCCGAACCCATATTGGTAATAATTTTTATACCTTTCTCAATACAGGTTGGCAGTACTGCATGCATACGGTCTGCCAGTAATTCATTGAAGCCTTTGGTTGGATCCGCGGCCTTTTGTTTCTGACCAATGGCGATGGTGCGTTCCGCTAAACATTCAAATACCAGATACTGAATGTCACCTTTCTGAGCCAGTTCGACCGCGGGTTCGATACGGTCACCGGCATAGCCGGCTCCGCCACCAATTCTTATTGTTTTCATATCACTACACCTAATCTGACTATTTAATTAAATCGGGAATATGCCAATCATTACCGCTGCCAGCGTCATCACGATTGATGCTGCCCACAGGAAGAAGAATGAGAACTTCTGGTGTTCTCCCAAGTCGATGCCGGCTAAACCAACCAACAGGAAGGTTGCTGGGGTTAACGGGCTTACCGGGAAGCCGGTGGTCATTTGACCCAGAATAGCGGCCTGACCCATTTCCATTACCGGAACACCCAGTTCCTGACCCGCGGTTGCCATCACCGGCAGAATGCCAAAGTAGAAGGAATCCGGATCAAAGATCATGCTTAACGGCATGGCGAACAGGCCGATAATGAATGGGAAGTGAGAAGCAGACTCAGCAGGAATGTGGGTCGCCACGTAGGATGCCATCTCTTTCAACATGCCTGATTCTTTCATCACCCCGGTGAAGATACCGGCAGCAAACAGAATACCGGCCATCATCAGCGCCGATTTGGCATGAGCGTCAATACGCGCTTTTTGCTGGTCTTGTTTACGATAGTTAATCAGTAACGCAATAATGGTACCCAACATAAAGCAGATAATCGGGTCAACTTTACCGCTGATCATCGAACCCAGAACAATAATCACCAGCCCAATGTTGACCAGAAACAGGTGTGGACGGCGGATAGCAAGCTCTTCATCCGTCAGTTGCGTACCCTGATGCTGATACTCTTCTGTCGGAGCCATACCTTTGCTATAGCCCAGACGACGTTCTTCACGTTTGCCCAACAGCCAGGCGCAAACATACACAAAGGTCAGGCCGGTCAGCATGACCGGTAATACCGGCAAGAACAGGTCCATTACCGGAATTTGCAGTGATGAAGCGGCTCTCAAGGTTGGACCACCCCACGGCAGCATATTACAAACCCCTGCCGCCATAGCCACAGAACAGGCCAGAACCCGAGGGTCCATTTTCAGGCGCTTATACAGCGGCAACATTGCCGGGATAACCACCAGAAAGGTCACCGCGCCAGAACCATCCAGATGAACGATAGAGGCCAGCACTGCCGAACCTAACGTAATACGGGACGGCTTATTGCCAACCACTTTTAATACTTTATCGATAATCGGATCCAGCATGCCGGCATCGGTGAGAATGCCGAAAAACAGGATAGCAAACACAAACATACCGATAACCGGTGCAATATTTTTTACTCCCCCTACCGCAAACTTATTAACGGCAGAAACATCAAAGCCCGCCAGCAGGGCCATGACGATAGGAATGGCGATAAGTGCCGCCATCGGGGACATTTTCTTGGTCATTATTACTGCCAGTACGGCAAGAATAGTCAGTAGGCCAAACAAAGCGATCATAGATGATCTCCTATCCTTATTATTATGAGGAAACTAGAGGTAAATAAATATCGGGCTTAATCCATTATTGTTTCCACCATACTAGCGGTAATAAAAAAACAGGGAAATTCAATAAACAAATAGTGACATCCAAAAGATGAATGGTTGATTAAATAGGAATGAGGCGCTCATCACAATACAGGAAAGGCAGATAGCATATATAATAGCGCCCAGGAGAAAACAACGCCTATGAATTTATCAATCAAACAGTTTAGGGCTTTTTTAGCCTTGTGCGAACACCGTAACTTCACCCGTGCGGCGGAATCCATATTCCTTTCGCAACCGGCATTTAGTCACCTGATTTACTCTATTGAGAAGGCAGTGGGCGTACGGCTATTTGACCGCAATACTAAACGCGTTGAACTCACCGCAGACGGTATCGTATTCCAGAGTATTGCCGCCGATATGATGCGCGAATTTAATTTGGGTCTGTCGCGTTGGCATGACCATATTAATAATGAGCAATTCAAAATATCCATTGCTGCACTACCTTCGATTACCGTTAAACTGTTGCCGGATTATATTGAATATTTTAATCAGGTTGAACCTAAAGCTACCTTTGAAGTCAAGGATTTACCGTCAGACTATTGCGTTTCGGCGGTAACGAACGAGGCGGTGGAGCTGGGCGTGGTTGGCTTTTTACCCAAAGACCCAAACGTTGAAAGCCATAAGATTCATACCGAGAAGTACTTTATCGTATTTAACAAGAATCACCCCTGGCAAAAAAATCGATCATTACGTTAGAGGATATCTGCCATAACAACACTATCATTCGATTTGGGCCAACTACCAGTATTTATCAATCATTGCATGTTGATGTTATTAATAATGAAAGCGTTGAATATATTGAAATAGAACAATTAAGCACTTTATTTGGCCTGCTGCTCTCTAATTCCGGAATTACCTTTCTTCCTGAATTAACATTATATATGTTTCAGCATCCGGATATTTTAGTTAAGCCTATTAGCGGAGGTAATCTTATCCGTGAAATTTATATCATTAAGAAAAAAGATAAAGAGTTGTCAAAAATAAGCCATAAATTTTATGATTTTCTGTTGCAAACTCAGCGCATTTCTTAATAAAAAATAAAACTGCGCTATTTTATTAGCAAAATAGCTAAATGTTTATGCCGTATTTGATTATTTTTAAAATTAATTTCGTCCGCTATCGGAGTAACATCGGATGTCCCATCAATCACAATTAAAATTATTATGCCTCTTATTTGGGCTATTCACGCCCATTGCCGGATTTGCGGCAGATATCGACGGTTCAACCCTCAGCCTGGCATGGGGGATCCCGTTTGTTGGTATCTTGCTCTCTATCGCTTTATGCCCACTGTTGATTCCGACTATCTGGCACCACCATTTTGGTAAGATTACCGCCCTGTGGTCGGTACTGTTCCTGATTCCGTTTGCGATGACTTTTGGCATGGATAACAGCGTCGGGCTGGTTGCCCATGCGATGTTTGCCGAATATATTCCGTTTATTATTTTGCTGTTCTCACTGTTTACCGTTTCCGGCGGCATTCTGGTGAAAGGCAATCTGCATGGTTCTCCCGCGTTGAATACCGGGCTGTTGGCGATTGGTGCGCTGTTAGCGTCACTAATGGGAACCACCGGAGCCGCCATGCTGCTGATTCGTCCATTGATTCGTGCCAATGACAACCGTAAGCATCGGGTCCATGTGATCATTTTCTTTATCTTCCTGGTCGCCAACATTGGCGGTGGACTGACCCCGCTGGGGGATCCGCCGCTGTTTATCGGTTTTCTGAAGGGGGTCGATTTCTTCTGGACCGCACAACACATGCTAATGCCGGTGCTGATTTGTACTCTGGTGTTGCTGACGTTGTTTTATCTGGTAGATAGCTATTACTACAAACGTGAAGATGAGATCGAGCCACAGGACCCAACGCCAGATTCTAAGCTACGCCTCTACGGTAAAGTTAACTTTATTCTGCTGTTTGGCGTGGTGACCAGCGTACTGCTTTCCGGCTTCTGGAAACCGGGCATCGAATTCACCGTACTGGGTGTGCATATTGAATTGCAAAACATTACCCGCGACCTGCTGCTGTTGGTGATTGCGGGTCTATCGATGATGCTGACCGCCAAACAAATCCGTTCTGCTAACCAGTTTAACTGGGAACCCATCCTCGAGGTGGGCAAGCTGTTTGCCGGTATCTTTATCACGATTGGCCCAGTATTAGCCATTTTACGCGCCGGTCACGCAGGCCATATGGCGGGCTTAGTGTCGCTGGTTTCCGATCCTCAGGGGGCACCAATTAATGCCATGTACTTTTGGCTATCCGGTGCACTGTCTGGCTTCCTGGATAATGCACCGACCTATCTGGTGTTCTTTAACCTGGCCGCCGGTGACGCCGCAACCCTGATGGGGCCAATGCAGCAAACGCTGCTGGCAATCTCTATGGGTTCCGTATTTATGGGTGCTCTGACCTATATCGGTAATGCACCAAACTTTATGGTGAAGAGTATTGCCACTCAAAGCGGCATTAAGATGCCGAGCTTCTTCGGCTATATGAAGTGGTCGTTTGGAATACTGATACCGTTGTTTTTGGTACTGACAGTGATTTTCTTTTTGGGTTAAGCCATAAGTTGAGATTATGGGGTTATTTTTTGCCCTTCCTATCAGAGCACTGGAATTCAGCTGACGACTGAGAGAAGCCAGCACGAGCAGCATGGATGCTGCTCGAGGCACAGCGACGCCGGACAAAATTGCAGGAGCAATTTTGAACAGCACGAAGTGCTGGCCCAAAGGGCCGAGCCTCATGGATGAGGCGAGTACTCCGGCTCTGTGCCGGTGCGTTAAGGCTGAACGAAGGAGGAAGGAAGTCGCCACAACGCGGTATACCGCGTTGAACAGCGCTTGCGCTGGCCCGCAAGGGTGAATACATCATGAAATGATGTATTCATAGCGCGACCTGAATTCGTGTGCGAAGGCGCGGGGGTGCAGGGGGCGTTCGCCTTTTAACGCCCCTTGCTCGGCCACTTGCACTGTGGATGATTTGAACTCGGTACTATTAGTGGACGAAACATACTCCAGCCTAAATATTGCCTGCCTTATTCTCCAACGTCACATAATAATTCAACGCCTGATGCTCAGCAGTAAACAACTCTCCCGGCGTCAGGCCGGTAAAAAAACGACAGGTTTTAATAAAGTGAGGTTGGTCGGTGTAACCCTGTTCCAGAGCGCTGTCCAGCACCGGGTGTCCGGCCAATATCTGGCGTAGAGTATGTTGAAAACGTGCGGTGCGGCAGAAGTAGCGGGCATCAACGCCAATAAAGTGACGAATACGCCGTTCCATAGTACGAGGATTGAGTGCCAGTGCTTCACGAACCGTAGAGACATGCTCGCCATAATAGAGACGATTCGCCGCCAGTGTCATATGCGGAAGATGCATCAGGCTATCCCCCAGCATCTGTACCAACCAGCGCTCCAGCCGGTGAACCTGACTGATAAAAGGAATGCCCAACAGCAGTGGTGTCGGGTGCTTTAATCGAATATCAGCTAAAAATAACGGATTATCACTCAGTTCTTCCAGCGATAAGCCAAACAGCGGGAATGCCGTACCGCAGCGCAGGCGCGCCGAAATAAACCTGATATCTGGCTGCCCTGCGGCTGAACTTAGCCGCAGACGGCAACGGCGTGGGCTAAGCAGCACCATATCCCCCGTTTTAACCAGATAGCGGCTAGTCATAATGCCGCTCTCGGCAGCCATAACATCCAGCAGCAGATTTCCCCCCAAATTACATAGCAACTCACCGCCGGTTCCGGGAAACAGTTCCGGCAATGCCACACTGGCTGGCAAATGCCAATGCCAGTAATGCGCTATCCACGGGGATAGCGCATTACAAGGCTCTGCAGTTTGCCTCAGCATATTGGCTTACGCCCGTTTAGCATTGGCCATTGCGGTCTGTTCATCCAGACTGTCTCCGCTGCGAAATCCCAACCCCGGATGGGTATCAAAACGCACCACGCCGATTTGCATCCGCCCTCTGGCAGCCTCAACCACGCGCGCCACACCCTGATGACCAAATCCGGCACATAATTCAATGGCACTAATCCCCTCTTGATGCAATTCATCTAACAGATCGCAAGCCTGCTGGTAGCTGCTGACGGCGATAGTTTTCAGGTGAATCTTTGGCGTTTTCACCCACTCGCTATTGGTTTGTGGATCCGCATCGGGTGCAGTAAAAATAAACGCGGCTTTAAATACATCAGTCATTGAGCTATCTCCATATTAATGATGACTCGCTAACTGTATGGTTTGTGCGGTGAATAAGATTGTACCAAACCGACACTACCCATCATTTTTAAGTAATCTACGACTTATAGCGCAACGCCTCAATCAGCAATGAGAAGGCGGTGGTATGCTGCCGGCGGCTTGGATAATAGAGATAATAACCGGAGAAAGGCGCACACCATTCATCCAGTACCCGAATCAGACTGCCATTAGCAATTTCATATTTGACCGAATCTTCAGGAACAAAAGAAATCCCCAGACCAATAACTGCCGCTTCAATCCGCTGGCGCAGGGTGTTAAATGTCAGTTGTCCGTCAACCCGCACTTTTAACTCCCTGCCCTGTTTCTCAAACTCCCAGGCATAGAGCCCGCCCATGGTCGGCAAGCGCATATTGATACAGCGATGGTTTTGCAAATCTTGTGGCGTAGCGGGAATACCGTACTTCTCCAGATAAGAAGGGGAAGCTACCACAACCAGCCGGACATCCGGCCCGATGCGTACCGCCACCATATCTTTGGCTACCTGCTCACCTAAGCGAATGCCGGCATCGAAACGTCCGGCGACAATATCGGTCAGGCTGTTATCGACGGTGATCTCCACATGAATATCCGGATACTCCACCAAAAACGTGCGTAACACCGGCCAGAGTATGGAATCAACCGCATGCTCTCCGGCGGTAATGCGAATATTCCCCGCCGGACGTTCACGCATATCTCTTAGTGCATTAAGCTCATTTTCAATTTCAGCAAACTTTGGCCCCAGGCTTTCCACCAGCTTTTCACCCGCTTCGGTTGGTGCCACGCTGCGGGTAGTACGCGTTAGCAGACGAATTTCCAACCGTTCCTCCAAAGCGCGAATCGCGTGACTCAGGGCCGACTGAGACACCCCCAGTTTCGCGGCTGCTTTGGTAAAGCTCCGTTCTCTGGCAACTACCAGAAATGAGATTAGATCGTTGAAATTCTCTTTTAGCATCATGGCATCCGGCTATTTATCCGTTCGTGTTCACTCACTATATCGATTGATGAATTGAATTCATATACACATGCATATTTATCTATCTAATCTTCTGGCTAACCATTTGCTACCTTTCTATCACCGACATGATTAGTCACCCCTTCATCGCAGGAGTATAGAAAATGCAAAAACGTAAACTCGGTAATAGTGGACTGGAAGTCTCCGCCCTTGGTTTAGGCTGTATGGGGATGAGCTTTGGCTATGGCCCTGCAACAGATAAGCAGGAAATGATCTCCCTGTTACATAAAGCCGTTGATCTGGGTGTAACCTTTTTCGATACCGCTGAGGTATATGGCCCCTATACCAATGAAACGCTGTTGGGAGAAGCGCTATCGCCACTGCGGGACAAAGTCGTGATTGCCACCAAATTTGGTTTTCAGCCCGATCCTAACGGCGGCCCGGGATGGATTGGCCTTAACAGCCGACCAGAGCATATTAAGAAAGTGGCAGAAGCCTCACTTAAACGCCTGAAAACCGATGTTATCGACCTGTTTTATCAACATCGGGTTGATCCTAATGTACCGATTGAAGATGTGGCCGGTGCCGTTCAGGACCTGATAAAAGAGGGCAAAGTGAAACATTTTGGTCTGTCAGAAGCGGGAGCTGGAACCATTCGCCGTGCACACGCCGTTCAACCGGTGGCCGCATTACAGAGTGAATACTCACTGTGGTGGAGAAAACCAGAACAGGAGATCTTACCCCTGCTGGAAGAGTTAGGTATTGGGCTAGTGCCATACAGTCCACTGGGTAAAGGCTACCTCACCGGTAAAATCAATGAGAATACCCAGCTCGACAGCAGCGACTTCCGCAATACGTTGCCTCGTTTTACACCACAGGCGCTGAAGGCTAATCAGGTGCTGATTACCTTAATTCAGGATATCGCGCAGCAAAAAGGGATGACTCCGGCACAAATTGCGTTGGCGTGGCTGCTGGCGAAAAAACCGTGGATTGTACCTATTCCCGGCACCCGCAAACTGGAGCGTCTGGAGGAGAATATTGGCGCAGCTAACGCCATGTTAAGTGCCGCCGATCTGCAAGATATCGAGCGTGCAGCAGCAAAAGTTGAGCTGGTGGGTGAACGCTATCCGGAAGCATTAGAAAAGCTGACCGGACTCTGATAAATGCCCGTGGTTTATACCACGGGCAAAGCGAGATCCTGTTGATCCGCTAAACTTTAACGCGGGAGGGTATCAGAATGTCGTTATTAACTACCTCCGCCATCATCTTATCCATGCTGACATCAACCGCTTTTGCTGAACTGGAGAGAAAAATGAAAATTACACCTGCCGGCTCCCAGCCTTCACAGCCGGGTTCAGAAAATTATTTTACCGGAAGAGTGCGCATTGATGCGCCATTTCAGGGTACAGAGCCCGCCCGTATCGGGGGTGCAACAGTGACCTTTGAACCCGGAGCACGTACGGCCTGGCATACGCACCCGTTAGGGCAAACCCTGATTGTCACTCAGGGACGTGGTTGGGTACAGGAATGGGGTAGTGAAATCCGGGAGATAAATCAGGGTGATATCGTCTGGATCCCCGAGGGGGTTAAACACTGGCACGGTGCAACCCCCGACACTGCAATGACCCATATTGCCATCGCAGAATCCCTGAACGGCAGCGTCGTTGAGTGGATGGAACAGGTTACTCATCAGCAATACAGTAAATAATATTGGAGAATCTATGAACCAGGGTATTGAAGGTAAAGTGGTCGTTATTGCCGGAGCCAGCAGCGGTTTAGGTGAAGCACTGGCGCGGCGTCTGGTAAAAGATGGAGCAAAACTGGTGCTTGGTGCCCGGCGTGAAGACCGGCTGAAAAAGCTGGCCGAAGAACTGGGTTTGCCTGCTGATGCGGCAGTAAAAACCGATGTCACTCATCCGGATCAGGTACAAGCCTTGGTTGATCAAGCAATCAGATTATATGGTCGTATTGATGTTATGGTGAATAATGCCGGGCTAATGCCTCATTCGTTATTGGGGCTTGCCAAAATCGATGACTGGAATGCCATGATCGATGTGAACCTAAAAGGCGTTTTATATGGAATCGCGGCCGCACTGCCCTATATGCAAGCTCAGAAAAGCGGTCATATTATCAATACCTCTTCCGTTGCTGGCCATAAAGTTCGCCCGGGAAGTGCCGTTTATGCTGCGACCAAAAGCGCAGTTCGCGTTATTTCCGAAGGGCTACGGCAAGAAGTAAAACCCTATAATATCCGAACCACCATCATTTCTCCCGGCGCCGTGCATAGCGAGCTGGTAGACAGCATCACCGAAGCTGATGTCGCGGCAAACATTAAGCAATTCTATGACCAAACGGCTATTTCCGCAGACTCATTTGCTAACGTGGTGGCCTTTGCCATCAGCCAACCGGAAGATGTCGATATTAATGAAATCCTATTCCGTCCAACCCAGCAAGAGCTTTGATCGGGTGGTCAGCCATGAAAAATTAGGCTGAAAAAATATAACCTACCACTTCACGATTAACATAGTGCCATTCACCACCTACCCCGCAGAGATTAGATACTACGGAGTGGCTAATGATGGCACGATATCTACTCTCTCATTCGAACGTGGCGTAACCCGAACCGGTTGTCCGCCCTGATTGACCATTTGAGACTTCCAGTAAAAGCGAGGGGGTAAATCAGACGTCAGGGTAAATGAAGCCTGTTTCAGGAAGGTATAAACAAATCCTGCCAACTCAACCAGCGCAAAATCTTTACCACCACATATACGAGGCCCGTGGCTAAATGAGATACCGATGCCGCTCTCTTTATCATTAAGTGGAGAGTAATCATCATCTCTGAGGTTAAGTTCAGCCGGATTCTGGTATACGTTTTGGTTACGCATAATACCAATAAATGAAATGATGATATTTTGCTGCTCACTAATTTCGTCGTCACCAATCCTATCCTTGCCTAACGCCTGTCGAATAATGATAGGTATTGGTGGATACAGACGTAGCGCTTCAGAAATAAAGGTCATCAGCCCCGGCATTTGGCTAAGCTGTTGCCAGTTAGTCGGTTGAGGATGAGCCATCACTTCCTGATAAAGCTTTTCCTGCTGCTCAGGATGGCAAGCTAGCAGATAGCACACCCAGCTCATGGTCGCCGCCGTTGACTCTGAACCCGCGGCTAAAAACGCCATCAGTTCATCTTCCAGTACTACCTGATTTTCCGGCTCGGCTTCCGCCTGAAGAATGCGTTCTAATAGCGGATTAGTATATTTAGGATCTCTGAATATTTGCAGTTGCCCATTAACCTGACGGCGCAGTGCCCGTAGCTTAACCAACCTTCTCCGATGTTGAGTATTCAGTGTACCTGCCGGTATAAAAGAGAATTCCGAACTAAACTCCATCAGTTCTGCAATGCTATCAATATTGATACCGGACTCTTCCAGCGAAATGGGGAAGAAATTCTCAAGAAATACCGCCATGGCCATTTTACGAAATATGCCATCGTCCAGCGTTACCTGACCTTCCCGACCGCCGTTAATTAACTGTGCCAGCCCCTGCTGTGCATAATGAATAGCGAGTTTAACCGTTTGCTGATCATCAAAACGATTTAAGAATGGCTGGGTTAAATTTTTATGTAGTTTCCAGATCTGACCATTTTCAAAAAAACGCGATGCACCCAGAGCCTGTTTAAACCAGACCATATTTTTTTCATAGTTCGCATAGTTACGGCGTAAAACATACTCGGCATCCTCTCTGTTTTGCACAATCAAAGTGGGTACACCATTGAGCATAAGGGAAACATTCTTACCATTCTGCTCATCGGCTAACGAGTATAAATAATGACAAATATCCGTACTTAAGTGATGCATCTTGCCTCTTTCTTTAATAACCATATTAGATACAAGGTTTAAATTATCGACTGTCTGATTCATTCCTGACTTTCAATATAATGAGAAAATCAAACCTGTTTGAACAACTATCAAACCATAGTATTAATATGTTTTAGTTATAGCAGATCAAATAAAAACCGGATAACGAAAGAAAAAAAATCAGATTTTATTACTTAAAAAAACATCTTATTAATTAGTGTTTATGAATAATAATTCAATTAAAAATCAAAATTTTATATATAAAAACAATCACCACCAATAATATATACACACCTTATAGCTAGCCTCTTTCCTGTTTCAGCTATCTATTTTATTAGTTAACAATAAATATCAACCCTCCCACTAATACTACCGAAAATTAATGGGGGGGTTGTATATATTAAGCTTAAGATATTCTATTGAAAAACCAGTCATTGAAATCTAATCAGCGCTACCTTTTATCAATAATACTGGGGCCCATTTTAATCATGAAAAGTAACACTTTGATTCAACGGTGCGCGTCCCATCTTAAACTGATTGGCAGGAGCATTCCGATCTTCATAACCAAACGAGATACCGAACAGCAATTTATATTCTGGTGAAATGCTCAGGAACTCACGAATCGTATCGGCATAAAAGCCCAGTATGGTCTGTGGAATACCGGCTAAGCCGCGAGCAGCCAGCGACAGCAAAAAAGTTTGTCCATACATACCAATATCACCGGCCGTGCGTACATTATCGCCAAACGATGGCATAAACAGAAAAGCCGCATGGGGCGCACCATAGAAATTCAGGTTATTTTTCACTACCGCTTTTCTGGCTTCCAGATCGTCGCGAGCAATACCGATGGATTGGTAGTAAATCTTACCCTGCTGTTTTCTTCTTTCACCATAAGCACCACCAAATGCCTGCATATCAAAACTAAAGTCAGGAGAATGCAAACCTTGTGCATCAGCTTGCAGCAGGCGTTGGCTAAGGACTTCTCTCTTGGCTCCGGAAACAATATGAACGTTCCACGGCTGAGTATTACAGTTAGAGGGAGCCAGTTGAGCATCATTAGCAATACTGATTAAGGTTTCCTGGGCCAAAGGTTTAGCTAAAAAATGGCGAACAGAATGGCGGGCACGAACGGCCTGATCGAATGGAAGTAGCGTTTGCAAGAGAGTCTCCTTATGCTGATTGGCTGGTTGCTGCGCGATGGTTTACCACCGCGACCTTGTAAACGGGTTGCTATTATAACTTTCTCTAATTCAATAATAATCAGCGCTGATTTCCATATATAATGGAATAAAACGCTCGAATTGAAACAGAATAAGGGAAAATGAGGATGGACCGGTTAACTGCACTTAACGCTTTTGTCCGCACGGCCGAGCTGGGCAGTTTTGTTGCCGCAGGTCGTGCGTTAGGGCTTACCCCTTCGGCAGTCGGTAAAGCCGTAACCCGGCTGGAACAGCAGCTTGGGGTTCGTCTGTTTCAGCGCTCTACCCGTAGTATTCGCTTAACCGATGAAGGGGCGATGTTTCTCGAACGCTGCCGCCGGATCCTCGACGATCTGGATGATGCCCATGCCGCACTGACACAAACCCAGGAAGTACCCAGAGGGGTATTGCGTATCAGTGCACCTAATGTCAGCTATCACCTACTACTACCGGCACTGCCTGAATTTATTCGGCGCTACCCGGAAATAGAATTAGAGCTGGACTTTAACGATCGAATGGTTGATTTGATTGATGAACGAATTGATGTGGCCATTCGTGGCGGTGAACTGTCAGATTCCCGTCTGATGGCTCGCCCTCTGTATTTATTTCAGTTACGCCTTTGTGCCTCACCAGACTATCTTGAACGTTATGGGATTCCCACCAGTCCACAAGAACTTGAACAACATAGTGCCATTCGGTTCCGGTTTCCCAATAGCGGCAGGATGCAGCGCTGGCCATTAAAAACACCCAATGACGAATACTCATTGCGGATGAAACATATCATCACCTGCAATAATGTTGATGCGTTGCGCTCTGCCACCGTCAGCGGGCTTGGCATTGGTTGTATTCCCGATTTTATGGTGACTGAAGCACTAAGTAACGGAACCCTGTGTACCGTACTGGATGAATATATTGAAGGCCCCACTCGCTTTAGCCTGATTTGGCCGTCGAACCGGCATTTGTCGCCAAAGGTGAGGGTTTTTGTTGATTTTCTTTGTGAGTGGTTTAAGTCGGTAAATTAGCAATTGTGGATATTCCGACCGTAAAAACGATATTGCTCATATCATCTTAGTGTTCGGCCGGAAGACCATTTGTACTTAGCTACGGAGTGCTCCGGGCCTAGATTCCCTAGGGGCGCTCCGGCAGCTAAAGCTGCTACGACCCCAACGGCAATCTCTCCCTTCGATTGGCTATGCTAAAACATAAAACTGAATCATCTGGCTTCGTCAGCAATTGTGTATATTCCGGCCGTAAAAACGATATTGCTCATATCATCCTGATGCTCGGTCGGAAGACCATTGGTACTTAGCTACGGAGCGCGTCTGACGAGGCAATAAGTATGATTCACGTACAGAAATTTGCTCTCCATACGTGAATCGGGTTGGTTAAGTTTTAGAAGTCAATTTTCAACTTCGCGTAAACACCATTTGAGGTGATATCGCTGTTGTAAGCCCCGGTATATGACACGCCGAATGAAGCTGACTTGGTGATTTGTGCTTCAACACCCAGCGCGGCTCCCGCCATCGTCGACAGTTTACCGCCCTTGATATTTGCCACACCTGAATCCGCAAGATACATGGTAGCCTCTGCGGTGTTATCTCCGGCGAAGTGCATACCATAGATATCGGCCTTCACAGTCATCGGTAACTCACCAACGGTAAACGGCAGGCCGCCACGAACGCCAAAGGTGGTTACCAGCAGGTCCTGATCGTCAACTTTGGTTTTAAATGCCATATCGCTGACAGTTTCAGTGTAATCATCAGATTTGATATGCATCCAACTGAAGCCCAGATGAGGTTCGATGGAATAACTACTGGTATTCAGCCCCAAATATGCAGCTTCAGTGAAGATTTGTGCAATATCAGCATCCGCAGAAACCGAATTGCTGCCAATATCATTCACCACCACTAAATTACGTTTTGCATCCGCATCCTGATGGGTGTACATCAAACCATAACTCAGTGAAGCGACCTCAGCGAAGTTGGTGATACCGTACAAACCAAGGTGCATATCATTGCTGTCCACTTTACCATGTGTGCCACCTTTAAACTTGGTAGAACCGGTACCGAAGAACATTCCCATCTTAGTACTGGCGGCGATATCCGCTTCCACTCCAATCAGAGCCGCATAGAAATCCACATCCATATTGGACTGACCGTAATCCACCTCAGACCAACTGCCGATACCAGCCATCCACAGACGAGCGGAACCATCCGCCATTTCTACCTTACGGCCATTACCAGAACCCGCAGCCTGATCTTTAATCACCTGAGTGGTAGTCATGGAGTTTACAATGCTGGCGTTGCGCGTGTTCAGATACATATCGCTACCAAGAGAATTGAAGGTATTGCGTACCTCATCTTTAGTGGCGGTTAACAGTTTATCGTAGAGACCACCAGAGCTTAAAGCGGCAGGACTGACTGAGCGTGATGCCACTGGCGTAGCCCCTGACGCCTCAATGGCACGTGCAATTGCCCGACCGTTGCTGTGATTACCATAGCTGGCAAATGAAACATCATTATTACGACCGAACGTGGCAGTAATGGTGTTATCAGAAATCGCCAGATCGGTCTTAAAGAAAGCATAGTCCGGGGTGATTATCGCTTTATCCGCATCGGTTAAGGTATCTGCCGTCACGCTTCCCGTTGCGGTAATGCCATGCAAATAAGCATCGTTAAATACGTCCCGGCGAGTGGAACCGACGGTAATCATCGAGCCATCATTAAAGGTCAGTGCACCTACATTGACACTCTCCTCGGCACTAATCACGTAGGTACCACCGGCATTAACTTCGATATTAGCTTTATGGCTTTCCGTTGATGTCAGCTCACCTTTTAGCGTAAAGCTGTCGTTATAACTGGAAATAACCCCAAACTGGCCGCCATTGACCATCACTTTGCCATCACCAAATGATTCAGTGAAACCATATAGCGTACCGCCTTCAACCGTAGTACCGCCAGCATAGGTATTATCGCCGGTCATCACTAAAGTACCGGCCCCCTGCTTCACCAACGTCGCGGTATAGAGACCGGCATCAATTTTGGCCTGAATTGCCGCTGCACGTTTGTCGTAGTATTCCTGACGCCATTTTTCTGCATCCGCCAGATCGATAATGTGATCGGTAGGATCGCTATTGCCATCACTGACGACAAAGTCATCACCTAACTCATAATCACCACCGGCAGCAATGCCATTGGCCTGATAGGCTTGCAACCACGCCAGATCCTCTTGTTGACGCGCATCCAGCCCTTTTTGACTGATGTCATTACTCCAGACATCCAGCGGTGTAGTTGCCATGTTGTATTCAAATTTACCAAGGAACTGACCCGGACCGTACATGCCTTTATCCAGATCCGGAATACCCCAGCCGTAACGAACATCCGGTACACCATCTGCTGCCGTCCAGCCGTTTAATACGCTGCCGTCCGGATTCAGGTGGTTAGCGGTGGTAAACATCACATCACGCACCTGAATCGCACTCATATCCTGATAGCGGGACATCAGAACGCCCATCGCCCCGGCAACATGAGGTGCTGACATCGAGGTACCGGATGAATTTCCCCAACCAGCTTCGCCAGTGGTTGAATTCACTGTTGTTGAGTAAATCACACTACCCGGCGCTACCACCGTCCACCATTTGGCATCACCGGCTTCGTTCCAGGTATAAGAGAGGGCGTAATTATCGGTTCCGGTTACACGTTGTAATCCAGCCACCGCAATCCAGTGCTGTTCAGCCTCCGGATTAAAATAGGGGTAAAGGGCGCGATAGAATGGGTTCGCAAAGTCACGGTTGCCGGTGGTAAAAATCTGTACCACCGAGGTGCCTTTTACCGCATCGTAAGCTGCATCAACAAATGACGGGTTATCACCATACATTTTATTGAAATAGAAATACTCATATTCTGACTGGTTGATGTTATCTGCCGGAAGGTGAACGCCGGTATTACCGTTATCGCTTCCGGTTGTGCCCCGGTCCACAATACGGATATTGGTACCCCAGCTGTTATTGATAACTTCAGCTCCCGCATCCACCATAGCTTTCCAGCCGGTATAGAAGTACTGGTAATCCTGGAATGGGCCATAGTTGTTGCTATCGGTGCCCCCATTGTTGCCGACATAAATATCGGAACCCCAGGCTACACCGTGCATACCTTCACCATCGCGGTTAGCGCCGACGGTGCCGGTTACGTGGGTACCGTGTCCGTCATTAAGGCCTAATACCCATTCACCGGTGATATCAAAGGCTTCACCCTTTTCATAAGCACCCTGCTGGCCCTCGGTTGCTACCTGTGGGTAGCGTAAGCCAGAAGAACCGTAGACTCCCGAGGCATGAACCGCATGAAAGCGATCGCCATTCAGGTCGGAATGTTTAAACAGTAGCGCTCCGGAGTCCATTACCCCAACTCTGACGCCCTGCCCGTAATAGCCCAGCGCATAGGCACTTGAGGCTTTCATGGCCTTCAGTCCCCAATCTTTACTGTACTCCTCGGTTTCCCAGCTGGTTTTATCGCCAATTTGTCCTGTTTCGACATAAGCAGCAGAGGCACCACCGGACATGGATAACGTTGCCGCAGCAATAGCCAAAGCAACCGCAGACTTCGTTAGCCCTGTGGTTTTTTCCTGTTTTTTATGAGTAATAAGCGATTTTTGGTGAGCACTATCAAAAAATGTATCGAACATCGTATTCATATAAAAATTCCTTCAAGCGAGGCTTATATAAACGTTTCTGTTAGTGGCAACGATGCCACTTTCTATTTTGATTTAACGCGGTACCAAACTACGGCGCTAAGTTTGACCACTTATTGACTGGTTACATATTGATAAATATCAACATACTTTTTTACACTTACAGGATAGTTCTTATTTTGTGATGTGCTTCTGATATTAAAATTTACGATATTTATTTAAATCATTTGATTAAATTCTGGTTTTTTTATTTGGTTATTGTTAAGTAGTTGGGATATATCACGATAGAAAAGCGTGGTTTTTGGGGTGGTTGAAGCGGAAATTCAGGGCTATTTAGCACGGTAAATAAAAGGTATGGCGTTTGATACGCATAAAAAACAGCGTGCTTTAAAAGGCACGCTGTTGTTATTCAGTTCTACGGATTACATTTCATTACCGCAGAAGCCGTTTTAAACACGAACGGTTAGAAGCTATATTTAATACCAATCATACCCTGAGTATCACGATAGGTATTACTGCCAAACTGCTGACCGACGTTAATCCAGGAAGTAATATTGTTATTCCACTTCCCTTCCACGCCCAGTTTAACTTCAGCCAGATCTTTAGCCCCTTGCTGAGAGTCAGACAGACCACCGATATTCACCGTATAGTTATCGGTATTATGTAACCAGTTCAGCTCAACAAAAGGTTCAAATTCACGGTCTTTACCATCGTCCACATGGCTGTGGCCATTGGCATAGGCGCGAATGCCTAAACGGGTCATCAGATTACTATCGGTATCGTCTTTTATCCGGGTACCATTATCATCAGTTCGGTCATTGGCGCTAACGCCCATCCAAACGATTTGTGCTTTAGGCTGTAACCAGTAGCTGGCATTTTCACTTTGCCCCAGTTTAAAGCTGTAACCACTTTCAATGGAGGCTGTCACGCCACGGGATTTATATGTTTCAGTATTGATATCATCGCCGCTTACTTCGTTATTAAACCAGTTATACAACACCCAGGTATCTACATAAGCGCCCGTTTTGTCCTGATTGTTGGCATACCAGGTGCCATAAAGCCCCGCACTGTAGCCATCAACGCTGCCTTTGGATGAATAATAGATTGAATCGGTATGGCTGTGATTATTTCCATAACCAGCCATAACCCCAGCAACCAACGATCTAAACCATCACTGCTCCACTGAGCTAAATCACCACCAATTTGCATCACATAACGGCTACCGGTAGTTTTTAACTGATCGCTGCCATCATGGAAACTGTTATACCCACCAACATGACGCATCCACATACTGGTAACTTTCTTCTCTCCGGTTAATGCGTCGATATATTGCGTTTCACCTAAACGATCGTGTAATCGGGTGATAAACATCGTGTTAGCCGCGCTCAGGTTGGCAATGTAGCTGCCAAATTCCGGACGATAGGATGGCGTAATATTCTGGGGTTCCGGATCTGGTGTTGGAGTTGGGTCCGGCGTTGGTACAGGATCCGGAATCGGATCTGGGATCGGATCCGGTGTAGGGTCGGGATCTGGCGTTGGTTCTGGCTCTATCGTAGAAATCAAATACCAGTTTTTAGGATTAGCACCACTAATCGAACTACCTGAACGTACAAAATAGTCATAAGGGCCAGCTACAATACGCTTGCTGTTACTGAAGGTTCCGGAAGAATTACCCGCAACAGTAATAATCTCAATTCCCACATTGGTTAGCGCACCGTTGCCGCCAATATTATTGATTTGAACATCGGTCTGACCTGCGGTATCCCCTTTCACCACCATCTTATCCGTGGCAGAGCTATCATCACCGAGTACAGTATTCAGAATCAGCGTACTGCCATTACCATTATAATTGTTATCAACGGTTAATAGTTTAGGCGTAAAAGTGCCCCCGACTGCTGGTTCACTGTACTTCAGGCTGGAGTTTGTTAAGGTAAGGTTAGTGAGTTCAGAATCACCCGTCATATTCCAGATACTGTTTGCACCATCAATATTCAAATTGATGACACCCAGATTGTCCGTTACGTTGGCATTGCTGGCGTCTTTATAAACATACTGCCCAACGGCGGTAGTACCGGTAAATTGACTGTCGTCTTTCATACTGAGATCAATCAGGCCCGATTCCGCATATAATTTGCCATCAAGATGATAAATACCCGAGGTTGAAGAGGTGACTTTAGCTGCCTGGTTAATCAGCGTTCCTGCACCATCATAAAGCTTATCTTCAGTACCGGTATAATAGTTGGTTTGAGCAGAGGTAATCACTGACCCGTCGCCCAGC